>NZ_BAAARB010000007.1:0-177596 GCF_039531975.1 Gordonia cholesterolivorans | reverse complement strand
GCCATCGATGAACGGACACGTCTTGCTGAAGGCACCCACAACGAGGCCAGCGGAGCGATGAGTCACGAACACAACGACGAACCCATAACCACCCTGCCAGTCAGCCCCAGGCCAACCACCCCAAACAATCACAGCGGAGCGAGTCGAAACCACCCGCACCCGGACGCCGAAGCGCGAAGCGAGTCGAAACCACCCGCACCCGGACGCCGAGCGCGGACCGCCCGACGACCGCCCTGTAGGGTGACGCTCGTCATGAGCATGTCCGTCTTGAAGCGCGCCGGGGCGACGGTCGCCGCGTTCGGCGTCGTCGCGGCGCTGTGCGCACCGCCCTCGTCGGCCGATCCGGCCGTGGCGGTCACTCCTCCGGTGCCGATGACCACCCCGAACACCGACGCATGCCCGCATCTCACCGATCCGCCGCCCGCGGTCGACGAATCCGAAGCGGTCGCTCCCGGCGTCCCCTCGCCCTCGCCGCTGCCGGTGCCCCAGCGGCCAGTCGGCGGTGACGCGCTCGGCGGATGCGGCGTAGTCGCCGACCCCGCGGCGGGCCCGCTGCCCGACCGTCTCAACTCCTCCGGCTGGCTGATCGCCGACCTCGACTCGGGTCGAGTGATCGCCGCGAAGGATCCGCACGGCCGGTACCGCCCGGCGTCGACCATCAAGGTCCTGCTCGCGCTCGTCGTCCTCGACGAACTCGACCTCGACTCGTCTGTGGAACCGACGCCCGCGGACTGGTCGATGGAGGGCGACTCCTGCGGGATGGGCCCGGGCGGCCGCTACACGGTGCGCGACCTGCTCACCGGCCTGCTGGTCGTCTCCGGCAACGACTGCGCCTCCGCGCTGGCCGGGCGTCTCGGCGGGCATGACGCGGCGCTGGCGAAGATGAACGCGAAGGCCGCCCACTTGGGCGCCGACGACACCCGTGCGGCCAGCCCGTCGGGCCTGGACGCACCGGGGATGTCGACCTCGCCGTTCGATCTGGCGGTGATCTTCCGAGAGGCGATGCGGAATCCGGTGTTCCGTCAGATCGTCGCACTGAGAACCTTCACCTTCCCCGGCTATCCGAAACGGCCGGACGTTCCCGGCGACGTCGACCATCCGGCATGGACGATGCACACGTCGAACACCCTGCTCCGCGACGGATGGCCCGGTATGCTCGGCGGCAAGACCGGGTACACCGACGACGCCCTGAAGACCTTCGTCGGCGCCGCCGAGCGCGACGGCCGCAGGGTGATCGTGACTCAGATGTACGGGCTCAACGAAGCCGACAACATGTACTCGCAGCAGGCTGAGCGGATGTTCGACTACGGGTTCGCGGCCCCGTCCGACACCTCCGTCGGAACACTCGACGTCGCCGATCCGCCACCGGCCGCCGCCACGACCGCCGAGCCGGGCCACGACGATCCCTCGCCCGCCTCGGTCTGGACGGCAGGGCTCGTGGCCTTCGCCGCCGTGTGTCTCACCGCCGCGGCGGTCCTGTGGCGGAAGCGATCACGGCGCTGACTCAGCGGTCGTGACGGCCGAGCCAGCCGGCCAGCCCCGCCGCCGCGGCGCCGATCCCGGCCGCGGCGATCAGACGGCGCGCCTGCTTCTCCGGCTCCGCCTCATACACCGGCGCCAGGACCACGGGTTCGGCTTCCGGCTCCTCCGGGTGCTCGAGTTCGTCGACGATCAAGAACCGCTCGTTGTTCGGGTCGGCTGCGCTCCAGGCGGCCGCGTAGAGCACGATCCGGGAAGCGAGATAGGCGAAGACCATCACACCGATGATCGGGCCGAACGCGGTGCCCGCCGGGCTCCCCAACACCTTCTGCAGATACAGGCTGCTCACCGATTTCAGGATCTCGAACACGACCGCCGTGCCGAGGGCCGGCCACAGGATCGCACGTGCCGACACCGTGCAGCGCGGCATCCACGCGAGAACCACGATGAACAGCACCCACGTGGCGGCCACCCCGACGATCACCGACGCCGCGCGCAGCAGGAACGTCATGAGCCAGTTGTCGGGCAGACCCAGATAGTCGGTGATCTGCGAGCCCAGCGGCCCGGTGGACACGATGTTCAGTCCGATGGTGACGAGGAACAGCAGTCCGAGCGTCACGAACGTTCCGAGGTCGTACAGTTTGCCGAGAATCGCATTGTTCTTGACGCGCCCGCCCCACATCTCCGTGAGACCGTTGCGCATCAACGTCATCCAGCCGATACCGGTCAGCGCCGCGGTCACCAGACCGATCACACCGACCGTGCGGCGCGAGGCGATGGCGGAGTCGATCACCGAGTTCAGCTGATCCCCGAGCTCGCCGGGCACGTGTTCGACGATCGCATCGGTGATATCGGTCAGCAGCGCGGGATTCCAGACCAGCACGAAGGCTGCGGTGGCGAACGACACCATCAGGATCGGGACGAGAGCCAGGATGCCGATGAAGCTGATCGCCGCGGCGTAGGCATTTCCGCGACGCTCGTTGTACCGGTCGAGCGTCGCGACGACGTGGCGCAGCAGGCCCCACCGGTCGATCGACGCGTCGTACAGCGCCTTCAGCCGGGCGATGATCTCCTTGATGCGGTCCATGCTCCCCTTCGTCTCGGCCACGTCACTCCCCGCGGCGCCGTCGCTCGGACCCTACCCGGCGATCAGCCGGGCAGCAGGAATCCGACCTTGTCGTAGACGGCGGCGACGGTGTCCGACGCGATCTCCCGAGCGCGTGCGGCTCCGTCGGCGAGGATGCCGTCCAGGTGAGCCCGATCGGCCAGGATCTCTTCGACGCGACCGCGCAACGGCGTGACGAACTCCGTGAGGATGTCGGCGGTATCGACTTTCAGCTCACCGTATCCCTTGCCCTCGTACGACGCGACGATTTCGTCCATCGCACGCCCGGTCAGCGCCGCTTGAATGGTGAGGAGGTTGGAGACGCCCGGTTTGTTCTCGCGGTCGAAGGCGACGACCCTGTCATTGTCGGTGACGGCCGAGCGGATCTTCTTGGCCGACCGCTTCGGCTCATCGAGCAGAGAGATCAGACCCGAGTCGGAGTCGGCCGATTTGCTCATCTTCGCCGTCGGGTTCTGGAGGTCGTAGATCTTGGCGAACTCTTCGACGATGTACGGCTTCGGCACCGTCAGCGTCTTGCCGTATCGCTTGTTGAAGCGCTGGGCGAGGTCGCGCGTCAGTTCCAGATGCTGCCGCTGGTCCTCGCCCACCGGAACGCTGTCGACCTGGAAGGCGAGGATGTCGGCCGCCATCAGGATCGGATAGGTGAACAGGCCTACGCCGGCAGCATCGGTTCCCGACTTCGCCGACTTGTCTTTGAACTGCGTCATCCGGCTGGCCTCGCCGAACCCGGTGAGACACGACAGCACCCAGGTCAGCTGCGCGATCTCCGGAACGTGCGACTGCACGTAGATCGTCGCGCGCTTCGGGTCGACGCCGACCGCCAATAATTGTGCGACGCTGCGTCGGGTGCGCTCCCGCAGCACCTTCGGGTCCTGCGGAACCGTGATCGCATGCATGTCCGGGATGAAGTAGAAGGCCTCGTCGAACTCGTCCTGCAACTGCACCCACTGCCGTACCGCGCCGAGGTAGTTCCCGAGGTGGAACGAGTCGCTGGTCGGCTGGATTCCGGACAGGACGCGGCGGCGCGGTGCGGGCCGCGATACAGGCGATGTCATGACCTCAATTGTTTCAGACCCGGACAATCGAGTTTCCGACGGTCGCGGACCGGCTTCCGCGCCGGTCGATCGGCCGACGAAACACCGAAATCGTGTCGCCATGTGTGACATGTCCGGTCATTGGATCGTCACGTGGTCACCACCACTGTTAGCTTCAGGCTTCAACCGGTCACCGCACCGGCCTCTCCCTCCTGGTCAATCCCTTCCGAACAACGGAGCCCCCATGAAGCTGTCCCTCGTCAAGCGCGGCGCGATCGTCGCTGCTGCCGCCGCCGTCGCGGGCGCCGGACTCACCGCTGCCCCGGCGGTCACCGGTGCCGTCGGCGGCGCCTCGGCCGCCACCTGCCAGTCGGAGTCGACCGAGACTGTCAGCGACGCCATCATTCCCAGCATCAAGTACATCTTCCAGAAGTCTGCACCCGCCGAGGTCGGCCAGGGTGCATCGATTACCTATTCGATCTCCGTCAGCACAACCGGCGCAGGTAACCCGTACGTGCAGGGCGTCTGGGACACCCCGCCGGCGGAACTACGTGATGTGAAGCCGACGGTCAAGGTCAAGGCGTTCACCCTGCTCGGCGGCATTCTCGGCGGCGGCGGTGCGTTCGACAAACTCATCCAGGAACGGGCCGTCGCACCCGGCGACGTCACCAAAGACAACGCCAGCTGGCGGATCAGCCACACCGGGTGGGCGATCTTCGCTGGTCAGGCATACACGGCGAGCTTCACTTACCAGCTCCCCAGCAGCGTTCGAGTCGGAAAGCAGCTCACCAGCGGCGGTGCCGCCGTGCGAGGAACGCCGGATTGGTCGATCGGTTCGAAGCAGATGCCGAACCTGACCGCCTGCACCACGGTGCGCGCACCCAACGCCGGCGAGGCGATCACTGGCAGCCTGGACTCGGCGGGCCTGGGCTCCTCGGAGGGGCAGCTCTCGAGCACCGGCTCGCTCACCGACATGATTCCGGCCATCATCGGCGGCGCCGTCGGCGGACAGGACGACTGACCTCCACCGACACCGACACATAGGCGACGGGCCCGCTCCATGGGAGCGGGCCCGTCGTCGGTTTCTCGACATGAGAGGGATGAAGTCCGACCTCGGATTCGTGCCATCGCCCGCGCCGCGAATCGGCTCCTCGGCTGTGTGCGTGCCAGGATCGCACCGAAGCGCCCTTGGCGCAGTCACTGATGATTCTCTCTGAACGGTGGTCCCGCATGAAGCGAATCCCCTTGTCCCGCACGACTTCTCTCGTCACCGCAGCCGCCCTGATCTGCGGTGGCCTCACCGCCGCCTCCGTCGGCGCGGCAGGTGGCGCCGACGCCGCGACCTGCTCGTCGGCCAGCCGCACCACCAAGAAGGCCACCCTAGCGACGCATAACTACTCCAAGTCGGTGACCCAGACCGCCGGTGCGCTCGCGAAGGTGACCTACACGATCGACGTCGGCACCTCCGGTGCCGGCAATCCGTACGTCAACTCGATCACCGACACCCCGCCCGCCGGATTCGGGAAGCCGACGGCGAAGGTGAGGGCGTACCACTTCCTCACCGGCCTCAAAGAAGAGGCGGTTCCGGTGACTGCGTCCGGTACCGGCTGGAAGGTCTCGAACACGGGCTGGTCGGTGACCTCGAGCCATCCCGTCACGGCGTCGTTCACCTACGACATGCCGCTGTCGAAGTTTCCCGGCTTCCCGGTCACCAGCGGCGGCATCGCCGTCACCGGAACTGTCGGGGTCGAAGGCGACTTCCCCGGTCTCACCGCGTGCTTCCTGACTCGCCCGATGTCTCCCGGCGAGGCGATCGGCAGCGTCAGCGGCGATCTGTCCAGTTCCGGGTCCACCCAGGACATCATCAGCGAGGTGGTGGCCGGACTGGTCGGCGGCGTGATCGGCGGCATCGGCAGCGGAAGCAAATCGGCCAGCTGACGGATGCGCCCCGGAGGCCGCGGACCGCTCAGCCGAATACCGCGGTCACCGGGGCGTGATCGGACCACCGAAGGTTGTACGCGCCGGCTCGATCAACCCGCGTCCGTTGCGCTCGTGCAGCCAATGCCGGCGTCGCGAGGTGGTAGTCGATACGCCAGCCGGCGTCGTTGTCGAACGCCTTGCCCCGCCACGACCACCACGCGTACGGCCCAGCGACGTCGCCGTGATGCTCGCGCGCCACGTCCACCCAGCCGGCCTCCAGCAGTCCGGCGACCCATGCCCGCTCGTGCGGGAGGAAACCCGCGTTTTTGAGATTGCCCTTCCAGTTCTTGATGTCGCGCTCGTCGGGCGCGATGTTCCAGTCACCCGCCACCACCGCCAGTCCCCCGGTGCCGAGCAGTTTGTCGAGGTAGGGCCGGAACACTTCGAGGAAGCGCCGCTTCTCCTCGTACTTCTCGATGTCTTTCTCCTGCTCGGTCGGCGCCGCCCCCGTCGGCAGATACAGGCTCGCCGCGGTCACCGTCTCACCGCCGAAGTCGAAATCCGCCTCGATGTACCGTCCCGCCGTGTCGAACTCGTCGCTGCCGAAACCGACCCGCACCTGCGAGGGTGCGCGGCGAGACAGGATCCCGACGCCGGCGCGGCCCTTGACCGACGATTCCGTGTGCACGAAGTGCCACCCGGCATCCAGCGCGGGCTGCAGCGCCTTGCGAGCGATCGCGTCGCCTGCCCTCACCTCTTGCATCAGCACCACGTCGGGTGCGGCGTCCTCGAGCCACGGGAGCATGCCCGGATTGTCGTCCGAGCGCTGCTTCACAGCGGCACGGATCCCGTTGACGTTGATCGTGGTGATGGAGAACGGTGTGGTCACGGGACCACCCTAGCGACCGCTTCGGACATCGCCCACGGGCTCGTCTCCGACCGGAACCGCGACCTCCCGCTGCGGCATCTCCTCGCCGGACCGCCGCGCAGCCGCCACCGCCGCCGCGAGCACCAGCACGCCGCCCACCGCGAGGACCGCACCGACCAGTGACGGTGCCCGGTAACCGAGACCGTGGGCGATCACCAGCCCGCCGACCCATGCGCCGAGAGCGTTGGCGACGTTCAGCGCCGAATGGTTGAGCGCGGCCGCGATCGTCTGCGCATCGTGCGCGACGTCCATCAGTCGCGTCTGCAGCCCGGGGATGGCGGCCGATCCGGAACAGCCGACGAAGAAGGTCATGATCACGGCCGGCCACCCGGTGGACACCAGGAGCGCGAACAGCACCAGCGCCGACGCTGCGCTCGCCATGCCGATGGCGATGGCCTTGTCGCCCAGGCGGTCGGCGAGACGGCCGCCGAGGTAATTGCCGCTCACCATTCCCGCGCCGAACAGCATCAGCGCGATCGGCACCGCGGCCTCCGACAGTCCGCCCAGCGAGGTGAGCGCGGTGTTCAGATACGTGTAGAAGGCGAAGAAGCCGCCGAATCCCACCACGCCGACCAGCAGCGTCAGCCAGATCTGCCCGTGGCGGAGTCCGCCGAGTTCAGTGGCGGGATCGGTGGTGCGCATCGACCGCAGATCGGGCACCACGCGCCACAGCGCGAGCACCGTCACAGCACCGATCACCACGACGAGGGCGAGGGCGGCGCGCCACCCGAGCGCCTGGCCCAGCCAGGTGGCCGCCGGCACCCCGAGGACGTTGGCCACCGACAGTCCCATCATCACCTGCCCCACCGCCTGCGCACGGCGGCCGGGGCCGGCGAGGTGGGCGGCGACCAACGAGGCCACGCCGAAATACGCCCCGTGCGGCAGCCCGGCGACGAAGCGTGCGGCCATCAGCGTCGGATAGTTCTGCGCCACCAGACTCAGCGCATTGCCGAGAGTGAACGCCACCATGAGTGCGATCAACAGCGTCCGTCGCGACACCCGGGCCGCGAGCACCGCGATCAGCGGAGCGCCCACCACCACGCCCAGCGCATAGGCGGAGATCAGGTGCCCGGCGGTCGGCTCACTGACGCCGAGGCTCGACGCGATGTTCGGCAGCAGCCCCATCGCGACGAACTCGGTGGTTCCGATGCCGAACCCGCCGAGCGCGAGTGCTCCGACCACCCAGCCTACCCGCCCAGCCGGATGCTCGCCGTCGCACGATGCCGCCACGTCCTGAGTCTCGGTGTCCACCCGATGCGCAACACCCGCACACCGAGCGCCATTCCACAGACCGCGGTGACCTCCGACACCCGGAGGAGAGGACTACCGCAGCGCGGCCTGCAGATTGTCGTCGAGAGCGCCCAGGAACTCCTCGGTGGTGAGGTACGCCTGGTCGCCGCCGACCAGCAGTGCCAGGTCCTTGGTCATCTTCCCCGACTCGACGGTCTTGATGACGACGTCCTCGAGCTTCTCCGCGAACTCGCGCACCTCGGGAGTGTTGTCGAGCTTGCCGCGGTGGTCCAGACCACGCGTCCAGGCGAAGATCGACGCGATCGGATTGGTCGACGTCGGCTTGCCCTGCTGGTGCTGCCGGTAGTGCCGGGTCACGGTACCGTGCGCGGCCTCGGCCTCGCAGGTCTGGCCGTCGGGTGTCATCAGAACCGAGGTCATCAGTCCGAGCGAGCCGTAGCCCTGGGCCACGGTGTCCGACTGGACGTCGCCGTCGTAGTTCTTGCACGCCCAGACGTAGCCGCCCTCCCACTTGAGCGACGAGGCGACCATGTCGTCGATCAGCCGGTGCTCGTAGTGCAGCCCCGCGGCATCGAACTCGGCCTTGAACTCACGCTCGAAGACGTCGGCGAAGATGTCCTTGAACGCGCCGTCGTAGGCCTTGAGGATGGTGTTCTTGGTGGACAGGTACACCGGATAGTTGCGCTGCAGTCCGTAGTTGAACGACGCCCGCGCGAAGTCCTCGATCGACTTGTTGAAGTTGTACATGCCCATCACGACGCCACCCGACTCGGGGATTCGGACGATCTCGTGCTCGATCGGCTCGCTTCCGTCGTCGGGCGTGTAGGTGATGGTGACCGTGCCCGCCGAGGGCACCTTGAAGTCGGTGGCGCGGTACTGGTCGCCGAAGGCGTGACGCCCGACGACCACCGGCTTGGTCCAGCCGGGTACCAGCCGAGGCACGTTCGAGATCAGGATCGGAGCCCGGAAGATGGTGCCGCCGAGGATGTTCCGAATGGTGCCGTTAGGCGATCGCCACATCTTCTTGAGACCGAATTCCTCGACGCGGGCCTCGTCGGGGGTGATGGTGGCGCACTTGACGCCGACACCGTGCTTCTGAATCGCGTGCGCGGCGTCCACCGTGACCTGATCGTCGGTCGCGTCGCGGTTCTCGATCCCGAGGTCGTAGTAATCCAGATCGATGTCGAGGTAGGGGTGGATCAGCTTCTCTTTGATGAACTGCCAGATGATTCGCGTCATCTCGTCGCCGTCGAGTTCGACGACGGTGCCCTCGACCTTGATCTTGCCCATATGGCTCTGTGCCCTCCTCAGCAGTAGACCGCCGGCCACTCGTCCTCAAACGTAATACGGACGGTCGTTCGGCGCGGCGGGCTCCAAACAGAACGCGCGTACTGTTTTAACCAGCATATCCCATGAGCAGCTCAGCGACCGAGCGATCGTGCAAGCACCGCCGCGCCTCCGCAGATCCGCGCCGAATGCCCTGTGCGGCAGCAGTTCTCCTTGAACACCGCGCCGACGCGCCGAGACCGACCGCTCGCACCGGTCGTCGCTTTTGCGCGGTCCTACCACATCGCCCACCGGGTCGACAGATTTACGACCAGGGGCGGTGAAGCCGTTTCAACAGCCGCATCGAGTTGATATATCCTCAGCAACAGGTCATGAGTGTCAGCGCACAGCCCCGGCTTGCTGACCGGCAACCCTCCATCCGCGGTGGGGTGCTCCGGGTGATGACCTGGCTGCGACGGAAGTCGCCGCAGCAAGCGCGGGTCCGAGGGTCGGACCCAACATACGAGGCCCACCCCGGGCCGCCGACCGAAGAAAGAGAATGACGTCTCATGTCTGACGCCGCGAATTGGAGCTTCGAGACCACCCAGGTGCACGCCGGGCAGGTAGTCGACGCGACCGCCAAGACACGCGCACTGCCGATCTACCAGACCACGTCGTACGTGTTCGACAACACCGACCACGCGGCGAACCTGTTCGCGCTCGCCGAGCCGGGCAACATCTACACCCGGATCATGAATCCGACGCAGGACACCGTCGAGCAGCGCCTCGCGGCTCTCGGCGGCGGCGTCGCGGCCCTCTTGGTGGCCTCCGGCCAGGCCGCCACCACCTACGCGATTCAGAACATCGTCGAGGCCGGCGGGCACGTCGTCTCCAGCCCCCGCATCTACGGCGGCACATACAATCTCTTCCACTACACGCTGCCGAAGTTCGGCATCGAGGTCTCGTTCGTCGACGATCCCGACGATCTCGAGTCGTGGAAGTCGGCGATCCGGCCCAACACCCGCGCACTGTTCGGTGAGACCATCGCGAACCCGCACAATCAGGTCCTCGACATCGCCGGAGTGGCGGACGTCGCACACTCGCACAGCCTCCCGCTGATCGTCGACAACACGGTCGCGACGCCGTATCTGCTGAATCCCATCGAGCACGGGGCCGACATCGTCGTGCACTCGGCCACCAAGTACATCGGCGGTCACGGCACCGCGATCGGCGGCGTCATCATCGACGGCGGCACCTTCGACTGGCGCGTCCAGCGCGACGGTGAAGACCTGTTCCCCGGCTTCACAACCCCGGACCCGAGTTACAACGGCGTCGTCTTCGCCGACCTGGGGGCTCCGGCCTACGCGCTCAAGGCGCGCACGCAATTGCTGCGCGACACGGGCGCGGCCATCTCGCCGTTCAACGCCTTCCTGCTGGCTCAGGGCATCGAGACGCTGAGCCTGCGCGTGGAGCGCCACGTCTCCAATGCACAGAAGGTGGCCGAGTTCTTGGAGGCCAACGACCAGGTCACCTCGGTCTCGTACGCCGGTCTCAAGTCGTCGCCGTACTACGAACGGGCGCAGAAGCTGCTGCCGAAGGGCGCCGGCGCGGTCATCGGATTCGAGATCGAGGGCGGCGTCGAGGCGGGCAAGGCCTTCGTGAACGCGCTGACCCTGCACAGCCATGTCGCCAACATCGGCGACGTCCGCTCGCTGGTGATCCACCCCGCGTCCACCACGCACAGCCAGCTCTCCCCGGAGGAGCAGCTGGCCGCCGGTGTGACGCCCGGTCTAGTCCGGCTCGCCGTGGGCATCGAGGGCATCGACGACATCCTCGCCGACCTCACCACCGGGTTCGCCGCGGCAGCGCGAGTCAAGTAGCCGTTGTCTCGTCCACTGCCGTTGTCTCGTCTACTGAAGGGAGGCCAGGTGTCGGTCAGTATCGACCCGGCCACGACGGTGAGCGACCCCGACTGGGCCACCCGTCCGGACGGAGCTCAGGTCAGCGTCTCGATCGGCGATCTGACTCTCGATTCGGGGGCCACGCTGGCCGACGTCACCGTCGCCTTCCAGAAGTGGGGCACGCCGACGGCGGCCCGGGACAACATCGTGTTGGCGCTGCACGCGCTCACCGGTAACTCGCACGTCGCCGGCCCGGCCGACGATCAGTTCTCGATGACCGGATGGTGGGACGGACTGATCGGGCCGGGCTGCGCGGTCGACACCGACGAATGGTGCGTGTTGGCGCCGAACGCGATCGGCGGCTGCTTCGGCTCCACCGGTCCCGGCTCCCTCGCTCCCGACGGCAGGCCGTGGGGGTCACGCTTCCCGCGGCTCACCGTTCGCGACCTCGTCCGGTCGGAGTCGCTCGCGCTGGAGGCACTCGGCATCAGCCGTCTGGCCGCCGTCGCGGGCGGCTCGATGGGCGGTGCCCGTGCCCTCGAATGGGCCGTCACCCACCCCGACGCGGTCGGCGCCGCGCTGGTGCTGGCGGTGGGCGCGCGGGCCAGCGCCGATCAGATCGGCACGCAGACCACCCAGATCGAGGCGATCAAGTCCGATCCCGCGTGGCAGGGCGGCGACTACTACGGGACCGGCCGCTCCCCCAGCACCGGAATGGGTATCGCGCGCCGAATCGCGCATCTGAGCTACCGGAGCGACCGCGAACTCGACCAGCGTTTCGAGAACCGCCCCCAGGGGGAGGAGAACCCGCTGGTCGACGGCCGCTACTCCATCGCCAGCTATCTGGAGCACCAGGCCGAGAAGCTCAAGCGGCGCTTCGATCCGGGCGCCTACGTGGTGCTCTCGGATGTCCTCAACAACCACGACGTCGGCCGCGACCGCGGCGGCGTCGCGGCGGCCCTGGCCGGATGCAGCGTGCCGACCGTCGTCGGCGCGATCGACTCCGACCGGCTGTATCCGCTGTACCAGCTCGAGGAGATCGCCCGCGAGCTCGGCGACTGCGTCGGCGGGCTGCACGTGATCCGCTCCGACGCCGGCCACGACGGATTCCTCACCGAGTTCGAGCCGATCCGGGAACTCCTCGCGAAGACGATGGACGTCGCGCGCCTGCGGCGGTCGGCGGACTGAGCCGCACCCCGCAGCGCTCACTCTCACAGTTCCGTCGAGGCCACCCAGTACTCGGTGAACCGTCCGTCACGGACGCTCAGGATGTCGTTGCCCGTCAGATACGAGATCTGGCCGTCGGACGTCGTACCCTGACCTGCCCACCGCCCGGCCACGTAGCCGTCGGCGGCGAACGGCCCGACCTCCACCTCGAAGACCAGGTCCCGGTAGGTGGCTTTCGTGGCGTCGACCAGTGCGGCGAGCTTGCCGGGACCGGCGACCTCCGCGCTCGGCCAGTGTCCGAGGAAGTCCTCGCTCACCAGTTCCTCGGCGACCGCCTTGAGACGTTCGCGGTCGGTCGGCCCGTTCCACAATTCATCGATCCAGCGGCGATACAGATCGCATGCGTCGGCAGATTCGGTCATGCCTCAACCGTGACACATCACGGCGCCGACCCGGCGGAGGTGCTATGCGGTTCCGAGCGAGTCGATCGATGTGGCGAGCCACAGCACGGTGCCGCCGAGCGCCGCCATGGCGCAGATGTCGAAGACGCGGCTGCGCACCTGCAGGAGGCCGACGCGATTCGCCGGAAGGAACGCACGGAACACCGCGCCCAGGAGCATCGCCGAGCCGAAGACGAATGCCCCGCGTCGCCAACGGTCGATCAGCACCAGCAGCGCCGCGACGGCGATCACCGCCAGAACGGTGTAGTAGGGCACGTTGGCGATGAAGCCGTGCAGCTTGCGGGCACGGCGCATCGATTCCACCCGTTCCGAGTCGACCGGGACGGGCCCGTCGTGCGCAGCACCCCCGGACGCCTCGGCCGCCATCACTTGCTCTCGAGGTCCGCCAGCTGAGCTTCGGCGCGCTCGACGACGTTCGCCAGCAGGAATGCGCGCGTCAGCGGACCGACGCCGCCCGGGTTGGGCGACACCGCGCCGGCGACCTCCCAGACGTCGGGGTGCACGTCGCCGGTGAGTCCCGCCTCGGTGCGGCTGACGCCGACGTCGATGACGGCGGCACCCGGCTTCACCATGTCGGCCGTGATCAGGTGCGGCACGCCGGCTGCCGCGACCACGATGTCGGCGCGGCTCACCTCGGCCGCGAGGTCGCGGGTACCGGTGTGGCACAGCGTGACCGTCGCGTTCTCGCTCCGGCGGGTCAGCAGCAGGCCGATCGGTCGGCCGATGGTGACGCCGCGGCCGACCACGGTGACGCGCGCGCCGTCGAGCGGGATGTCGTAGCGGCGCAGCAGGTGGATCACGCCGCGCGGCGTGCACGGCAGGGTCGACTCCTTACCGAGCACGAGGCGGCCGAGGTTGATCGGATGCAGACCGTCGGCGTCCTTCTCCGGTGCGATGCGCTCGAGCGCCGCGTTCTCATCGAGATGCTTGGGCAGCGGCAGCTGCACGATGTAGCCGGTGCACGCGGGGTCCGCGTTGAGTTCGTCGATCGCGGCGTTCAGCTGCTCGGTGGTCGCGTCGGCCGGGAGATCCTTGCGGATCGACGCGATGCCGACCTTGGCGCAGTCGGAGTGCTTGCCCTTCACGTACGAGTGCGAACCCGGGTCGTCGCCGACGAGCACTGTTCCCAGTCCGGGAGTGATCCCGGCTGCGTTGAGCCGCGCCACGCGGGCGCTCAGATCGGTGAAGATCTCGTCGCGGGTGAGTTTGCCGTCCAGTCGAATCGCCGTCACGGGTCTCTATTGTTCCACTATCCCCGCCGATCGCGCGTACCCCCTAGTCGACGGCGCGCGCAGCGGCCGTGCCGCCGACCAGGGCGACGCACGCCGCCACCGCCGGCTCCTCGAGCGAGCTCAGCGGAAGGCCGCGTTCGATCGTCGATGCCGCGAGTTCCCGAATGCCTCCCCAGACGATCACCGCGGTCTCGCGAGACATCGGCGGGATGCCCGCGGCGTGGAACCGGTCCGTGCCGGTCAGGCGTGCCATCAGAGCCGTGAACGCCTCCAGCGAAGCGAGCTGCACCGCACGGGCCGCGTCACCGAGAGCCGGCAGTTCCCGAATCCAGCTGCGCGTGGTGCCGGGATTCGATTCGCACACCGTGATGTATGCGTGCACCGCCTGTCGCACCTGCGCCGGCCACGCGGACGCCGGGTCGACGGCCGTCTCGATTGCCGCCAGCAGTTCTACGTTGACGGCGCCCAGCAGTTCTACGTAGCACTCCTGCTTGTCTGCGAACTCGGCGTAGAAGGAACGTTTCGACGTGCGTGCCACACGCACGATGTCGGCGATGGTGGTCGCTTGGTAGCCGCGATCGGTCAGGCACTGGCGCATCGCGTCGAGCAGCCGCCCGCGGACGGTCGGGCTCTCCTGCGCGGTCGTCGGCATCTCCCACCTCACGGGTCCCCTTGGCAAGTTCGGTACTTCATCGTACCGTTGGTACCGACCGGTACCAGGCGGTGACGCGGACGCGTTCCGCCGGTGCCCGCTCTCGAGAAAGGACGATGTCGTGGATCTCCAAGTCTCCGATCCGGAACGCACACGCGCCGACGGGCCGCACCGTCTTCCACCCGGCCCTCGACTGCCGCGCGCGGTGCAGGGTGCCGGATTCCTCGTCGACCGACGCCGATCCCTGCGCTGGATCGCGCACCGCTACGGCGACGCCGCCGCGCTGTCCCTTCCGTTCTTCGGCGAGACCGTGCTGATCAGCGATCCGGCGATGGCCAAGCAACTGTGCATGGCGAAGTCGGACACCGTCGTCAACGTCCGGCCCAACCTCGGGCGCACTCTGGGCCGCGGTTCGATGTTCGCACTCGACGGCGACGAGCACCGGCGCCGGCGGCGTCTGCTCACTCCGCCGCTGCACGGGCGGCGAATCAAGGAGTACGAGGCGATCGTCGCGCAGGAGTTCGCCTCGGAGGCGTCGCGCTGGCCGGTCGGACGTCCGTTCGCGACGCTGGAGCCGATGATGCGGATCACGCTGAACGTCATCCTCCGCGCGGTGTTCGGGGCGCAGGGCAGCGGACTCGACGCGCTTGCCGACCTCATGCCTCGGTTGGTGACGAACGGGTCGCGGCTCGCCACACTTCCCGAACTGCCGCGGTTGGGAGGAAAGGCCAACCCGCGCAACCGATTCGACGCCGAGCGCGCCGAGTACGACGCAGTCATCTCGCCGTTGATCACTCAGGCCCGCGCTGACGCCCACCTCGCCGAGCGCAACGACATCCTCGCGCTGATGGTGCAGAGCAGCTACGACGACGGCACAGTCATGTCCGACGCGGAGATCCGCGACGAACTGCTGACCCTGCTCGCCGCCGGTCATGAGACCACCGCGACCACGCTCGCGTGGGCGATGGAGCGTCTGAGCCGGCACCCGCGGATTCTCGCCGACCTCGCGGCCGAGGCGCGGTCGGAGGAGAACGCACTCCGGATCGCGACGATCCACGAGGTCCAGCGGAGCCGGCCGGTGATCGACCTGTTCGGCAGACACGTCATCGCCGAGGACGGTCTCGAACTCGGCGACTACCGAATCCCCAAGGGATACAACGCGGTGGTGGCCATCTCACTGCTGCACGACGACAGCCGGCAGTTCGCCGACCCGGCACGGTTCGACCCGCAGCGCTTCGTCGACGCGAAGCCCGGGCAGGCGTGGCTGCCCTTCGGCGGCGGCACCCGGCGCTGCATCGGAGCAGCGTTCGCGCACATGGAGATGGATGTGGTGCTCCGAGAACTGCTGCGCACGTTCACCGTCCAGCCGACCGCAGCGAAGGGCGAACGCTGGCACTCCCGAGGCGTCGCGTACGCGCCCGCACGAGGCGGGCGCGTGGTGCTGTCGCGACGAATCTGAGGCGGCGGACGCGGGGTGGTTCCCCGCCGCCGGCCGATATGAGTCGGTATCGTCCCATTCATCAGAATGAGAGGCGCCCCATGTTTCGCTCTGTGACCGGTGTTGTTGCGGCAGTCGTCGCAGCCGGCCTGCTCGTCGGCTGTTCCACAGGCGACGTCTCCGCCGGAGGCGCGACGTCGCCGGAGACTGTTGTATCGAAGACGGCGGCTTCTGCCGAGGAGTACACCGCTGCGTACACGTCCCCGGCGCCGGAGACGACCGAGATGAATACTCAGCACCCTGCGGCGCCAGTCAGCTCGGCCGCGAACGCGATCATGCCGAACGTCGTGTGCATGAACCTCCAAGAGGCTCAGAACGAGATCCAGCGGGCCGGTGTCTTCTACTCGCGAAGCAACGACGCCACCGGCAGGGGCCGACACCAGATCCGCGACCGGAACTGGGTGGTCGTCGCTCAGACTCCGTCCCCCCGGGACGCCGATCGGTGAGGGCGACGCCGTTCTGTCGGTCGTCAAGATCGGCGAGCCCAGCCTGTGCTGAACCGCCCGGTACCTGCCGCGAACAGAGGTCAGGCGGCGGCCATCTGCTGCGACCGCGCGACGGCGAGGAACTCCTCGACCGTCACGTAGAAGCCGGTGGCGTCGTCGATCTGAAACCAGACGGTCTGCTTCGGATCGAGCCCGGCCCGTCCCGCGATCGAGGTGATGGTGGTGGTGTTGTTGTCGATAGTGCTGTTCATGTGATGCCTCCTGGCATTCGGGTAGATGGCAACGGCTCACGCCGTCGCGGGAGATGTCATGGGTCTGGGGCTCCGATATCGGCCCAGTCACGGACTTCATGAGGCTCTCGTGGTTCGGCTGCATCGATGCGCCGATCCTTGACCCAGAGTTCCTCGGGAGATTCGCGGATCGCTTCCGGCGGACCGTGAGAGGGTCTACGCCAGCGAATCGCGGATACAACATCCTCGCACATTCATTCGAGACGCGTCAAGCGCCCGTCCCTCGACTCCGGCTTCCGAGGTGCCGGAGCATAGGATCCTCGTGTGTTCCGAATCGTCTACTACCAGCCCTGCATCCCTCCGAACACCGGCAATGCGATTCGGATCGCGGCCAACACGGGCTGCGAACTGCACCTCATCGAGCCGCTCGGATTCACCATGACCGATGCCCAGGTGCGCCGTGCCGGTCTCGACTACCACGAGATGGCCAATGTGACCGTCCACCCGGACCTGGACACCGCGTGGGAACGGCTCGCTCCGCGACGGGTGTTCGCCTTCACCGCCCACGCCACCCGCTTCTACACCGACGTCGCCTACGAGACCGGCGATGTGTTGTTGTTCGGACCGGAACCCACGGGACTGCCCGACGAGGTCCTCGCCGATCCGCGGATCACCGACCGGCTGCGCATCCCGATGCTGGAGGGGCGGCGTTCGATGAACCTGGCGAATGCCACCAGCGTCGCGCTGTACGAGGCGTGGCGTCAGCACGGGTTCGACGGCGCGGTGTGACGCCGGTGACGAGGTCGCGTCCGGCACGTCCCACTCGTCACCCCGTCCTGCTGCCTCGCCACCGCAGCGGCGCCTCGCCGTACTCCTCGACCGCGTGCGCGGCCATCCCGACCGTCCGCCCGTACTGAAACAGCACCTCCCCCGACCGCACCGGGAGCCCCAGTTCGTGGGTGACGACAGCACCGGCGAAGTCGATGTTCATCGGCCGCCCCACCCGGCGGGCGATCGACTCGGCCGCAGCCAGGGCCTGCGAGTCGGGCCGGTCGGCCCGGACACGGTCGAGCACGATCCGCGCCCGCGGATCCACCCCGGTGTAGATCACGTGCCCGAACCCCGGCACACGGCCTCCGACCACCGCGTCGGCCAGCGCGCGATCGACTGCCGTCCCGCCGACCACCGCGTCGAGCAGCACCCGGGCAGTGGCCGGCGCCCCACCGTGCAGCGGACCCGACAGCGCCGCGTATCCGGCGAGCAGCGCGTCGAACACGCCGGCGCGTGCCGACGCCGCGACCCGCGCCGCCGTCGTCGACGCGGCGAGACCGTTGTCGATCAGGACCGTCGCGAGCAGGTCGATCCACGGGTGCGTGAAGTCGATCTCGGGCACTGATGCGGCAAGACGCGGAAGCAGTCCCACGACGCGGTCGCCGATGTCCGACAGATCGGCCCGCAGCGGGTCGGCCGCGGCGATCAACGCCACCGTCAACGGGATGCGGCGCTCGACGGGCACGCCCGAGACCACGGAACCGTCGACGTCGGGCGGTGTCACGGCCGACGAGGCTCCGAGGACCAACTTCGCCGCCCCAGCGAAATCGGTCTCCGCGCACAGTTCGGCGAGGTCACGGCCCCGTAGGTACAGGCGGTCGTCGCGGATCGCGGATACGCCGCTGGCGACGGCGCGGAACCGCAGCAGTCGGTCGCCCGCCCGGCGTCCGTCGTGCTTGGCGGCGGCCAGGGAGTCGATCTGCGTGCGGTCGAACAGCGATTCCGACTGGCCCGGCATCCGCCGCGAGGACAGGACGCCGCGACTGACGTACGAGTACAGCGTCCCGCGCTTGACTCCGAGCCGGGCCGCCGCCTCCGACGTGGTGATCCACTGGTCCACGGGTTGATTCAATCAACATTGCAGATGTTGATCAATGGGCGCAGACTCGGCCGCATGACTCAGAGCACGCCCATCACCGTTCCCCGCGGACTGAAGAATGTGATCGTCACCGACACGGCCATCGGCGACGTCCGCGGCGAGGAGGGCTTCTACCACTACCGGCAGTACGACGCGACGGAGCTGGCGCGCACGGCGCGCTTCGAGGACGTCTGGCATCTGATGATCTACGGCGAGCTTCCCGACGCGGCGGCGTCGGAGCGGTTCGCGCGCCGCATCGGTGAACTCCGCGTCCTCGACGGCACCACCGTCGATCTGCTGCGCAGCGTCGTCACCCCCGATGTGGAGCCGTTGGCGGCATTGCGCGTGGCACTGGCGACGGCGGGGATCACCGAACGCCCGCTGTTCGACCTGCCCGAAGCCGACCGCATCCACGCCGCGCTGCGCTACGCGGCCATCGCTCCCACCGTGATCGCCGCCGCGCACCGGCTCGCGCGCGGACTCGACGTCGTCGACGCCGACCCCGCCGCCGAACACACGGCCGACTACCTGCGGATGGCGACCGGGAACACCGCCGACGACGCCGTCAGCGCCCTGCAGACCTACCTCGTGACCACCATCGACCACGGCTTCAACGCCTCGACGTTCGCCGGGCGCGTGGTCGCCTCATCGGGGTCGGACATGACCTCGTCGATCCTGGGCGCGCTCGGTGCGTTTCTCGGCCCGCTGCACGGCGGCGCGCCCGGACGGGCGCTGGCGGCGCTCGAGGAGATCGGCGATCCGTCGAACACCCGGGACTGGGTGCGGGGAAAGGTGGCCGGCGGCGAGGTCATCATGGGCTTCGGTCATGCCGTCTACCGCACGCACGACCCCCGCGCCGAACTGCTGAAAGAGGTGGTCACCACGCGCTACGACTCTCCCCTGGTCCGGCAGGCGGCCGCGGTGGAGGCCGAGATCGAAACCGCGATCAACGAATTCAAGCCCGGTCGGCGACTGTACGCGAACGTCGAGTTCTACGCCGGTGTGCTGATGAGCGAGGTCGGTCTGCCGCCGGAGATGTTCACGCCGACCTTCGGCGTCGCGCGAATCGTCGGCTGGACCGCGAACATCCTCGAACAGGCCGCCGAGCGCAAGATCATCCGTCCGGTGGCCCGCTACGTGGGACCGGAGCCGAGCCGCACCGCGAGTTCGCGAACCACTGCGGACGCCTAAGGCTTGTGGGCGTAGACGTACTTGTAGTAGTCGGCGTCGGCCAGCTTGCTCGCGGCCGCGGGATCGATCACCACCGTCGCGTGACGATGCCACTGGAGGATCGATGCCGGGCACGACGCCGACAGCGGTCCCTCCACCGCCGCCGCGATCGCGTCCGCCTTGCCCTCGCCGGTGGCGACCAGCGCGAGCCGCTCGGCATCGCAGATGGTGCCGAGCCCCTGGGTGATCACGTGCATCGGCACTTCGTCGAACGAGTCGAAGAATCGGGCGTTGTCCTGCCTGGTCTTCTCGGTCAGCGTCTTGATCCGGGTACGTGAGGTCAGTGACGACGACGGTTCGTTGAATCCGATGTGCCCATTGCTGCCGATGCCGAGGATCTGCACGTCCACCGGGCCGAGGCGGCCGATGAGCGCGTCGTAGGCTTCGGCGGCGGCCTTGAAATCGGGAGCCATGCCGTCCGGCGAGTGCACCGTGCCGATGTCGATGTGATCGGTGAAGTTGTCGCGGATGAACCGGGCGTACGACTCCGGGTGCGTGGGCGGAAGCCCGACGTACTCGTCGAGCAGTACCGCGTCGACGCCCGCGAACGACAGCCCGTTCTCGCGATGCCTGCGGATCAGCTCGGTGTAGGTGGCCAGCGGCGACGATCCGGTCGCGAGGCCGAGCGTCGATGCACCGCCTTCGATCGCCTCGGCGATGATGTCGGCCATCACCAGCTCCGGACGATCGACGATCACGACCTCCATGCGTCTCCCCGCTCTCTGTGCGCCTCCGTCGTCACCGCGACGATATCCCGATTCGGCCGGTGGTGCGGCGACTCGTCAGCACCAGTCCCGAGACCGCGTTCCCACTTTCAGATCCAGTCGCTGCAGCCGATCGGCGACGACGGTCACCGCTCCCTCCGCGTTCTGCACCCGGCCCCGGATCAGCAACGCCGACGCCGTCTGCGCCAGTGACCGATAGCGTGCCCACAACCCCACCGAACACACCACGTTCACCATGCCGGTCTCGTCTTCGAGGTTCACGAACGTGACACCCGAAGCGGTGGCCGGCCGCTGCCGATGCGTCACCGCTCCCCCGACCAGCACCCGGCTGCCATCGGCCACCGACAGCAGCCGGGCGGCCGGGACCACACCCATCGCATCGAGCCGGGGCCGCAGGTATTCGGTGGGATAGGACTTGGGTGAGATGCCGGTGGAGAGCGCGTCGACGGCCGTGAGTTCCACCTCCGACATGCCGGGCAGCGTCGGGGTCGCCCGCGGTGACGGCACGTCGAGCTGGTCGTCGCGCAGTCCCGAGGCGGCACCGGCCTCCCACAGCGCCTGTCTGCGATCCAGACCGAGGCTCTCGAACGCGCCCGCGGTCGCGAGCGCCTCCAGCTGCGCCGTCGTCGCATTCACACGCCGGGACAGATCCGCCACCGAGACGAACGGACCGCCGCAGGTCCGCTCCTCGACGATCCTCGTCGCGAGGTCGTCGGACAGTCCGCGCACCGCACTCAGGCCGATCCGCACGTCGAGCCCGTCGTTCTCCAGACTCGCGTGGGAGAGCGAGGAGTTCACATCCGGTCGGTGCACCTGGACGCCGTGCCGCCGGGCATCGGCGACCAGCGACTGCGGCGAGTAGAAGCCCATCGGCTGGGCGCGCAGCAGCGCCGCGCAGAAGGCCGCCGGATGATGGAGTTTGAACCACGCGGAGTAGAAGACCAGCGACGCGAAACTCTGCGAATGACTCTCCGGGAAACCGAAATTCGCGAACGCGGCCATCTTCTCGTAGATGCGGTCGGCGAGGTCGCCGGTGATGCCGTGCCTCTCGCGCATCCCGTCGTAGAACCGTGTGCGGAGCCGCTGCATCTTCTCCGGCGACCGTTTGGATCCCATCGCACGACGCAACTGGTCGGCCTCCGCGGCGCCGAAACCCGCGACATCGCGCGCCACCTGCATCAGCTGCTCCTGGAACAGTGGAATGCCGAGGGTGCGCCCGAGTGCGTCCTCCATCGACGGATGATCGCAGTGCGGCTCCTCCAGCCCGTTGCGCCGGCGGATGTACGGATGCACCGAACCGCCCTGGATCGGCCCCGGCCGGATCAACGCCACCTCGACGACGAGGTCGTAGAAGTTCCGCGGCTTCAGCCGCGGCAGGGTCGCCATCTGCGCCCGTGACTCCACCTGGAAGACGCCGACCGAATCGGCGCGGCACAGCATGTCGTAGACGGCCTCCTCGGTCAGGTCGAGCCGTGCCAGATCCACCCGCACGCCCTTGTGCTCGGCGACGAGATCGATCATGTAGTGCAGTGCCGACAGCATGCCCAGGCCCAGCAGATCGAACTTCACCAAGCCGACCGCCGCGCAGTCGTCCTTGTCCCACTGCAGGATGCTGCGATTCTCCATCCGGGCCCATTCGGTGGGGCAGACGTCGGCGATCGGCCTGTCGCAGATCACCATTCCGCCCGAGTGAATCCCCAGATGTCTCGGCAGCGAGGAGATCTGCGCGGCGAGCTCGCGGACGTCGTCGGGCGCGGAGTCGGGGATCTTGCTCCAGGCGTCCTGCTGTCCGGGGGCGTACCCGAGCGCCCGGGCCATATCGCGCACGGCCGACCGCCCGCGGTAGGTGATGACATTGGCGACCTGTGCGCTGTGACTGCGCCCGTGCTTGGCGTAGACGTGCTGGATCGCCTCCTCACGGCGGTCGGACTCGATGTCGACGTCGATGTCCGGCGGACCGTCCCGCTCGGGTGAGAGGAATCGCTCGAACAGCAGATGATTGGCGACCGGGTCGACGTTGGTGATCCCGAGCGCGTAGCAGACCGCCGAGTTCGCCGCGCTGCCCCGGCCCTGACACAGGATGTCGTTGTCCTTGCAGAACGAGACGATGTCGTGCACCACGAGGAAGTAGCCGGGGAAGGTCAGCGTCTCGATGATCGCCAGCTCGTGGTCGATCTGCCGGTACGCGTCGGGACGCTGCTCCCTGGTGCCGTAACGCTCGCGGGCTCCCCGTTCGGTGAGTGCGCGGAGCCAACTGGCTTCGGTGTGGCCGTCGGGGACGTCGAAGGGCGGCAGGTTCGGGGCGATCAGCCCGAGCGAGAAGGCGCATTCCTCCGCGAAGGCGACGGCGTTGTCGATGGCTTCACGGTGGGCGGGCATCAGCCGGAGCATCTCGTCTCCGCTGCGCAGGTGCGCCCCGCCCACCCCGGGCATCCAGCCGTCGATGGTCGCGATATCGGTCCGGGCGCGCACCGCCGCCATCGCCGTCGCGAGTCGGCCGTTCTCCGGCGCGGCGAAGTGCGCGCCGGTGGTCGCGACTGTCGGCACCCGATGGGATGCGGCCAGTGACGCCAGGATCGCATTGCGTTCGTCGTCGTCCGACCCGGCACCGGGGCTCAGCTCGACGGCGACGTTCCCGGCCCCGAAACGGTCGATCACCGTCCCGAGCGCGGTGTCGGCGGCCCGCCGGCCGCCGCGGTCGAGCGCCCGGCGCACCGCACCCTTGCGGCACCCGGTCAGAACCAGCCAGTCGCCGTCGGCGGCGTACTCGGTGATCGCGTCGGCGTCGTAGCGCAACAACCCCTTCTCGCCACCGCTCATATGCGCGTCGGCGATGACGCGGGAGAGCCGGCGGTAGCCCTCGGCGCGGCGTGCGAGGACCAACAGGTGCTCCCCCGGCGGGTCCACCGCACCGGCGCGGGCACTGTCTCGCTGCAGCGAGAGTTCGGCGCCGAACACCGTCGGCATGCCGAACTCGCGGGCCGCTTCGGCGAATCGGACGACACCGTAGAAGCCGTCGTGATCGGTCAGCGCGAGCCCGCGCAGCCCCAGCCGCTGCGCCTCCTCGACCATGGCCTCGGGCATCGACGCGCCGTCGAGGAAGCTGTAGGCACTGTGCGCGTGCAACTCGGCGTACGGCACCGTCGATGCGCCGAACTCGATGTCGGTGGCCTGGTACGGGCCCCGCTTACGCGACCATGCCGGCGAATCGCCGCCGTCCCCCGGCGGCCCCGCGCCGTTGAACGTGGGCGGAAACGTCTCACCGAGCCGGTCGCCGCGCGCAGGCGCACGCCCCGACAGCACTCGCTCCATCTCCGACCAGGTCGGAGGCCCGTTGTTCCATCCCACACACCGATGATAGAACATATGTTCGATATCTGCCTTGCCGTGGCCCGCCCCCGGCCACACCCCAAACGCGTGCCAGAGACCGGACCGACGCACGAATTACCGCTGTCAATCATTCACATCGGTATCTCTCTGTGAGACTCTGGGCCGGTGACGAGCTATTTCGTGACCGGCGGCAGCGGCTTCATCGGCCGTCGAGTCGTCGCGCGCCTGCTGGCCCGCGACGAGCAGGCCCGGGTGTACGCGCTCGTGCGCACCGGATCACTGCAGCGATTCGCCGCCGCCATGGAGAGGATCGACGGCGGCGACCGCGTCGTCGCCGTCGCCGGCGACCTCACACACGAAGGCCTCGGCCTGCACGGCTCCGACGTCGACGAGGTCGACCACGTGATCCACCTGGCCGCACTGCACGACCTCACCGCCGAGGAGGCCGACCTGCGGGCGGTCAACGTCGACGGCACCCGCAGGGTCGCCGAGTTCGCTCTCGCCCGCGGCGCGCTCCTGCACCATCTCTCCTCGATCGCGGTGGCCGGCGACCATCGCGGCGACTTCACCGAGACCGACTTCGACCTCGGCCAAGGCCTGCCGACCGAATGCCACCGCACCGTGTTCGACGCCGAGCGCGTCGTGCGGGAGACCGAGGGCCTGCGCTGGCGGGTGTATCGGCCGTCGGCCGTCGTCGGCGACTCCGTCACCGGACAGGTCGACAGGGCCGACGGCCCCTACTACTTCTTCGGTCACCTCGCCGTGCTCAGTCAGCTGCCCTCGTTCCTGCCGCTGCCGATCCCCGATCCGGGGCCCCTCAACGTCGTCCCCGTCGACTTCGTCGCCGAGGCGATGGTCGCGCTGACCGATGTGCAGGACGGCCGGAGCGGGCTCGTGTTCCATCTCGCCGACCCCGACCCACGCTCGATCACCGACCTGTTCAACGCCCTGTCACCGGCCTTCGACGGACCGTGGGCCTTCACCGCACTGCCTTCGGGGCTGGTGAGGCCGATGCTGGCCGCCAGCGGTCGCGGACTGCTGCGGCCCGGCCGCGACCTGATCGCCGAACAGACCGGCGTCCCACCCGCGATCCTCGACGTCGCCTCCCTTCCCGTGGTGTTCCGCAGCGACGCGACCGCCGCCGAACTCGACACGCTCGGTGTGAGACTGCCCGATCTGGACGAGTACGCACCCCGACTGTGGCGGTACTGGTACGAGAATCTCGATCCGGCCCGTCACCGCCGCAACGATTCGCGGGGCCCGCTGGTCGGCAAGAACATCTTGATCACCGGGGCGTCGTCGGGAATCGGCCGCGCGACCGCCCGCATGTGCGTGCGGCGCGGCGCCAACGTCTTCCTGGTGGCCCGCGACGCCGATCGGCTGATCGAGACCGCCGCCGAACTCGACGCGGAGGTTCCCAAACCCGGGCTGCCCGTCGGACGCGCGTACGCCTATCCCGTCGACATCACCGATGAGGCCGCGGTGCAGACCCTTGTGAAGTCGGTGATCTGCGAGCACGGCCATGTGGACGTGCTGGTCAACAACGCAGGCCGGTCCATCCGACGGGCGACCGCGAACGCGGTGACCAGGTCGCACGACTATCACCGGATGATGGCCGTCAACTACTTCGGCGCCGTCTATCTCACGCTCGCCCTGCTGCCGCACATGATCGAGCGGCAGTCCGGACATATCGTCAACGTGTCCTCGATCGAAGTCCAAAGCCGCGCACCACGATTCGGCGCGTACGCCGCGTCGAAGGCCGCACTGGAGGCGTTCAGCGACGCCACCGGTGCCGAGACCCTCTCCGATCACGTCACGTTCAGCAATGTGCGCATCCCGTTGACCCGAACGCGGATGATCGTTCCGACCAACGCCTACGACAGCGCTCGGGGGATCTGGAGCGTCGACAAGGCCGCCCACCGGGTGCTGCACGCGATCGTCGAGCGCCCCAAGCGGGTGAACACGCTACTCGGCGACCTCATCGATTTCGGTCATCACGCCGCACCGCGGCTCACCAACCGGCTGCTCCATCAGGACTTCCTTCTGCATGAGGAGTCCGACGCCGCGCTCGGCCGCACCGGCTGACGACGAAAGCCGTCGTCCATGCCACCATCAGGTATGCCCGACACTCCGTTCCTGCACGTCGATCCCGCTCGCCTCGACCGCAATCTCGCCGCGATGGCCGGGTGGGCCGAACGGCACGGCGTGCGATTGCGACCACATGCCAAGACGCACAAGTGCGTTCGGGTCGCGCAGCGGCAGCTCGCCGCCGGTGCCGTCGGACTCACCGTCGCGACGATCGGCGAGGCGGAGGTCTTCGCCGACGCCGGATTCGACGATCTGTTCATCGCCTACCCGCTGTGGTTGTCGGAGGACAAGGCCCGCCGCCTGCGTGCACTCGCCGGTCGGGTGACGCTGACCGTCGGTGCCGATTCCGTCGAGGGCGTGCGCCGTCTCGCCGAAGGACTCGGCGGCGCTCCCGTCGGAGTGCTCGTGGAGATCGATTCGGGCATGCACCGCAGCGGTGTACCCGCCGATAGCGTGGTCTCGGTCGCCGACGCGGCTCGCGACGCGGGACTGACCGTGGCCGGTGTCTTCACCTTCCCCGGCCACGGCTACGGACTCGACACAGCGCGAGCCGACGCCGCGGAGCAGGAGGCCCTATCCCTGGCCGTCGCTGCGAACGCTCTGCGCGACAACGGTATCGACGTCTCCGTGGTGAGCGGAGGGTCGACGCCGACCGCACGACTCGCCGATCCCGGCGTGGTCACCGAGTTGCGTCCGGGCGTCTACGTCTTCAACGACGCCCAGCAGTTGGAACTCGGCAGCTGCGGTATCGACGACATCGCACTGACCGCGGTGTCCACGGTGGTCAGCGCATCCGGCTCCCGGGTGGTGCTCGACGCCGGCAGCAAGATCCTCGGGGCGGACCGCCCCGGCTGGACCACCGGTTTCGGCCGGCTCGCCGATCATCTCGACGCCCGTCTCGTCTCGCTGTCCGAGCATCATGCCGTCGCCGAGTTCCCACCGGCTGCCGTCGTGCCCGAGGTGGGCGACCGGGTACGGGTGATACCCAACCACGTCTGTACCGCGGTGAACCTGGTCGACGAACTGTTCGCCGGTCCGGACCCGTACGGTGAACTCGAATCATGGCCGGTCGCGGCGCGTGGCGCGAACAGCTGAGTCCTCCTCTGGGATCGCCGGAACGGGTTCGCCTCACTCATAGACTCCTTCCACAACCCACACCGCCTCCCGGCAGCAGAGCAGCAGTGCGCGGCCGTCTTCCAGCAGTGCCTGTGCCCGAGCGTTCCCCGGACCGAACGGCCACGGTCCCGCCCACCAGTGCAGACGATGCGACCGCGCCCCGAGCCGCACGGTCACCGGCTCCGCACTGAACGCACCGCGCGGACTCACGGCGACCGACCGCCCCTCGGCGTCGAGGACCTCCGCTGTGGCCTGCACCAGCAGCGAGGGCGTCGGCCGGGCAAGGCGGTCCGGCCAGGCGGCCGCCGGATCGCGCGGCGGTCGCAGTTCGTCGCCGAAGGCCACCAGCGCCACCTGCTCGGCCGGTCCCCGACCACCGCTGCGCACCGGCACCCGCACCGACTCGCCGCCGAGCAGCCCTTGGACCCGGACCAGAGCCCGACGTGCTTGATCGCCGAGACCGCCACCGGTGTCGCCCGGAAGCCCGGCGCCCGTCAGCGCCGACTGCAGCGTTCCCGGATTCACCACCTCGACCGGCTCCAGCACCAGTCGGACGACCGGTGAGTCAGGCGCTTCGACGCTGCCGGCCCGGCCGGTCAGCCACCCCTCCAGCTGCCAGCGCACACGGTCGGCAGTGGCCTCCGGCGTGAGCGGCTCCACGCATCGCCAGGTCCGTGAGTGCCGTTGCCCTCGCTCCGTGAACGCGTGAATCGTCAGTCGCATACAGGCCAGCGAGGCTGCGGACAGTCGCTCGTGCAGCTCCTGCGCCATTCGCCGTCCCAGGAAGGCCGCGGCGTCGATCCGATCGACCGGCGGATCACAGCTGTGCTCCACCGCCAAACCCGGCGGGATCGGTGCCCGGCTGGGCCGCCGGCCCGGCAGACCTCGGGCCAGCCGATGCGCGGTGATCGCATCGCCGGAGAAACGTGATGCGATATCCGCGGGATCCATCGCAGCGAAGGCGCCCAGGGTGCGAATCCCCAAGCGCCACAACAGACTCACCAGATCCTCACGTCCCGGGCCGTTCAGCGCGGGTTCTGCCACCAGGTCGGCGACCGGCCTCGCCGAGAGATAGGCGGCATCCGTCCCCGGCGGGACGGTCTGCCCCGATCTCGCGGCGAGCACCGCGGTGAACAGCTCATCGGCCACCCCGACTCTGGCCGTGACTCCCCCGACCACCGTCCTTCCGAGACCATCTGCGTCGCGGCCCCTGCCGACCTCGGCCACCGCATCGGTGAGCCGTTCGGCCAATTGCTCCTCCCCGCCGAAGAAGCGCGCCGCACGATCGGCGGCCACCACCAGCAGTCCCGGCCGCAGCACCTCGGTCATCGGGACCACGCCGGTCACCGCCGCCACCACCGGCTCGAACAATCTCCCATCGCGTGCCGGGTCGGCGTCGTACACGGTCAGCCGCGGACACGACGACTGCGCCTGCCGTTTGCGCATCCCCCGTCTCACCCCGTCGACGCGGGCCGCATGCGAACACGCCTCCACTCGTCCCGCCCGCAGCACCGCCACCGGATCGCCCGGAACTCGCCCGGCCGCCGCGGCGGCCGCCGTCGTCGGCCAGTCCGGACACCACAGTGCCAGCACTCGCCTGCCGGGAGAATCGGCGGTCAATTCGCCACCGCCAGCGCCGCCGGCACCCGGGCCCCGTGTTCTGCACCTGACCCCGCCTTCGGCATCGTCGGCCGGACCAGCCGCATCACTCCTTCTTCTCCCAGTCCCGGCACCACGAGGTCGAACACGTCGCTCACTGGGCGAGCCCCCGGCGCCGACACCTGAACTTCCACCCGAAAACCCCCGATGCGGCCGTATCCGCTTCGCCGTACCGGCAGATGCCGGTACTCCCGCACTCGCCCCTGCACACGCGTGGCCGTCCCCGGCCAGTCACCGAGGACCAGCAGCGTGGACGACTGCTTCCTCGCCCGGCCCCCGAGCACCCGGGCTCGGGCCGGTGCCACCGACGACCCCGTCGGACCCAGTCGATCCTCGAATCCCAGCACCACCAGGTCCATTCCGTCCAGCAGCACCCCAGCCACCTCCAGTCGATCGGCTCCCGGCTCGGCGACCACCGCGATCCGGCTCAGATCCGCCCCCATCTCCACCGCCGCGGCCAGATTGAGTCGCGGCAGCCCGACCAGAGCCACCGTGGCCCCCGTCCGACTCGCCTCGGCGATGATCGACATCGGCACCACCGAAGCACCGGACACCGCGGCCACCGAGCCACGCGGGAGCCCGCGCTTCGGAAACAACGACGCCACGGACTCCGGCACGGCGATCACTCCCGACGACACCACTCCCGAGGCCGTTCCCGCACGAGCGCCCGACTGGCCGGACAGCCGGCTCAGCTTGCGACGCAGGTGTTCCAGTTCGGCCTTCTCCGCTGCATTCATGGCGCTTCCCCTCGTCGTTCCGGGCTTGCGCCCGTGTTCTCACCTCTCGTCCGAAGCGGCAGGGAAGATGCCGGTGTTCGAACTTGTGTTCGATGTTAAGTCCGCCCTCTGACAACCGTCAACGGAGCAGGAAACACCCGCCACACGCGAGGATCTGCGTCCCTTCAGTCGCAACAGCGACCGTCGGCGCACCATGCTCTACCATTCGGATCCATGCAGTCCCGAGCCCTTCCATTCGCCGTCATCGCCGCCGCCGTCACCGGAATCGCGGTCACGGCGCTGCCGTGGTTCGACCTGCGCCGACTGGGCATGGACGCCTCATGGAACGGACTCGGAATCGGCACCGTGAGCCAGAGCGACCTCGGCGTGGCACCGGCCGGCCGCGGCTGGCTGATCGTCGCCGCATGCGCGCTGGCCGCCCTCGCCGGAATCGTCGCACTGCTGCCCGCCGCGAAAGCCCAGAGCATCGGCCGAGTCCTGGCCGGAGTCGCCGCCGTCGGATCCACTGCCGCCGCCTTCGTCCCCGTAGCGGTGTGGATCTGGCCGTCCTGGTACTTCGCCGGATTCCTCGACGGACTCGGATTGAGTGACGCCCAGGAGCTCGTCACTGTCAGCAAAGCGATCCTCATCGGCCTGATTGTGATACTGCTGATCCTGGCCGCACTGTGCGGCGCACTCTTCATCGACCGCAGCGAACAGAACCTGATCGACGACTCCGGAGCCTGACCCGGCCCGCTTCCTGGCGGTACCTCGATTCCGCACGCAGCGACCGCAGCCGCAGACCCGATCCGAACCTGATCAGAACAACGTCAGATCTGGCGAGGGAGCCGTCCCCGCCGGCGGAAGCACCGACGGTTCGGCCGGATTCACACTCTCCGACTCCGGGTCACTGCCCAGACCGTACTTCTCCACGAGCGGCGTCATCCGTGCCCGGAGACCGAGCGCATACTCCGCCGACACGAAGCTCCGTCGGCCGTAGAGGGAGCGGTACCTGCGCACCAGCGCAGGGTGCGCATTTCCCAGCCAGCCGAGGAAGTCAGCACCGTCGTCACCGCCCAACTGCAGCGGAGACACCGACACCCGGGCGGCACCCGCGGCCGACAACGCCGCGAGGAGTTCGTCGAGCTGCGCCGTGCCGTCGGCGAGCAGCGGCGGCAGCGGCGCGATCCGAATATGCGGCGCGAGTCCCGCCTCCGACAGCCGCGCCACCATGTCCAGTCGCGCCCGTGGCGACGACGCCGAAGGATCGACCCGCGCCGACAGTCCCGGGTCGAGGGTGGCCAGTGAGATCGACACCGTCACCGGCACCGCCCGCCCGATCAACCGCAGCAACGGCAGATCGCGCAGCAGCAGCGTCGACGCGGTGTAGAGAGCGATCGGCGTCTGCGACTCCGACAGGACCGACAGGACCTGAGGCATCATCCGGTAGTGCTCTTCCACCGGATGGTAGGGATCCTCGACCACTCCGATCGCCACGGTGTCGCGACGCCACGACCGACGCCGCAGCTCCCTCCGGAGCACCGCCGGGGCGTTCATCTTCACCTGCATCGCCTCGCCCGACCGCCGCAGAGCCGAGGCCGCGAAGGAGTGCCGATGACTCCGGTCGCCGGTGACCGATTCCAGCACTGTCCGCGCCAGCACCTCGTGCACCCGGACGCCCGGCGCCTCCGGGATCATGGTCGATCGCATGAAGTCGCCGCACACCAGTTCGGTCAGTGCTGCCATGCCACCTATCCGAACATACGTGCGATGGACTCGTCAAGGGCTGGCGCGCACAGTGAGTGCGGCCCCGATCGCCGTCACCGCCTGCGGCTATCATCGGGCCATGACCTCTCCTGCCACACCCGGCCCGTCGTATCTGGTGGCCGGACGCTACCGGCTGATCCGAAGGATCGGACACGGCGGCATGGGTGCGGTGTGGCTGGCGCACGATCAACTCCTCGACCGCGAGGTGGCGGTGAAACAGGTCCTGACCACCAGCGGGATGGACGAATCAATCGCCGAGACCTCCCGGGCCCGAGCGCTGCGTGAGGGCCGGTTGGCAGCTCGGCTCTCGCACCGGAACGCCGTTGCGATGCACGACGTCGCGCTCGATCGCAACGAGCCGTGGCTGGTGATGGAGTACCTGCCGAGCCACAGCGTGGCCGACGTCCTGCACGAGAACGGGACGATCGATCCGGTCGAGGCCGCGCAGATCTGCGCGCAGGTGGCCGACGCCATCGCCGAAGCGCACGCCTCCGGCATCGTCCACCGCGACATCAAGCCGGCCAACATCCTGATCGCGAACACCGGCCGCAACGTCGGCCTGGTCAAGATCACCGACTTCGGCATCTCCCGCGCGAAGGACGACGTATCCATCACTCAGACCGGTGTCGTGACCGGCACGCCCGCGTATTTCGCACCGGAAGTGGCCCGAGGCGATGAACCGGGCGAGTCCTCGGACGTCTACTCGCTGGGGTCCACCCTGTACACGATGATCGAGGGTCGTCCCCCGTTCGGCAGCGAGGACAATTACATCGCCACGCTGCACCGGGTGGCGCTCGGTCAGATCAATCCGATCACCCGGGCGGGCGCGCTCTCGCCGATCCTCCTGCGGCTGCTGGAGCCGAATCCCGCCAATCGGCCGACGATGGCCCAGGCCCGAGATCTGCTCGCCAAGTACGCTGCCGACACCCTCGGCACCACCGACAACGTGCTCACCGGGCTGGTGGCGACCAAACCGCTGTCGGCGCGGAACCGGTCGGCCACACTGCCCCCGATCAGTAGTCAGTCCACATCGCAACCGTCCACTCCGCAGACGTCCGCCCCGCAGACGCACTCGGCCCCGGACACGTCGCAGGGCTCGGCGCCCCACAACCCGACTCAGGTCGCCTCCGGCTATTACGCGCCGCGAACCACGCCGGAACCGGTGCCCTACGCTCCCACGCAGTATTCGTCGGCGCCGGGCCTGTACACGCCCCCGCCCACCTACTACCAGCAGCAGGGGCCGAGCAGTCACGCCGGTCTCGCGGCCGCTGTCTTCGCCGTATTCGCACTGCTCACCGCGATCGCCGCGGGCATCATCATCCTGGTGATGTGACCGGCGACCGCCTCATCCGATCTGGCGGTTCACCGCCCAGCGGGTGAGGGCGTTGCGGTTGGACTGCTGCGTCTTGCGCAGCACGTTCGACGCGTGAGTCTCCACCGTCTTCACCGAGATGAACAGTTCCTCCGCGATCTCCCGGTAGGTGTAGCCGCGCGCGAGCAGGCGCAGCACCTCCATCTCGCGGCGGGTCAGCGAATCGAGTTCGGGATCGAGCTGCGGTTCGGGCACCGGCGACCGCCCGGTGAAGGAGTCGAGAACGAATCCGGCCAGTCGCGGACTGAACACCGCGTCGCCCTCGGCGACGCGACGGACCGCGTCGGCCAGTTCGGTGCCGTCGATGGTCTTGGTGACGTACCCCCGCGCACCGGCGCGGATGGTGGCGATGACATCGGTGGCGGCGTCGGAGACGCTCAGTGCGAGGAACACCGGCGCCTCCGAACCCAGCGCGTCGGTCACCCCGCGGAGCACCGCGACACCTCCGCCGCCCGGCATGTGGACGTCGAGCAGCACCACGTCGGGACGCGCCTGGACGATGCCCGCGACCGCTTCGGGAACGTTGCCCGCGTCGCCGACCACCTCGAGTCCGGCCTCGCCGGCGAGCTCGGTGCGCACCCCCGAGCGGAACACCCCGTGGTCGTCGACCAGGAACACCCGGTAGGTCTTGTCGGCGGTCATGAGAACTCCTGTGTCCGTTGAGTTTCCGAATCGATGGACGCCGACGGCCCGTGCCGCCGGCCACGCGGCAGCATCAGCGCCACATTGGTACCACGGCCCGGTGTCGAGGTGATCCGCACCGACCCTCCCACACGCTCCATGCGCGCGCGGATCGACCGCGCGATGCCCTGGCGGTCCTGGCTCACCGCGTCGGGATCGAACCCCTTGCCGCGGTCGCGGACGAAGACCTCGACGTGGTCGTCGTCCACCTCGCAGTAGACGTCCACCTTGTCGGCGCCGGAGTGCTTGGCGGCGTTCACCAATGCCTCACGAGCGGCCGCGACCACCGCCTGCAATCCGTTGGAGACCGTCTCGTCGCGCAGTTCGTCGGGAGTCACGTCGCCGACCGTCACCGTCTCGATCTCGACACCGTACGCGTCCTCCACCTCCGCCGAAACCGCCGAGACGGCCGCGGCGAGCGACTCGCGCCTGCGCGCCTGGTCGCCGAAGAGCCACTGCCGCAGCTCGCGCTCCTGGCGACGGGCGAGCTGTGCGACGGCGTCGGGCTGGTCGGCGCGCTTCTGGATCAGCGCGAGCGTCTGAAGAACCGAGTCGTGCAGGTGCGAGGCGATCTCCTCGCGTTCCTGGTTCCGGATCCGCGCGGCACGCTCGGCGTTCAGCGTCCGCCACATCCGCATCCACAGCGGGATGGTCAGCAGCAACACGCCGAACAGCGTCCCGAGAACCGCGAGCAGGGTCGGGTTCATTCCGGCCAGCGCGGTGTCCGGGGCGGTCACCAGCACCACCAGTCCTCCGACCACGAGGACGGCGCCGGCGGCCAGTCGGAGCCACGTCACCACGCCCCCGCGCGAGGAGACGCCGGTGACGTCCACCTCGCGCCACACCAGCGCCGCACCGCCGAGTACCACCACCAGTGCCAGCAGCGTGGACGCCGGCGCACTCGAGGCTGCGAAACCGTTGAGCAGCAGGGCCACCACGCCGATGACGATCAATCCCTGCGCCTGCCGGCGCTCCCGAGGAGCAGGCCGCTCCACGTCGGTGCCCGTCGGACAGAAGAACCACAGCAGTCCGTAAGCGGCGACGCCCGCCCCCGCCAGCGCGGCGAGCACGACGAAGACCACGCGGACGCGGAAGACGTCGACGCCCAGGTGGTCGGCGATGCCGCCGCACACTCCGCCCACGACCTTGCCGCCGTTGCGCCGGCGCACACGGTCGACTTGCGGGGTCTGCGTCACGTGAGTCATTGATTCGATAGTGGCACGAACCGGACCGCGTGCACATCAGGGAGCATCTCAGGGTTTAACCCGATTTGCCTCGCTGATCAGGCGTCCAAGATTGACTGCATGGACACCAAGACTCTGATCGACATCTGGAACACCCGGCCGGTCCGCCGCCGGACCGGAAAGTCCGTCGGCGGCGTCTGCACCGGCATCGGCATGCGCTACCGGGTCGATCCGACGCTGGTGAAGGTCGCATTCGTCGTCGCGGCGTTGTTCGGGGGCAGCGGAATCCTGCTCTACATCGCCGCGCTGATCGCTCTTCCCGCCGAAGACGAGACGGCACCCCGCAAGATCCATCAGTCGCATCGCGCACATCACCGCGTTCGGCACGACATGCCCTGGTACTGGATCGTGGTCGCCGTCATCGCGGTCATCGTCTTCAGCAACATGGGCTCGTCGCCGTTCTGGGGCACCAGCGGACTGCTCGGACTCGTGCTGATGCTGGGCGGCTGGTGGCTGCTCTATCAGCGCACCCCGACCGCGCCCGCCGGAACCAGCGCGGATCAGCTGAGGCCGTCCGACGGATCGACGACCGTGACGCCCGCGCCGACGCTCATCGCAGACGAGGTGGTCACGAACGACGTTCTCGCCGACACCGCCGTCCGGCCCGCGTCCGAGACGATCCCGTTCGCGGCCGCTGAACCGCCGGCGCCCGCCCCGCCCGACGCACCGCCGTCGTGGGATCCGCTCGGGACCGCGAGGTTCGCCTGGGATCTGCCGGAACCGACACCGCCCGAGCCGCCCGTGGTGAAGCCTCCCCGGTCTCCGTTGACGTCGGTCTTCGCCGGTCTCGCCCTCATCGCCGCGACCGTCGGCACCGCCGCCCGCGTACTCGGCGACGTCGAGTGGTTCACCGTGGGCCGGATCGCCGGACTCGCGCTGGCGGTGCTGGGTGTCGGCATGGCGATCGACGCGCTGCAGCGCAGGCAGAGCAATACGCGCGCGGCCGGACTGGTGCCGCTCGCCATCATCGTCGGCGTCGTGGCAGTCACCGCCACCGCGTTCTCCGGCGATCGGCCGGCCTTCGCCTCCGGCGGGATCGGCGACCGGTCGTGGCATCCGCGCAGCGCCGAGCAGCTCAGCGACACCTACCAGCTGACCATCGGCACCACCAGCCTCGACCTCCGCGATCTCGGCGGTCTCGACCACGACCGAACCATCGAGATCCACCAGGGCATCGGCGATATGACGGTCTGGCTGCCCGACGACATCCGCGTCAAGACCGAGTGCAGCACGGTGGTCGGTGATCAGACGTGCCCCGACGGGATCGTCAACCCCGACGCCAAGACACCGACGCTGACTGTGAAGGCGAACCTCAACCTCGGAACCGTGGAGATGAAGCAATGATCGACGAGACTCCCGACCAGACCGGCACCGCCGAACCCGAGCGCCACCGCTCAGTGGTGATGGGTCTCTCGGCGCTGGTGACCCTCCTGGTGGCCGCCTGGTGCCTGGCCGACGGCCCCTTCCTCCTCGACACGACCTACCTGCCCTGGGCACTGCTCGCGATCGGAATCGTGGTCGGCGTCGGCCTGATCGCGAGCGGATTCCGAAGAAAGTAGGACCCCGGGCGTCGAGCCGAACCGTCACCCCAGGCTCGTCGAGCCGCACCGGAGCGCAGCGCCACCCCAGGCTCGTCGAGCCGCACCGGAACGAAGCGCCACCTCAGGCTCGTCGAGCCGCACCGGAACGAAGCGCCACCTCAGGCTCGTCGAGCCGCACCGGAGCGAAGCGACGGAGCGAGTCGAGACCGCCCACCACCACCCGCCCCGAAACCACCGAGTGCCGCCCACATCCAGATGCGGGCGGCACTCGGCGCGGTTCAGCGGGAGGTCACTCCCATTCGATCGTGCCCGGCGGCTTGCTCGTCACGTCGAGCACCACGCGGTTCACGTCCGGGACCTCGTTGGTGATGCGGGTCGAGATCGTCTCCAGGACCTCGTACGGCACGCGCGTCCAGTCGGCGGTCATCGCGTCTTCGCTCGACACCGGGCGCAGCACGATCGGGTGGCCGTACGTACGACCGTCGCCCTGCACCCCGACGCTGCGGACGTCGGCCAGCAGGACCACCGGGCACTGCCAGATCTGGCCGTCGAGTCCGGCGGACGTCAGTTCCTCGCGCGCGATCAGGTCCGCCTTGCGCAGCAGTTCGAGCCGGTCCTTGGTGACCGATCCGACGATGCGGATCGCGAGACCGGGGCCCGGGAACGGCTGTCGGGCGACGATCTCCTCCGGCAGACCGAGTTCACGGCCGACGGCACGGACCTCGTCCTTGAAGAGGAGGCGCAGCGGTTCGACGAGCTTGAACTCGAGGTCTTCCGGCAGGCCGCCGACGTTGTGGTGGCTCTTGATGTTCGCGGTTCCGCTGCCGCCGCCGGATTCGACGACGTCCGGGTACAGGGTGCCCTGAACGAGGAAGTCGACCTTCTTGCCCGCGGCGGCCTGGTCGCCCAGCACCTCCGACACCGCGCCCTCGAAGGAGCGGATGAACTCGCGGCCGATGATCTTGCGTTTGGTCTCCGGATCGGAGACGCCGTCGAGGTGGCCGAGGAAGACGTCCTCGGCGTCCACCGTCACCAGCCGCGCGCCCGTCGCCGCGACGAAGTCGGTCTGCACCTGCTCGCGTTCACCGGCGCGCAGCAGTCCGTGGTCGACGAAAACACAGGTCAGACGGTCGCCGATCGCGCGCTGCACCAGTGCTGCCGCCACCGCCGAGTCGACGCCGCCGGACAGTCCGCAGATCGCGAGACCCTCGTCGCCGACCTGCTCCCGGATGTCGGCGATGAGCGCCTCGGCGATGTTCGCCGCGGTCCACGTCGGCGTGAGGTTCGCGATCTCGTAGAGGAAGCGGGTCAGCACTTCCTGGCCGTGCGGGCTGTGCAGGACCTCCGGGTGGTACTGCACGCCGGCCATCTGCCGCTCCGCGCACTCGAACGCGGCGACCGGCGCGCCCGGCGTGGACGCGGTGACGGTGAAGCCCTCCGGGGCCACCTGCACGGCGTCGTTGTGGCTCATCCACACCGGCTGCGACTCCGGCAGTCCGCGGTGCAGTTTGCCGCCGTCGGCGACCGTGAGCGTTGTCCGGCCGAACTCGCGTCCGCCGGTGTTCGCGACGGTGCCGCCGAGAGCGGCCGTCATCTTCTGGAATCCGTAGCAGATGCCGAATACCGGAACTCCGAGGTCGAAGAGCTTCTCATCGATGGTCGGCGCATCGTCGGCGTACACCGACGCCGGTCCGCCCGACAGGATCAGCGCGGCCGGATTCTTGGCCTTGATCTCTTCCAGCGTCGCGTCGTGCGCGATCACTTCCGAGTAGATGCGGGCCTCGCGAACGCGGCGAGCGATCAGCTGCGCGTACTGGGCTCCGAAGTCGACGACGAGTACGGGACGCGGGTGGTCGGGGGATGTTTCCGTCACGACGTGAAGTCTATCTTGCGCGCGATCGTCGCTGGTGGTCCGGACCAGCGAGGCAGTTCGGGAGCCCTGCGGCGACCGTGGCGGTCGACTAGAATGATCGGATCGCGGTTTCTCGACTGGACGATGGAAGTCCGGAAGCGAGTTCCCCGCGTAGCTAGTTTGGAAGACTAGGACGCTTTGTGTTCCCCGCGAATGTGTTCCCCGCGAGCGGGGATGGCCCATGGTCGAACTCGGGATCGACGGCGTGGGTGCCGTGCTCCCCGCGCGAGCAGGGATGGTCCGTCTGCCACCGAGTACGTATCCACAGCGCCGCTACCTCACCGCTGTGACCTGCACCCGCCACCCCACCCGTTTTCGTTCCCGCACCACGCTCCCGCCCAGCCCGCAATAGGTATCTGTGCCACTCGCCAAATACCCTTGACCCTGTGACGCACCTTTCCTCCGACACCGAAGGCCGCCGCTCGCGTTGGTCGCTGACCATCGCCGACCTGGCTCAGGCCGCCGTCTTCGCCGCGCTCATCGCGGTCCTCGGCCTCCCCGGGCAGATCAATCTCGCCGGCGGAGTCCCGATCACGCTGCAGACGCTCGGCGTGATGCTGGCGGGGGCGGTACTCGGACCGAAGAAGGGCACGCTCGCGGTCGTCATCTTCATGGTGCTCGCCATCGCCGGCCTGCCGATCCTGGCGGGCGGACGCACCGGCATGGTGGCGCTCGGCTCCCCGACCGCAGGCTACTTCGTCGGCTTCCTGCCCGCGGTGATCGTGATCGGCCTGCTCACCGCGCTGATGATGCCGAAGTACAACATCGTGGCCGGCATCGTGATCAACCTCTTCGGCGGCGTCCTGATCATCTACGCGTGCGGCATCGTGGGCCTGCTCCTGCGCACCGACATGTCGCTGGGCGCGGCCATCGCCACCAACGGATCCTTCGTCGCCGGCGACGTGCTCAAGGCGCTCGTGACCGCTCTCGTCGCGGCCCCCGTGCATCGCGGCCGTCCCGGTCTCATCGCGCCGCTGCGGCCGTCGTTCCTCCGCCGTGCCTGAGCCCGCCCCGTCGTCGATCGTCTTCGACGGCGTCGAGCACGCCTTCGGCGACCGCGTGGTACTGCGCGGAGTGGACCTGGCCATCTCGCAACGCCGCGTCGGCATCGTCGGCGCCAATGGCAGCGGCAAGTCGACGCTGGCACGGATGATCAACGGGCTCGTCCTCCCCGACCGCGGGACGGTCACGGTCAACGGGCTCGACGTCCGCAAGAACAAGCGCAGGGTCCGGCGCGACGTCGGCTTCATCTTCTCCGATCCGGACCGGCAGATCATCATGCCGACCGTGGCCGAGGACATCGAGCTCTCGCTCTCGCGCATCGTCTCCGACAAGGCCCAGCGTCGCGCCCGGGCGCGCGAGGTACTCGCCGACTTCGGCCTCGACGGCCACGCCGACCAGCCCGCGCATCAGCTCTCCGGCGGCCAGAAGCAACTGCTCGCGCTCGCCGCAGTGATGGTGGTCGGACCGACCATTCTGGTGGCCGACGAGCCCACCACCATGCTCGACCTCCGCAACGCGCTCATGCTCCGGAGAGTGTTCGCCGACCTCGCAGAACAGCTGATCGTACTGACGCACGACCTCGACATGCTCGACGATTTCGACCGCGTGCTCGTCCTCGACGACGGCCGGGTGGTGGCCGACGACGAACCGGCCCCCGCACTCGCCTTCTACCGCGACCTGATGAGCCGATGATCGGCGTCTACGTTCCCGGCCGCTCCCTGCTGCACCGGCTCCCGGCGGGGTTCAAGATCGTCGCGCTGATGGCGTCGATCATCACGCTCGCAGTGGTGGTCCGAACACCGATCGCCGCCGGGATCGCCCTGGCGGGCACCGTCGCGACGTTCGCCCTCGCCTGGATTCCGCCCCGCCACGCCTGGTCGCAGATCAAGGGCGTGGTCTGGGTACTGGCGGCGCTCTTCGTCTTCCAGTGGCTCATCACCGACGCCGCGCGAGCCTTCGTGGTGTGCGCGGTCCTGCTCGCCTCGGTGGGGCTGGCCGCCGTCGTCACACTCACCACCCGGACCACCGACATGCTCGACGCGATCATCACCGGCCTCTCCCCGTTGCGCCGGCTCGGCGTGCGGACCGACCTCATCGCCATGGCGTTCGCGCTCACCATCCGCAGCATCCCACTGATCGCCGAAGTGCTCGCCCAGGTGGACGAGGCGCGTCGCGCCCGCGGACTGCGCGCCGGCCCGCGCGTTCTCCTGGCACCGACGGTGCTCGCCGCCCTGCAGACGGCCGACGGCTTCGCCGAGACCCTCGCCGCACGCGGAATGGACTGACGAGCAGCCCTTCCCCGATCTGTCGGTCACCGCGGTCTGTTAGCCTTCAATCAGACGGCTTGACGACTTCAAGGAGGATGCGGTGGACCCCTTCCCGCACCTGTCGCGCGCCCTCTTCGCCCACTCGGTGTACTTCCTCACCGATCACTGTCAGTAGGGCTCATCGCACCGTGCCGTCCCGTTCTCAGGGTCGGCACCTGAGCACCGGATCCAGGCCATCAGTGTCTGCAAACCGACCCCTCACGGACCCATTTCGCAAAGGAAAAGTCATGTCTCCCACCATTTTCGACGACGTCACCGCTCTCATGGGCCGCACCCCGCTGGTGCGCCTCAACCGCATCACCGACGGCGTGGACGCCACGATCCTGGCCAAGCTGGAGTACTACAACCCCACCAACTCCGTGAAAGACCGCATCGGCGTGGCGATCGTCGACGCCGCCGAAGCCTCCGGAGAACTGCCCGCGGGCGGCACGATCATCGAGGCCACCAGCGGCAACACCGGCATCGCACTGGCGATGGTCGGCGCGGCGCGCGGCTACAACGTCGTCCTGACGATGCCCGAGTCGATGTCGAAGGAGCGCCGCGCCCTGCTCCGCGCCTTCGGCGCCGAACTCGTCCTGACCCCGGCCGCCGAAGGCATGGCCGGCGCCGTCAACGCCGCAGAGAAGATCGCCGCCGAGCGCCGCGGTTCGGTCCTCGCCCGCCAGTTCGCCAACGAGGCCAACGCCGAGATACACCGTCGCACCACCGCCGAGGAGATCTGGAACGACACCGACGGCGCGGTCGACGCCGTGGTGGCCGGCATCGGCACCGGCGGCACGATCACCGGTATCGGCCAGGTCATCAAGAAGCGCAAGCCCGAGATCAAGATCTACGCCGTCGAACCCGCCGAGTCGCCGATCCTCAACGGCGGCGCGCCCGGACCGCACAAGATCCAGGGCCTGGGCGCCAACTTCGTCCCCGAGGTCCTCGACACCACCGTGTACGACGAGGTCATCGACGTCGACGTCGACACCGCCGTGAAGTGGGCCCGCCGGGCGGCCACCGAGGAGGGCCTGCTCGTCGGCATCTCGTCCGGTGCCGCGCTGGCCGCCGCCGTCGACGTCGCCAAGCGTCCGGAGCTCAAGGGCAAGACCATCGTCGTCGTGCTCCCCGACTTCGGCGAGCGCTACCTGTCGACGCTGCTCTTCGAAGGGCTGGTCGACTGATGTCCGAGCCGGTTCCGCTACTGCGCCTGTTGCGCGAAGATCTGCGCGTCGCGCAGGAGCGGGATCCGGCGGCCCGGTCGATGATCGAGGTCGCACTCGCCTACCCGGGAGTCCACGCACTCTGGTTCCACCGGGTGGCTCACCGACTGTGGAACTCCGGCGGGGCGGCGCGTCTACCCGCGCGCTTGCTCTCGCAGTTGGGCCGGTTCGTCACGGGCATCGAGATCCATCCCGGCGCGAGGCTCGGCCGCCGCATGTTCATCGACCACGGCATGGGTGTGGTGATCGGCGAGACCGCCGAGGTCGGCGAGGACGTCGTGATGTTCCACGGATCCACCCTCGGCGGCGTCAGCATGTCGAAGGGCAAACGTCATCCCACCGTCGGCGACCGCGTGCTGATCGGCGCCGGCGCCAAGGTCCTCGGTCCCATCACTCTCGGTGACGACGCGAAGATCGGCGCCAATGCCGTTGTGGTGCATGACGTTCCGGCCGGATTCGTCGCAGTGGGCGTCGCCGCGACGACACGGGCGGCCGGCGCACCGGTGCACGACCCGTACGCCGACCCGGCGATCTACATCTGATTCTTCCTGCTCAAACGCTTATGCCGTTCTCCGTGACCCGATTCGGGTCACGGAGAACGGCATAAGCGTTCAGGTCGGTCAGGCCTTCTCCACCGGGGTGATCGGCAAGCGCAGCGCGCCGGGCGCGTCCGCCGGAACCACCGGCGCCTTCGGCGCCACCGGGGTCAGCCGCCGGTAGGCGTCGCCCTGCGCGGGACGCGGGTCGGCCTCACCCTTGTTCGGCCACAGGGAGATCGCACGCTCGGCCTGCGCGCAGATCGACAGCGACGGGTTCACGCCGAGGTTCGCGGTGATCGCCGCGCCGTCGGTGATGTGCAGCGTCGGGTAGTTCCAGACGCGGTGGTAGGGGTCGATGACGCCGGTGGCCGGGTCGTCGGAGATGACGCATCCGCCGAGGTAGTGCGCGGTGAGCGGCATGTTGAAGATGTCGCCCCAGGTGCCGCCCGCCAGTCCGCCGGGCAGCTTGGCCGCGATCCGGCGGGTCGCCTCGTTGCCCTCCGGAATCCAGGTCGGATTCGGCTCGCCGATGCCCTGCTTGCTCGTCACGTACTTGAACGGACCGCGCTTACGGACGAAGGTCGTCAGCGAGTTGTTGTTGTTCTGCATCACGAGCGCGATCACCGTCCGCTCGCTCCACTTGCGGACGAAGAACAGCCGCAGCAGCATCAGCGGGTTGGTGACGGCGTTCTTGAGGAACTGGCCGAGTCGGTTGGGGACGCTGCCGCCGTCGGTGAGCAGCGTCTGCAGGTAGGCCATCGCGTTGCTGCCCTTGCCGTACCGCACCGGCTCAATGTGAGTGTTGGACGTGGGGTGGAACGACGAGGTGATCGCGACGCCCTCGGTGAAGTCGCGGCTCGAATCGTACGACCGCGCCTGCGCCCCGAGGATGGATTCGGAATTGGTGCGTGTCAGCACGCCCATCGCGTCCGAGAGCCTCGGCAGGGTCGAGCCCTTGGCGCGATGCATGATCTTCTGCGTATTGAATGTGCCCGCGGCGACGATCACCTGGTCGGCGGTGAACCGCCGCCGCCGGGCGCCGAACGGGCCCCAGGACGACGACCCGTGCGCCGACACCAGCCATGAGCCGTCGGCCCGCTGCTCCAGGCGATCGACGGTGGTCCGGTCGATGATCGTCGCGCCGTTCCGCTCGGCCAGACCGAGGTAGTTCTTCATCAGCGTGTTCTTGGCGCCGACGCGGCAGCCGGTCATGCACGCGCCGCACTCGGTGCAGGCGGTGCGTTCGGGACCCGCGCCGCCGAAGTAGGGGTCGGGCACCGTCTCACCCGGGGCGCCCTCGCCGCCGGTCTTGGCTCCGAAGAAGACGCCGACCGGGGTGGAGGTGAAGGTGTCGCCGACCCCCATCTCGTCGGCCACCTCCTTCATGATGCGGTCCGAGTTGGTGAACGTCGGGTTGGTCACCACACCGAGCATCCGGCGAGCCTGCTCGTAATGGGGCGTCAGCTCTGATTCCCAGTCAGTGATGTGGTTCCACTGGGGATCGGTGAAGAACGGTGTGGGCGGCTTGTAGAGCGTGTTGGCGTAGTTCAGCGATCCGCCGCCGACTCCGGCGCCGGCGAGAACCATGACGTCCTTGAGCATGTGGACGCGCTGGATGCCCATCAAACCGAACTTCGGCGCCCAGACGAATCGGTTGAGACGCCAACTCGTCTTGGCGAACTGGTCGTCCTCGAAGCGGCGACCGGCTTCGATGATGCCGACGCGATATCCCTTCTCGATGAGGCGGAGCGCACTGACGCTGCCGCCGAATCCGGAACCGATGATGAGGACGTCGAAATCAGTCTGCGCCATAGCCGACCATACTAATGATCATTGTCTCATTATCGAAAGCCAGTGTAGGCTACGCTAACTCCTGGTCTCGGTGAATCCGAGTACGGTCGGCGTGACGAAACGAGCGATCACGGCGCGCTCTCGCTCCGGCGACCCTTCTGGCACCGCGAGCAGCGACACGATCACCCGGACCACCCATCGCGCCGCCTCTCCCCCGTCCTCACCGCCGGTGCCGAGGAAGGCCGTCGCCACCGTCTCGATGAACTCCGACGACAGCGCCAGTTCACCAGCCACTCCCGCACCCGCCGCGGTGAACCAGGCGGCCAGCGCGGGATCCCGGCGGACCTCCGTCAGCGCCACGATGATCGACTCGGTCAGCCGGTCCGCAGGCTCCGGTCGGTCGGAGACGGTCTCGGCCACCACGGCGCCGATACGGCGAGCGACCCGTTCGACGTACGCCAGCTGCAACTGGCGCCGGCCGTCGAAATAGCGGTACAGGGTCGCCCGGGAACACCCCACCGCCGCGGCGATGTCCCCCATCGAGGCGTTGGCCCCCTTCGTGGCGAACACCTCGCCCGCGATCTCGAGGATCGCATCCTGCACGGCGGGCCGCCGGGTGCCGCGCATCCAATCCGCCCCGCGCACTCGGAGATCCTGATCGTCGGTCATGCCGAGAACGGTACCGAGACCGGTCGCCGCACATAGTTTCCGGACGCCCATTCGATTCCGTCGACGTCGACGTGGAAGTCCGGGCACCGCGCGAGCAGTTCTTCGAGCGCCACCCGCGCCTGCATCCGTGCGGCGGCGGCGCCGAGGCAGTGGTGGGATCCGTGGCTGAAGGTGAGGATGTTCGCGGGGTCGCGGCGGACGTCCAGGTCGGCGGCGTCCTCGCCGTACACGCGTTCGTCACGGTTGGCCGACGCGTAGCAGAGCAGCACCTTGCGGCCCGCCGGGATCGTCACCTCCTCGACCTCGACGTCGCGCGTCGCCGTACGGGCCAGCCCCTGCACCGGCGAGGTCAGCCGCAGCAGTTCGTTGACGGCCGACGGCAGCAGTTCCGGTTCTCGCCGAAGAATCGCACGCTGATCCGGATGCATGGTCAGCAGCGCCGACGAGCCGCCCAGCATGCCGGTGGTCGTGTCGTTTCCGCCGGCGACCATTGTGAAGGCGAACGCCAGCACCGACAGGACGCCCGACTGGTCCGCCGGGTCGTCGGTCAGGCCGGCGGCCACCAGATGCGACACCGTGTCGTCGCCGGGACTGCGCTTGCGGAATTCGATGAGGTCGGCGAAGTACGCCATCAGTCCCATCACCGCCTCCGACGCCGATTCGACGGCCGAGGCCATGTCGGCGCCCGGGTTGGCCGCGACGATCGCGTCGGTCCACGCGTCGAACTGTCCGCGATCGGACTCCGGCACGCCGAGGTAGTGGGCGACGACCATGCTCGGCAGCGGTTTGAACAGGTCCGCAGCGATGTCTCCGCCGCCGCGGGAGGCCAGATCGGCGAGCCGCTCGATCACGAACTCGCGAACCTCGGGCTCCAACGTCGTCACCTGTCTCGGCGTGAAGCCGCGCGCCACGAGGCGACGGAAGGCGGTGTGCCGCGGCGGATCCTGCATCACCATCGGCGGGTTGTCCTGCAGGCCGATGCTCTCCAGTTCGCCGTACGCCACGGTCAATCCGCGCGCCGAGGAGAAGGTCTCCCAGTCCCGCGCGGCGGCCATCACGTCGGCATGGCGAGTGAGGACGTAGTAGTCCGCCGCCGGATCCCCCTCGGGCACCACGTGATGGACGGGGTCGCAGTCGCGCAGGAGCGCGTACATCTCGAACGGATCGCGCCAGGACGGACCCGACCGCAAGGTGAACTCCGGAGACAGATCGTTCTTCATGTCCCGACTATGAGACAGTTCTCACATATTGTCAACGACGAACGATGGCCTCCGCCTCCCGCCCGCGTCAGCGTGACGGGTTCGTCGCCGCCCCGTCGAGCCACAGCGTGTCGCTGGCATCGCGGTGCGGGCCGGACGTCCCGACGTGTTTCGCGCTGATCTTCGGCCCCTTGGTGATGACGTGGACCAGCGCCATGCCGTGTCCACGGCCGAGCCCGTACTCGTCCTTCAGCCATTCGAGAATCGGCCCGGCCTTGGTGCCCGGGCCGAAACCGCGTTCGGCTGCCTGCTCGACGAGTTCGCGAGGGGTGTGCCCGGTCTTGATCTCGATGGTGTCGAGGTATGCCTGGAATGACATGACGGTTCTCCTGTCGTCGGATGCTGTCACCAGTATTGACAGCCGCCGGCACCGAAACTGATCGGTATCAGCCCGAAACGACTCAAGACGGTTCACAACCATGTCGCAGACCAAGAGAGCCGAGACCCCGGTACTCCGGGGTCTCGGCTCACCGAGTGGGCGACGCCCGCGTCGCGAGGTCAGGCTCGGACCGAGAGGCCGACCTTCTGGAACTCCTTGAGATCGGAGTAACCCGCCTTCGCCATGGACCGGCGGAGGCCGCCGACCAGGTTCAGCAGGCCGTCCGGATCGTCGGACGGTCCGTTCAGCACGGTCTCGAGGGAAGGCCGCTCCTCGTCGATCGCCACCTGCAGCAACGCACCGCGCGGAGTGTCGGGGTGCGCCGCGGCCGACGGCCAGAACCAGCCGCGGCCCGGAGCGGTGTCGGCGGCGGCGAGCGGTGTGCCCAGCACCGCGGCGTCGGCACCGCACGCGATCGCCTTGGCGAGGTCGCCTGAAGTGTGGATGTCGCCGTCGGCGATCACGTGCACATAGCGTCCACCGGTCTCGTCGAGGTAGTCGCGACGGGCCGCGGCCGCGTCGGCGATCGCGGTCGCCATCGGGACCCCGATGCCGAGGACCTCACCGGTCGTGGTGGATCCCTCCGTGGAGCCGTATCCGACGATGACGCCCGCGGCGCCGGTACGCATCAGATGCAGTGCCGTGCGGTGGTCGTGCACGCCTCCGGCGATCACCGGGATGTCGAGGTCGGAGATGAAGGTCTTCAGGTTGAGCGGTTCGGCGACGAGTCCGTCCTCGTGGCCGCGGTCGACCAGCACCACGTGCTCGGCGGAGATGATCGTGCCATGCACCACCAGAATCTCGGCGCCCGCCTTGATCAGCGCGGGTGTCAGTTCGGGGGCGTGCTGGGGGCTCACCCGGACCGCCGTGGTGACACCGGCCTCCCGCACTCGGGCGACGGCCTGCGACAGCAGGTCGAGGTTGATCGGGGCGCGATGGAGCTCCTGCAGGCGACGGATCGCCGCGGACGGGTCCGGATTCTTCTCCGCGATCTCGACCAGCTCGGCGATCTTGTCCTCGACGTGCTCGTGGCGGGCCCAGAGGCCTTCGCCGTTCAGCACGCCGAGCGCACCGAGCTTCCCCATCGCGATGGCCGACTCCGGCGAGCCGAGCGCATCGGTCGGATGGTTCAGGATCGGCGATTCGAAGCGGTATGCATCGATCTGCCATGCGGTCGAGACGTTCTTCGACGACCGCGTCCGCCGGGACGGGATGATCGAGATGTCTTCCAGTTCGTACGTTCGGCGAGCCGTCCGGCCCATGCCGAATTCGACGAGGTCACGCACCATTGCGCCTTTCTAGTGGAAACTCAGGCGAGCGGGCTGCGGCGGTCGCGCCGCAAACCGGCTCAGCGTGCATAGTAGTTGGGCGCCTCGGCGGTGAGGGTGATGTCATGCGGGTGCGACTCCTTGAGACCCGCCGCGGTGATCTGCACGAACTGCGCGTTCTGCAGGTCGGCGATGGTCTGCGACCCCGTGTAGCCCATGGCCGCGCGGAGGCCGCCGGTGAGCTGATGGATCACCTGTGACAGCGGTCCGCGGAACGGCACCCGACCTTCGATGCCCTCGGGGACCAGCTTGTCCTCGGCGAGCACGTCGTCCTGGAAGTAGCGGTCCTTGGAGTACGACTTGCCCTGGCCACGCCCCTGCATCGCACCCAGCGAGCCCATGCCGCGGTAGCTCTTGAACTGCTTGCCGTTGACGAGGATCAACTCACCCGGCGACTCCTCGGTACCCGCCAACAGCGAGCCGAGCATGGCGGTCGAGGCACCGGCGGCCAGCGCCTTGGCGACATCGCCCGAGTACTGCAGACCGCCGTCGGCGATCACCGGGACATCGGCCGCCTTGCACGCGGCGACGGCCTCGAGGATCGCGGTGATCTGGGGCGCGCCGACGCCCGCGACGACGCGGGTGGTGCAGATGGAGCCGGGGCCGACGCCGACCTTGACCGCGTCGACGCCCGCGTCGATGAGCGCCTGCGCACCCGACCGAGTCGCGACGTTGCCGCCGATCAGCTGGACGCGGCCGCCGACCTCCGCCTTGAGCTTGGCGATCATCTCGAGCACCCCGCGCGAGTGGCCGTGGGCGCTGTCGACCACGAGCACGTCGACGCCGACCTCGGCGAGGGCGAGCGCGCGATTCCACGCCTCGTCGCCCGCTCCGACGGCCGCGCCCACCAGCAGCCGGCCGTCGGCGTCCTTGGTGGCGTCGGGGTGCTGCTCGGTCTTCACGAAGTCCTTGACCGTGATCAGTCCGGTCAGCTTGCCGTTGCCGTCGACGATCGGCAGTTTCTCGATCTTGTGCCTGCGCAGCAGACCGAGCGCCGCCTCGGCGGAGACGCCCTCGGACGCGGTGATCAGCGGCGCGGGAGTCATCACCTCGGACACCGGCCGGGTCTCGTCGGCCTCGAAGCGCATGTCGCGGTTGGTGATGATGCCGACCAGATCGCCGGACGCGTCGACGACGGGCAGACCCGAGATCCGGTACCGCGCACACATCGCGTCGACCTCGGCGAGCGTGTTGGTCGGCAGACAGGTGACCGGGTTGGTGACCATGCCCGCTTCCGAGCGCTTCACGGTCTCGACGGCGGCGGCCTGCGCCTCGATCGAGAGGTTGCGGTGCAGCACGCCCATACCGCCGGCGCGCGCCATCGCGATCGCCATCCGGGCCTCGGTGACGGTGTCCATCGCCGAACTGACGAGCGGGACCCGGAGGGTGATCTCCCGGGTCAGCCTGGACGAGGTGTCCACGGCGTTCGGGACGACATCCGACGCCGCCGGGAGCAGCAGTACGTCGTCGAAGGTGAGGCCGAGCATTGCGACCTTGTCGGGATCATCTCCACCAGTGCGAACCTGCGTCATCTGCACATCGTATCCGCTGTGGATTGAGGAAGCCTGTCCGCCCGGTTATCGGCTACGGTGGAGGACGTGCATGACCAGTTCCCCGGACTCCCGCCGGACCCCTTCGCCGATGACCCGAACGACCCTGCGTCGGCCCTGGACGCGCTCGACCCGGGAATCCCTCTTGACGAGGGTGAACGCACCGCGGTGGAAGAGGATCTCGCCGACCTCGATGTGTACGAACGCCTCCTCGCGCCGCGCGGTGTGCGGGGCCTGGTAGTGATGTGCGAGGACTGTCGCGAAGATCACTACCACGACTGGGACATGTTGCGCTCCAATCTGCGCCAATTGCTCGTGGACGGCACGGTCCGACCGCACGAGCCCGCAGTGGATCCCGAGCCCGACGACTACGTCACCTGGGATTACTGCCGCGGGTACGCCGACGCCTCACTGCGCTATCACGAACGCTACTGATCCGCAGGGGAACGAACTCCTAACACACGCGAGGGACCGTGATCGTCGATCACGGTCCCTCTCGCTGTTCGGACTACCTCGCGGCCCCTCGGGTCAGCGGATGCTCTCCGACGGCGCGGTGGTCGTCACCGACGCCGACGCCGTCGCCGACGACGTGGTGGTCGTCGGCTTGTCCGTGTCCGTCTTGCTCGTGGACGGTTCCTGCGTGGTCGACGGCGCGGTGCTCGGGCTGCTCGAACCGCTGGAGGAGCCCGGCGGCTTCAGCATCACGGTCGGGTCCGGGACGTCGGGGCTGGTGGCGGAGGTCGGCAACGGCAGCGACGGCAGGGACGACAGCGGCGGAATCAGCGCACTCGGGTCCTGCCTGCGCACGTCCTCGATCAGGCTGCGCAGTTGATCGGCCTCGGACTTGTCCTTGAGCGGGCCGATGTCCTTCTCGGCCTTCGCGATCAATTCGCGGGCCTTGACGGTGTCGCCCGCGGCGAGCGCCTTCTTGGCCTCGGCGATGTTCTGCTCGGCGTTCATCCGCGACTGCGTCTGCTGCGCCTGCTCGGAGAACACCACCTGCTTCACCGACCACAGCGGATCACCGGGCTGCGATCCCTCCGACAGCACGAGCAGGCCGGCACCGGCGACCGCCAGGATGGCGGCGGCACCCGAGACCACCCGGAGCCTGCGCGCCAGTCCGCCGCGACGCTCCCGCTCGTTGGCCCGAGCGATGGCGGTCTCGATGTCGGCGATCGTCGGCGTGCTCGGAACCGGCCCGGCCAACGACTCCGCGCGCCACTGCGCGAGCAGACCGGCGAGCCGGTACTCGGCGTCGTCGCCGATCCGGGCGGCCCTGCCTGCCGCGAGATCGTCGATGAATTCGTCGTCGTGGTGCACCGCGCCCACGTCGATGGGACCGGTAGGCATTTCGTCCTCCGTCATCGACGTTCACCTCCTGGGGTCATGAGTTTCTTGAGCTTGGTGAGCGCCCGATGCTGTGCCACTCGCACCGCTCCCGGGCTGCTGCCGACCATGTCCGCGGTCTCCTCAGCGGAGAGACCGACGACGAGCCGAAGCACCAGAATCTCGCGTTGCTTCTCGGGAAGGGTGCCGAGAAGATCTCGCATCTGCCTCGAGGCATCTGATTCGAGGGCAGCCTGTTCCGGCCCGTTCGAGAAGTCGAGCGAGTCGGGGACGTCTTCTACCGGATCTGACTTCACGCGGGCCGCCGAACGCATCGCATCGGCGACCTTGTGCGAGGCGATGCCATAGACGAACGCCATGAAGGGACGCCCCTGGTCTTCGTACCGGGGCAACGCCGTCATCACCGCCATCAACACCTCCTGAGCCACGTCGTCAGCGGAGAACAAGTGTCGTTCTCCGGCACCGATTCGTCCTCGGCAGTAGCGCAGGACTGGTTCCCGCACACTGTCGAGCACTGAGGTCAGCGCAGCGCGGTCACCATCGGCCGCCGCACGGACCGCCTGGCCCAACGCATCACCTGTAAGTTTCATCGCCGCTTAGGTGCCCGGGTGTTACGCATTCGGGAGACTACTGACCGCGGTGCGCCGTGTGGTTCGCCTAGATCAGTCATCAATCAAGCGTACCGAGCCGCGTGCGCCGAACCCGCCAAGGGCGCGAAGCCCATGCCCAGGCCGATGAGTTTCTCCTGGATGGCGGCCGCCGCCCGGCTCTGCTCGTCCCGGTCGGCGGCGAACGAGGCGAGCATGCTGCGTGCTGCCCACTCCAGCGGCGCCAGTCCGGCCGCCGCGCAGTCGCCTGCGACGCTCCGCGCCGTCTGCGCCGCCGCCTCGACCCGGCCCGAGGCCGCGTCGGCGGCAGCGGCGATCAGTGCGGTCTTGAGCCGATGGCGCACCGACGGTGCCCCGGCGGACAACTCGAGCGCCCGCGCCGCGAGGTCCGCGGCGTCGGACCGGCCGGTGTACAGGGCCAGTTCGGTACGCACCCACGCCAGGCGCAGTGCCGGACGGCCGTCGAGCACCCAGTTCCCGCGGGCCGCCCTCGATACTGTGCCCGCCGATTCTGCCGCCGCACGGTCCAGGAGACGGGCCGAGCCGGCGAAGTCGCCGATCCCCAACCCGTCCGCGGCCAGCCCGACGAGGGCGTCCACTCGAGCGACGGCGGCCCAGCGGCCCTCCTCCGCTCCCGCGCTCACCGCGACGCGCAGTGCCGCACCGTCATCGGCTCGCGCGTACCCGTGCCCACCGGCCTGCCGCGTGAGCGACGCGCGAGTCGCCAGTGCCAGTGCGGTGACCCCGGCGCCGGTGGCCGGATCGGCGAGCAGGTCGGCGATCAGCGCACGCGCCGCGGCGGCCCTGCCGAGCGCCCCGAGCCGAACCGCACGAGCCCAGCGATCGCCCCCCGGCGGACACTCCGGCGGTGCGTCGACGCCGAATGCGTCGTTCCACTGATCCGACATTCGCAATTCACCTTTCACTACCGGCGCCTGCGCGCAGAATGAAGATTTCATTTCGACTAACAAAAGATGATCACGTGGAAGCAGAATTGCCGCAGTCGACAACTCCCGTTATCTCCGACGTAACCTTCGTACGATTGCAGTCCATCCTCCCACCGAGGCGCCGCAGCGTTCGACCGGCCCGGCGCCTCCGCCCTCGATCAACATAATCGCAGGTAAAGGGCGCCATAGAGTCGGAGTGTCCGTCGCCCGCCGAGACCGCCGTGGTCCCCGTCACGTCACCGGGCGTTCACTTGTTCGCTTTTAATCGCAGTGATTCGAGACCGGAGAACGAGTTGACTCGCTTTTCCGGACGCACATACCGTGAGCGTCGTAGGTAAGAGCGTTTCTCATTCAGGAGCGAAGATTGACGACCACAATCGACAGACTGCCCGGCCCCAACTCCGACTTCTGGGACTGGCAGATGCAAGGCAGATGCCGAGGGCTCGAATCGTCGGTCTTCTTTCACCCCGAGGGTGAGCGCGGCCAGGCGCGGATGCAGCGCGAACGGCGCGCCAAGCAGGTCTGCGCCGACTGCCCCGTGCTGCAGCAGTGCCGTGCGCACGCCCTGCGTGTGGACGAGCCGTACGGGATCTGGGGCGGCCTCACCGAGTCCGAGCGGAATCTGATGCGGCGACGCAATCCCCGGCGCCTGGCCGGCTGAGCGTCCCGGAGCGCCGGTCCCTGTACGAGATACCCGAACGCCCCGGACATCGGGCCTCAGACAGCGATCAGCCCCGGTTGAGATCGAACTCAACCGGGGCTGATCTGTGTCTGTCCGCCGACTGGCGTCAGCCGACCACCGCGAGGATGTCGCGGGCCGACAGGATCAGGTATTCCTGACCTGCGTACTTGATCTCGGTGCCGCCGTACTTGCTGTAGATGACGACGTCGCCTTCCTTGACGTCGACCGGGATACGGTTGCCCTGATCGGTGACGCGGCCTTCGCCGACAGCGATGACCTTGCCCTCCTGCGGCTTCTCCTTGGCCGAATCCGGGATGACCAGGCCGGAAGCAGTGGTGGTCTCAGCCTCGACGGCCTGAACGAGGATCTTGTCCTCAAGCGGCTTGATGTTCACGCTCGCCACGATGTCAGTTCCTTTTCCTTCATGTAACTGATGGGAAGTTCGCGGCACCGGGTCGCTTTGCCACGTCGTCGCGGGTGCCGCGGCGCTGCATTTCGGATGCCAACTAGCACTCTACCCATGAGAGTGCCAGCACATCAAGGGCCCCGGCGTCCGAGCCGGTCGCGGCAGCTCAGAGCTTGCTGATCTGCACGCTCATCCCGGGATCGGTCGCCACGGTGAGAGGCGACGGAGGGGCGCCGCCGCCGATCACGTGGGCTCCCAGGGTGGCGACCATGACGCCGTTGTCGGTGCACAACCTCGGCTTCGGCACGCGCAGTTCGATACCCGCGGCGGCGGTCCGCTCGGCCGCGAGCGACCGGATCCGCGAATTGGCGGTCGCACCGCCGCCCAAGACCAGGGTGTCGACGCCGCGATCACGGCATGCGCGCAGCGCCTTGGCGGTCAGCACATCCGCGACCGCCTCCTGGAACGACGCGGCGACGTCGGGCACCGACACGGGGGCACCCGACCGGACCCGGCCCTCCACGTATCGCGCGACGGCCGTCTTGAGACCGCTGAAGGAGAAGTCGTACGGCGCGTCGCGGGGCCCGGTCATGCCGCGCGGGAACGCGATCGCGGCGGGATCGCCGTCACGGGCGGCCGCGTCGAGTGCGGGACCACCCGGGTAGCCGAGATCCAGCAGCCGCGCCACCTTGTCGAAGGCCTCCCCCGCGGCGTCGTCGACGGTGGTGCCCATTTCGACGATCGGCTGTGACAGGTTCTGCACACCGAGCAGATGCGTGTGCCCGCCGGAGACCAGCAGCGCCACCGCGGGCGGCATCGGACCGTGCTCGAGGGTGTCGACCGCGACATGTCCGCCGAGGTGATTGACCGCGTACAGCGGCACATCCCAGGCCAGCGCGTACGCCTTGGCCGCTGCGACGCCGACCAGCAGGGCTCCGGCGAGTCCCGGTCCGATCGTCACCGCGATGGCGTCGGGCCGGTCGATCCCGGCCGCCTCACGCGCCCGCTGCATCGTCGGGACCATCGCCTGCAGGTGGGCCCGCGAGGCGACCTCCGGGACCACGCCACCGTACCGCGCGTGCTCGTCCACCGACGATGCCACTTCGTCGGCCAGCAGCGTCGCCGTCTCGCCGTCCCATTCGACGACACCGACTCCGGTCTCGTCGCAGGAGCTCTCGATACCCATCACGATCATGAGGTCGCGTGCCCTTCCGGCCGGTGATTGCCCGGTTCGTCGTTACTGTGTTCGTCGCCGCTGTGTCCGTCGTTGCTGTGTTCGTCGCCGGCCCGGCGCGCGGCGCGCACCATCGTGTACGCGTCCGCGCCGGACGGCTGATAGTAGTTGCGTCGCACTCCCGCCACCTCGAATCCGCTGCGCTCGTACAGCGCGATCGCCGGGACGTTGTCGGTGCGCACCTCCAGGAATACCGGCGCGTGGACGGCGTCGGCAACCCGCAGCAACTCCTCGAGCAGAGCCCGCCCGTAGCCGCGCCCCTGGCAGGCGGCGTCGACCGCGATGGTGTGCACCTCGCACTCGTGGTCGCCGGCACGGCCCAGCACGCTGATACCCGCGTAGCCGGAGACCGGGGTGCCCGGGGCGGTGCGCACCGCGAAGTAGGTGTTGTGCGGCGCCCGCAGTTCGGCGACGAAGCCGGTCAGCGGCCACGGCGAATCCGTGGCGAAGAGTTCCCGCTCGATCTCGGCGCATCGGGCCAGGTCGGAGGGAGTCAGTTCGTCGACGACCGGGCCGGGGCCCTCACTCATGTGTCGCCGAGGGCAGCAGCGACTTGCGCTTCTGGTCCTTGAGTTCGACGGCGTCCGGGCGGCGCAGGTACAACGGCGTCAGAGGCTCGGCCGGAGCCCGAGCGGTGAGTCGCTCGGCGGCGACGGCGACCAGCGAGGCCGGGGTCGGTGTGACCAGGTCGGCGCCCGCCGCGCCGAAGCGCTCGGTGAATCTGCTCTCCCCCACCACGTCGGAGAGCGTGCGCCCCGCCAGTTCCGCGACCAGCGTGTCGGGTGAGTCGACGGCCGGTCCCGCGACACGCCGACCGGCCTCGTACAGCGCCCAGTACACCTCGCGGCGACGGGCATCGGTGAGCACCAGTCGCGTCCCCGCCTCCGGCGCAGGCGTGCCGCGGTCGATCGCATCGAGGGTGTACACTCCGTAGGCGGGAAGGCCGAGGGCGTCGGCGTACGCCGCTCCGGTTGCCATTCCGACGCGCAGCCCGGTGAACGGTCCGGGACCGCAACCGACGACCACGGCGTCGAGGGCGTCGCCCGCCACACCCGCTTCGGCGAGCACGTCCCGCATCAGGGTCGTGAGCACTTCGGCGTGACGGCGCTGATCGGTCACGATCCGCTCCGCGAGCGTCACGGGCCCCTCGTCGCGCAGTTCCACCACGCCGGTCACCACGGCGGAAGTCGCGGTGTCCAGCGCCAGAGCCCGAATCGGCGGCTGCGCGGTCATCGGTTCACCCACTCCCAGGTCGCATGTCGTGTCTCGGTGTCGTCGTCGCGGCGCAGCCGGACGATGAGGTATTCGTCGACGAGTCGCTCCACGACGCCTTCGCCCCATTCGACCACGACCACGCTGTCGTCGAGGTCGGTGTCGAGATCGAGGGCGTCCAGATCGTCCAGGCCGCCCAGCCGGTAGGCGTCGACGTGGACCAGGCCGGTGCCGCCGGGCACGCCGGGAGCGTGCTGACGGGCGATGATGAAGGTCGGCGACGAGACACGGCCGGCCACGCCGAGCCCCGCGGCGATACCGCGCGTCAGCGCCGTCTTCCCCGCACCGAGCGGACCGTCGAGGATCACCAGATCCCCCGGGCCGAGGTCGGCGGCGAGCTCGCGGCCGAGGTCTTCGGTGTCGGCCACCTCGGGCAGGTCGCGGGTTCCGGAGGTGCGCTGCGGCGTCATCCCTGTCGCTCCGATCGTGCGTGCTTGTCCGAACGCGCGCGGCCGGAGAGCCGCCACGGCAGCACCGGCCGGCCCAGCGCCAGGCGCGACCGCGAGACCAGGTCGTCGATGGCGTCGGTGACCAGCTCCGGGTCCTCCATGGGGAGCATGTGCCCGCAGCCCTCCGCGATGACCATGCGGGAGTCGTGACCGAGCTGTCCGTACATGCTCAGTGAGTTCGGCAGCGGCGTCAGCCGGTCCTCGTCGCCGCACATCACCACCGTCGGTACCTGAGCGAGCACCGGCAGCGCCGTCGCCTCGTCGTGGCTCTCCAAGACGTGCAGGAAGTTCACCATGGTCGCGATCGACGTGTTCTGAATCATCGACTCGACGGCGTGGCCGGCGCGCGGGCTGTAGTGGTCGTGGCCGAAACTCGCCGCGACGAGCACCGGTTCCACCGCCCGGCGCGTGATCCCCCGGCCGGCCTGCACGGCGCCCGGGATGTAGCGGACCGACAGGCGCAGCGCATCGACGATCGGGTTGTTGAGTCCTTCGCCGAGCCCGGCCTCGGTGATGCCCCTGGCCGCCGTGGAGACCAGTGCGACGCCCGCGATGCGACCGCTGTGAGAGAACATCCGCGCATGACGTCGCGCGAACGACATGATCGACATCCCGCCCATCGAATGGCCCACCAGAACCACCGGTCCGGTCGGCGCCATCGTGCGGATCACCGCGGCGAGGTCGTCGCCGAGCTGCGCCATCGTAGAGCTTTCGGCGGACGCCGGGTCGCTCGCTCCGTGGCCGCGCTGGTCGTAGAAGACCATCTTGATGTGCCTGCCCGCCCAGCGCTCGGCGAGACCGAACCGCTGGAAGTGCCAGGCCGCCATCCGCAGGGTGAACCCGTGCACGAAGACCACGGTCAGCTCGGGCGTCGCGGTGCGCCCCCACTTGCGGTCGCCGCGCACGTCGGGACCGCCGGTGAGCACCGTGCGGACCGCGAGACACACGCCGTCGTCGGCGGTGACCGTCGCAGCTTCGTCGGCGTAGATCGCTTTGAAATCGACGCCCGCGTGCGGATCGATCCGCCCGTCGGCCTTGCGGAGCTTGCGGCGGCGGAACGCGCCGCCCGCCGTCACCGCGCCGAGCGAGCGCGCCTCCGACAATCCCGAGCGCCATGCGGCCTTCCGTCGCGGCTTCGCACGCTCGCGGTCAGGCATCGACGTCTCCCCCGGGACCGCCGACATACCGTCGCACCGCGCGCGAACCGATTCGGGAGATGATCTCGTAATCGATCGTGCCGATGGTGTCGGCCCAGTCGGTCGCGGTCGGCACCGGCGCGCCGCCCGCGGCGCCCGCGGGTCCGAACAGCACGGCCCGGTCGCCCTCGGCGACGCCGCCGCCGTCCGGTCCGAGGTCGATCACCAGCTGATCCATGCAGACCCGCCCGACGTTCGGGAAGATCCGGCCGTTCACGTGCACGCCGAACCGGCCGGACAGCAGGCGCGGAACTCCGTCCGCGTAGCCCGCGGGCACCACGCCGAGAACGGTGTCGGCGGGAGCGACCCACGTGTGGTTGTAGGAGACGCCCTGCCCGGCCGGAATCTTCTTGACCAGCGAGATCCGCGTCTCCAGCGTCATCGCCGGAATCAGCCCGAAGTCGCCGATGTCCGGGACCGGCGAGTAGCCGTAGATCGACAGTCCCGGACGGACCGCGTCGCGCGCCAGGTCGGGCCGGGTGAGCGCCGCCGGAGAGTTCGCGATGTGCACCAGCTGCGGCCGTACGCCGCGCGCACGCAGGTCGGCGACGGCATCGTCGACACGCTGCGCCTGCTGTGAGTTGAGCGGATGGTCGGGCACGTCGCCGAAGGCGAGATGACACATCACACCGTGCAGGCTGATCGCGCCCTCCGCACATGCGGCAGCCACCGCGTCGGCGGTCTGCGCCCATTCCTCCGGGCTGACGCCGCTGCGCGCGAGCCCGGTGTCGAGCTTCACCGTCACCGTGGCGGTCCGGCCGAGTCTGCGCGCCTGCGCCAGCACCAGCTCCAGTTGCCGAGGCGAGGAGACGGCGATGTCGATCCCGTCGGCGATCGCCCCGGCGAAATCGGCCTCCGCGGTGTGCAGCCAGGCGATCAGGTGCCCGTCGATGCCGGCGGCGCGCAGTGCGCGGGCCTCGCTGATCTGCGCCACACCGAGCGCGATGGCACCCGCTCCGAGCGCGGTGCGGCCGACGGCGACCGCCCCGTGCGCGTAGCCATCGGCTTTGACCACCGCGATCACATCGGAGCCCGAGCGCTCCCGCAGGACGCCCACATTGTGGGCGATGGCGTCGAGATCGACAGTGGCGTAGAGGTTAGCGTGCGAGTCCATCGCACCTATTCTCGCAAATCCAGCAGACGGCGGAGCGTCGGCGCGACCGCGTCGCGCAACGCGGCGGCGCTGATCGGCGCTCCTCCGCTCGCGAGCGCGGCGGCGCGCGCGTGCACGCGGGCCGCGCAGACGCCGGCCGAACGAGCGGGGAGTCCCGCCGCCAACAACGATCCGGCGATGCCGGTGAGCACGTCGCCCGCCCCGGCGGTCGCGGCCCAGGACGACTCCGCGTCGTTGCCGCTGACCCGACCGTCCGGGTCGGCCACCAGGGTGATCCGGCCCTTGAGCAGCACCGTCACCCCGAGCCTCTCGGCCAGGCCGCGCACTGCGCTCAGCCGGTCCGGCCCCGGTTCGGCTCCGGCGAGCCGGGCGAACTCCCCGGCGTGCGGCGTCAGCAGCGTCGGTGCGGTCCGATCCGCCAGAAGCTCGGGCGCACGCGCCAGCACGGTGAGCCCGTCGGCGTCGATCAGTGTCGGAAGGTCGGTCCCGAGCACATCTGCCAGCAGATCGTGTGCTTGCTCACCCGTGCCGATTCCGGGGCCGATCGCCCACGCCTGGACTCGCCCGGCATCGGCGACGGTGGACGCCGCGACCACCTCCGGCGACTTCGCCAGCACCTCGTCGACCGCCGGACCGACGTAGCGGGTCATGCCCGATGTCGCGGCCACCGCGGCCGAGGTGGCGAGCACCGCAGCCCCCGGGAACACCGCGGACCCGGCGATCACGCCGACCACGCCCTGCGAGTATTTGTCGTCGCCCGGCCCGGGAAGCGGCCACAGCGCGGCCACCTCCGCATCGCTCGGACTGGTCACCTGTGCAGCCGGTACCGGGATGCCGATGTCGGCCACCACCACCCGGCCGCAGGCCGGCGCGGCGAGCAGGTGGGCGAGCCTCGGCGCCCCGAAGGTCACGCACACGTCGGCCCGCACCGACGGTGTGTTCACCACGCCGGTGTCGGGATCGACGCCGGACGGAAGGTCGACGGAGAGCACCGCCGCGCCCGTGTCCGCGATCCGCGCGAAGACCTCCGCAGCCGGCGGTCGCAGCGGGCCGCGGCCGCCGAGCCCCACCACGGCGTCGACGGCGATGTCGAGTTCGTCCGGCACGGTGGCGCTCACGCGGCCGCCGGCGCGCCGGAACGCCGCCAGGCCCGCACCGTGCGCGTGATCGGGATCGAGCAGGAGTGCGTCGACTCGGACGCCGCGCCGCCGCAGACGAACTCCGGCGTAGAGCGCGTCGCCGCCGTTGTTTCCCGCGCCGACCACCAGCAGCACCCGCCGGCCGTAGACGCCGCCGGTCCGCTCGCGCAGTTCGGCGCTCACCTGCGCCGCCACCGCATTCGCGGCACGGGCCATCAGCACACCGCCGCTGAGCAGATCGCCGGTCGCGGCTTCGGCGTCCCGGATCTGCGCGGCGGTGTAGTAGCCGGTCACCACGAGGTCCTCATCGCTATTCGACGGTGACGGACTTGGCCAGGTTCCGCGGCTTGTCGACGTCGTAGCCCCGCGCCTGGGCGACGGTGGCTGCGAACACCTGCAACGGGACCGTCGAGACCAGCGGCTGCAGGAGGGTCGCGGTGTGCGGGATCGGGATCAGATGGTCGGCGACCTCCGCCGCCGCCGTGTCCGTGGCCTCGGCGATCACGATCGTCCGGGCACCGCGCGCCTGGATCTCGCGGATGTTGCTGATCATCTTGGAGTGCAGCAGGGCCCGGCCCTCGGGGGACGGCATCACCACGATCACCGGCAGCCCGTCTTCGATCAGGGCGATCGGGCCGTGCTTCAGCTCGCCGGCCGCGAAACCCTCGGCGTGGATGTACGCGAGTTCTTTCAGTTTGAGCGCGCCTTCCAGCGCCACCGGGTAGCCGACGTGCCTGCCGAGGAACAGGATCGTGTCGGCCGAGGCGAGGCCGCGGGCGAGCTCTCGGACGGGCTCCATCTGCTCGAGCACCTTCTCGACCGCGGCCGGGATCTGTTCCAGTGCCTCGAACTCGCGTGTCACCTCGTCGGCGTACTTGGTACCGACGGCCTGGGCCAGTGCGAGGCCCACCATGTAGGCCGCGGCGATCTGCGCGAGGAAGCACTTGGTGGACGCGACCCCGATCTCGGGGCCGGCGTGGGTGTAGAGCACGGCGTCCGATTCGCGCGGGATCTGCGCGCCGTTGGTGTTGCAGATCGCCAGGACGCGGGCCTTCTGGTCCTTGGCGTGGCGTACGGCCTCCAGGGTGTCGGCGGTCTCGCCGGACTGGCTGATCGCCACCACCAGCGTCGACCGGTCGAGCACCGGGTCGCGGTAGCGGAACTCGCTGGCGAGTTCCACCTCGACGGGCAGTCGGGTCCAGTGCTCGATCGCGTACTTGGCGATCAGTCCGGCGTGGTAGGCGGTGCCGCAGGCGACGACGAAGACCTTGTCGACGTCGCGCAGGTCCTGATCGCTCAGGCGCTGTTCGTCGAGCACGATCCGGCCGTTGCGGAGGTGACCGATCAGGGTGTCCGAGAGCGCCGCGGGCTGCTCGGCGATCTCTTTGAGCATGAAGTAGTCGTAGCCGCCCTTCTCCGCGGCGGCCAGGTCCCAGTCGATGTGGAACGGGGTGCCGCCGGTCGGGTTGCCGTCGAAGTCGGTGACCGCATAGGTGTCAGCGGTGATGACCACGACCTCGTCCTGGCCGAGTTCGATCGCGTCGCGGGTGTGCTCGATGAACGCCGTCACGTCGGAGGCCACGAACATCTCGCCGTCGCCGACCCCGACGACCAGCGGGGTGGACCGGCGTGCGGCGACGATGGTGTCCGGGTGGTCGGCGTGGGTGAAGACCAGGGTGAAGGCGCCCTCCAGACGCCGCAGCGTGGCGTACGCGGCGGCCACGAAGTCGCCCGCGTGCCGGCCCGACGCGTATTCGCGCTCCATCAGATGCACCGCGGTCTCGGTGTCGGTGTCGGAGGAGAATTCGATGCCGGAGTCTTCGAGTTCGGCACGCAGCGGCGCGTAGTTCTCGATGATCCCGTTGTGCACGACGGCGATCTTGTGGTCGGTGCTGAGGTGCGGGTGCGCATTGCGATCGGTCGGTTGACCGTGCGTGGCCCAGCGCGTGTGGCCCATACCGGTGTGACCGGTGAGCGCCGCACGGCCGACTTCAGCGATCTGCTTGTCGAGGTTCTCCAGCCGGCCGGCCTTCTTCTCGACCGTCACCGCACCGTTGCCGTCCAGGATCGCCACGCCGGCCGAATCGTAGCCGCGGTACTCCATCCGGCGGAGGGCGTCCACGACGATGTCGAGCGCGTCGCGCTTGCCCACATATCCCACGATTCCACACATGGGTACCAAGAATAGCGTCAGGCGGAGCGTGGTTTAGCGCCGAGCAACTGGGACACGGTGTCCAGTTCGGGACGGTCGGCGGACTCGAGGTCGACGGCGAGCGCGTCGCCCATGGTGAGCTCGGGGTCGGAGAAGGCGGCGTACTTCTCGTCGCCGGTCAGCCGATGCAGGAAGAAGCCGGTCAGCTGCGCCCGAACCGCCTTGTGTACGGCTCGATCGGCGCCGTTGATGCCGATGAGGGACTTGACCGAGGGCGTCTCGACGAGGTCGCCCGCGTCCGCTCCGGGGAGTGTGCGCAACACCACATCGCCTGCGACGTTCTCCGCCAGGTCGAGTGCGTTGCCGGTCATCGACGCCAGGTGTCCGCTGCCTGCCAGCACCAGCGACGGCACCCGGACGGTCGCGGCCGCGGCAGGCAGGTCGGCGGTGGTGGGCGCGGGGAACACGGTCGCCAGCGCCTTGACGTTCATCGGCGGCCTGCCCAGCAGCACGGCGTCGGATGCGGCCCGGACCGCGGCGGCGGCACCGAACCCGTGTCCGGCGAGCCCGATCCGGTTCGGATCGACGCGGACCCGGCCGGTGCCGAGTTGCACGCTGCCGGCGACGGTCGCCGCGGCGCGCAGGTCGGTGCCCAGGGAGATGTCGGACGGGAACGGGCCCCGGCTGCCGTCGGGCGCGGCCGCCACGATGCCCCATGAGGCGAGGTGGAACAGCAGATCCCGGTAGCGGGCACTTCCCACCAGCCAGCCGTGCGCGAACGCCACTGCCGGAAGGTCGCTGCCGGTGCGCGGTGCGAAGATCTGACCGGACATGCCGACTATCCCGAGATCGCCGCGATCGACCTTGTTGGGTCCGCGGCGCGCGAGTTCCTTCATCAGCTTGTCGGGCGGAGGCGCCACGACCTTGTTGTTCCCGAACACGGCTCCCACCCTATGACATCGATCGCGGATAGGGACTCGGTGCCGAGCGATCACCGTCCGCGCGTGCGCGGCCGCGCCGCGTCGAGTCCTGCGGCCAGCATCAGCCGCCCGAGCACGGCGTCGGCCGCATCGGCGTCGGCGCGCAGCCGGGCGCGGAGCCGCTGGACGCGCACCGGATCCTCGCGCGGTGCGGGCGCCGCCGCTGCCAAACGGTCGCGGTAGCGTCGGCCGGCCTGTTCGAACCCGCTCGCGGATTCGGCGGACAATGCCTCGAGTCGGTTCTCCGGGGACGTCACCGCAGATCCGCCAGTACGAGCTCGCCTGCCGAACCGGTGTCGGTCGTCCATGCCGAGGCCACCTCTGCGAGGGCTGCGGCGATGGCGTCGGCGGCCAGCGACCCCGCGGAGTCGGCGTAGTCAAGACGCGCATGCACTTCGGCTCGCAGTTCGCCTTCGGTGACCGCGCCGGCATTCAGAGCGGCAGGTACCGCGTCGAGGTCCACCCCGCCCAGCCTGGGACGGGACACCGTCTCCAGTACCGCTGCGTGGCGTGCGAGCACCTCTTCGAGGACCTGAGCTGCGTGGGTGGTCACGGCCGCCCCCTGCGTCAGCCGGCTCCGCAGATCGGCGACGTCGCCTGCCACCACCCGTACCGCGCTGCCCGCCGCGTGTCCGGATCTGCCGGACCATTCCCCGACCGTCGTCGCCGTCGCACCCGCTGCTCCCGCCGCGCGGGCGAGGCGGTCTGCCAGGTCGCTCAACCGTTGCGCATCCGCCACGAATGCCGGCATCCGGAACTCGTCCACCGCTGAATGAGGCCGGCGTACGGCCGCCTCGTCCACCGCGGTCAGGCCCAGTTCCCGGCAGACGGCGATCACCGTCGCGAAACCGTCCGCGCACGAGCCCGTCATGCCGGCCGGCCCGTCGCCCACGACGCCGCGGCCGACTCCGCGTCGGCGAACGCCGCACCGGCCCGCCCCAGATCCGCGGCCACCGCGTCCACCGCGACTCCGCAGCCACGGAGCCGGGCGGCGAGATCGAGGAGCCGGTCCAGCGTCGCGTCCGCCGCACGACGCGGCGGACCATGATCGGCCCAGTCGCACATCCCGCCGCCGTCGAGTTCCGCGGCGCATTCCGCGAGCGTCGTCACGATGTGCTGCTGGGCGGCGGTGAAGTCCGCGAGTTGGTCCAGATCGACGTGGATCGAGTCATTGCTTCCGGCGTCCATGCCTATTGGACGCACGCGCCGCCCGCACGGTTCCGCGACACGCCGAAAACGTCGCGTCCCCGACCGGGTCGGGCGTGTCTATCGCGGGGTGCTGGTCAGACGCCCGCGACCACAGCGGCCACGCGTTCGGCGATTCCGCGCGCCGACTCGGGGGTCTGCGCCTCCACCATCACCCGGACGAGTTGCTCGGTTCCCGACGGACGCAGCAGGATGCGCCCGCATCCGTCCAGTTCGGACTCGGCGGCCGCCACCGCGCTGAGCACCTCTTCGGCGACCGCGACGGCGTGTTTGTCGGAGACGGGGACGTTGATGAGCTCCTGCGGCAGAACCGTCATCACCCCGGCCAGATCGGCCAAGCGCTGTCCGGTCTGCGCCACCCGCGCGGCGAGCATGAGGCCGGTGAGCACTCCGTCGCCGGTGGTTCCGACGGCCGGGACCACGATGTGGCCGGACTGCTCACCGCCGAGGGCGTAACCGCCCGAGCGCAGTTCCTCGAGGACGTAACGGTCGCCCACGCCCGTCACCTTGAGCTCGATTCCCGCGCTCTTCATCGCCAGGTGCAGGCCGAGGTTGCTCATGACGGTGGCCACGAGGACGCCGTCGGTCAGGTGGCCCGCCTCGTGCATCGCCAGCGCCAGGATCGCCATGATCCGGTCGCCGTCGACCACCGAACCGGTCGAGTCGACCGCCAGGCAGCGGTCGGCGTCACCGTCGTGGGCCAGGCCGAGGTCGGCGCCGTACTCCAGGACGGCGGCCTGCAGTTTGTCCATGTGCGTGGAGCCGCACCCGTCGTTGATGTTGAGGCCGTCGGGCTCGGCGTGGATCGCGATGACCTTGGCGCCGGCGGCCTCATACGCGCGGGGAGCCACATGGGACGCCGCACCGTGTGCGCAGTCGACCACGAGCGTCAACCCGTCGAGCGAGGTCGGGACCGACTCGGCCAGATGAGCGAGGTAGCGTTCGGCGGCGTCCTGGGCGTCGCGGATCCGGCCCACACCGGCGCCGGTGGGACGGGGCTGGTCGGCGTGCATCGCCGCCTCGATCTCGTCCTCGACGTCGTCGGGGAGTTTGTGGCCGCCCGCGGCGAAGAACTTGATGCCGTTGTCGGGCATGGGATTGTGCGAGGCGGAGATCATCACTCCGAAATCCGCCCGATAGTCAGCCGTCAGAAAGGCGACGGCCGGGGTGGGGACCACTCCCACCCGGATGGCGTCGGCGCCCGCCGCGGCCAGACCGGCGCACAGCGCGGCCTCCAGGAGTTCGCCGGAGGCGCGGGGGTCACGTCCGACGACGACGCGCGGACGGGAACGAGCGTTTGCACCGAGAACGCGAACGGCGGCCGAGGCCAGGGCCAACGCCAGCTCTGCGGTGAGCTGGTCGTTGGCCCGGCCTCGGACGCCGTCGGTGCCGAAAAGGCGAGCCACAGTAGCCGAAGCGATCAGCGCTTGCTGTACTGCGAGGCCTTGCGGGCCTTCTTCAGGCCGTACTTCTTACGCTCCACAGCACGCGCGTCGCGGGTCAGGAAGCCGGCCTTCTTCAGTGCCGGACGATCCTCGGGGCTGACCTCGATGAGGCCGCGCGCGATGGCCAGACGCAGCGCGCCCGCCTGACCCGACGGGCCGCCGCCGACGAGGCGAGCGTGGATGTCGAAGGCGTCGGTGCGCTCGACGGTGACGAGCGGAGCCTTGATGAGCTGCTGGTGCACCTTGTTCGGGAAGTAGTCCTCGAGGGTGCGGCCGTTGAGCGTGAACTCGCCGGTGCCGGGCACCAGGCGGACCCGGACGATGGCCTCCTTGCGGCGGCCCACGGTCTGGATCGGGCGGTCGAGCACGACCGGTCCGCGGGTGGCGGTCTCGGTCTCGACGACCTCGACGGACTCCGTGGTGTAGCTGCCGTCCTCGTTCAGGGTCTCTTCTTCGATGACCTCGACGTCGACGTCGTTCAGGTTCTCGTTGGTCACTGGGCCACCTGCTTGATCTCGTAGTTGACCGGCTTCTGCGCGGTGTGCGGGTGGTTGGGGCCCGCGTAGACCTTGAGCTTGCCTGCGATGGCGTTGCCCAGCTTGTTCTTCGGGAGCATGCCCTTGACGGCGCTCTCGACGACGCGCTCGGGCTTGGTGGCCAGGAGCTCACCGATGCTCTGGGACTTCAGGCCGCCCGGGTGACCCGAGTGGCGGTAGAGACGCTTGTCGGTCAGCTTGTTGCCGCTGACGGCGACCTTCTCCGCGTTGATGATGATGACGTAGTCGCCGCCGTCGACGTGCGGGGCGAACGTGGGCTTGCCCTTGCCGCGGAGCAGGTTGGCGCTCGCGACGGCGAGGCGGCCGAGCACCACGTCGGTGGCGTCGATGACGTACCACTCGCGGGTCACGTCACCGGCCTTCGGGGTGTAGGTAGGCACAGTAGTCCTCTTTTGAACTCGTTTGCTGCTGGTCAGGCACTTCTGCAGAGCGTGCTCCCGGCGACCAGTGGGGACCCGGGCACTCTGTTGACGCAGGGCACCAGCGATCTAGCTTACGCGGGCTCGTCGACGCGGGTCAAAACGCGCGTCCGGCTGGGTCCGTATCGTCGAGAGCATGACTTCAGTGATCAGCATCGGTCCCGGCGACGGCGCCCTCACCCTGCGCACCGGCGTCGCCGGGCGGGCGTCGCGGACCGGCCACAGCTTGACGATCGGGTTCGACGCGTGGCGAGCCGACATCGCCTTCGACGGCGACACTCCGGTCTCCGTGGCGCTGCGGGTGGACGTCGACTCCCTGCAGGTGCTCTCGGGCGAGGGCGGGCTGACTCCGATGACCGGTCCGGAACGGCTGGTCGCGCGCGCCAACGCTCTCAAGTCGCTGAAATCGTCCGCCTTCCCCGAGATCGTCTTCCGGGCCGGCGGCGTGTCGGCGAGCGGCGACGGCTACCGGTTGTCGGGCGATCTGACGATCTGTGGAGTCACCGAGCCCCACACCGTCGACGTGGCGGTGGACGGCAGCACCGTCTCCGGGCAGTCCGCGGTGACGCAGACGGCGTTCGGGATCAAGCCGTATTCGCTGATGATGGGCGCCCTGAAGGTGGCCGACGAGGTGGTCGTGACGCTGGAGGCGTCGGTCACCGTCTCCTAATCGCTCACCACACGCAGGGAACCCACGGCCCCGCGGCACGGACCGTCCACCGACTCCTCCCCCGTGCCCGTCTGACAACCGATGCTGATCTGCGTGCCGCTCTCGACGGCCACGTACCAGGCCACGGGAGAACCCGACGCCGGCGTCTCGCGATACCCGATCACGCGACGGCCCGCATAGCTCACGTCGGCCGCGAACTCGGCCACCGCGTCGTCCCCGCGCTGCGCGATGCGGTTCCGCAGGCTCTCCGCGACTGTCGCGACGGTGGAACCGCCCCGCAGCCGCGAGACGACGACGATCAGCCGCCTGCCGTCGTCGGGGGCCGCGAACACCGTGCGGCTTCCGGCGGTCGCATCGTCCCCGTCACTGCGCCGCCACTGGCCCGGAACGGCGAGTTCGGCCCGGCCCACCCGGACCGTCTGCTGCACGGACCGCTCCGGCCGCGGCCAATGCGCCCACCCGGCGGTCGCGGCTGCGGCCAGCACCAGCACCGCGGCGACGGCTGCCGGCGCGCGCAGTCCCCGGCGCGACGCGGCGATCGGCGGCGCGGGCAGGCCGGCGAGCAACTCCGCGGCACTCACCGGGCCGAGCCGACCTCCGTGCCTGGTCAGAACCGTTCTGTCGACGGCCATCGCGCGGACACCGAAGGCTTCGAGCAGCAACCGCTGGGCGGCGGCGACCGATTCCGGATCGGGACCGTCGACGAAGACCGCGTCGGCGGCGCGCAACGGAGCCGACCACCCGGGTTCGGCCGATATCCGGCGCGGGAGGTCCACCGCGCCCCGCCCCAGCGACCACCGGCCGTCGGTGCGAGTCACCGTGTGCACGCTCCAGTGTCCGCCGGTGGCCGGCAGCATCCGGGTCTCCACCACGGCGCAGCGGTGCACGGTCGCGTCGGCGTGCGAAGCGGCGATCGCCACCGCCCGTGGAACGGGTTCGGCGGCGGCGCCCACGGAGGCGAGTTCGCCGACCAGAGCCTCGGTGCGGACCGGTCCCCATACGGTGGGCAGCAGGATCCGGGAGGCGCCGGCGGCGCGCCGCATCACCTCGCGCAGCGCCTGCCGGGCGAGGGCCCGCCGTTCGGCGCAGTCGATGTCCTCCAGCAGCGTCGTCAGGTCCACGGTGCCGCCGGGACCGGTCACACGTCCGTACGCGAGATCGATCACCGGGCCGCTCACGCCCGTTCTCCCAGCGCGACCTGGACGATCTCCGGCGACCGGTTGCGCGACACCAGTTCGCCGCGGCCGGCCGGCAGCCGCTGCAGGCGGTGCCTGCCCACCACGTAGCCCTCGTCGGGGTCGCCGTTCATCAGGAGGACATCGCACGAGAGGTCGCGCAGACAGGCGATCAGCGGATCGAACAGCGCTCGGCCGACACCGCCGGATCGGCGCGTGAGGATCAGCCGGAAACCGATGTCGCGACCGTGCCCGAGCAACTCGATCAATGGCGACAATGGATTCCCGGACGCCGTGGCGACGAGGTCGTAGTCGTCGACCACCAGATAGACGGTGGGCCCCGACCACCAGCTGCGGTCGACGAGTTGTTGCGGTGTCACGTCGTCGCCGGGCAGCCGCGCGGCGAAGTACTCGGCGAGTTGCGCCATCATCGGCCGCGCCGTGCGTTCGGAACTGGCGTAGCCGCCCAGATGCGTCTCCGGCACCTCTCCGAGCAGTCCGCGACGGTAGTCGACGAGGACGAGCTTGACCTCGTCCGGATCTCCGCCGGCCACCAGTCCGCGGACCAGCGTGCGAAGCGTCTCGGTCTTGCCCGATTCGACGTCGGCGAACACCAGCAGGTGCGGCTGGGCGTCGAAGTCGAGGACGCACGGCCCCAAGTCGGTCTCCGACAGCCCGAGCGCTACCGTACCGGCCCGCGTCCCGGCTCCCTGCGCGGCGACGGTCTCCGCGAGCACGGAACCGTCCACCACTCGTGCGAGAGTCCGCACCTCCGGAGCCCGGCGATCGCCGTATTCCCGCGCGACGGCCTCGACCAGCTTCGCCGTTCCGGCGGACACATCGGTCGCGTCGGCGACGCCGTCCACCCGCGGCAGCGCCACCAGCAGGTGCTTCTCCTGCGCGGTCAGCCCGCGGCCCGGCCGTCCCTCCGGCACTCCGGCCGCGGCGCGGCGGCTCATCTCGGAATCGAGGGCGTCACCGAGCCGCAGTTCCACGCGACCGGCCATCAGGTCCTTCATGGCGGGCCGGATCTCGCCCCACCGCGACGCGCTGACCACCACGTGCACGCCGTACGCCAGCCCCGTCGAGACGAGGGCGTCGACCTTCTCCTCCAGCGCCTCGAAGTCGGCCCGGAGCACGCCGATCCCGTCGATGACCAGGAAGACGTCGCCGTACCGGTCGTCGGCGAAGCGGCCCGCAGCGCGCGCCGCGCGGTACTCCCGCATCGACTCGATGCCGTCCTCGGCGAAGCACGCCTCCCGGCTCGTCTTCACCGCCAGGATCTCGGCGAGCGTGCGGCGGATCCGGTCGTGCTGGACTCGGGTGGCCACCGAGCCGACGTGCGGCAGACCATCGAGTGCGGCGAGCGTGCCGCCGCCGAAGTCCAGACAGTAGAACTGCACCTGTTCGGGGGTGTGGGTCGTGGCGGCTCCGCAGATCAGGGTGCGCAGCGTGGTGGACTTGCCCGACTGCGGACCGCCCACGACAGCGACGTGCCCGGCCGCACCCGCGACGTCGAGCCATGCGGTGTCGCGCCGCTGCTCGAACGGCAGGTCGATGACCCCGTACGGAAAGGTCAAGGTGCCGGGTGCGGTGTCGCGTGCCAGCGCATCGAGGGTGATCGCCCGCTCCAGCGGCGGCAACCACACCCGATGCGGGGTGCGGCCGTGCCCGGCCAGTGCCGCGACCACCGTCTCGAGCACCGTCGCGGACGGACCCTCGTCGGCCTGGCCGTCCGGCTGCTCCGTGGCCGGTTCGGCGAGCGGGACCTCCGCGGTGGTGAACGCGACCGGCCGGGTCTGCGCACACGACGCGGAACCGGCAGACGGCCCCGCCGGTGGTCGATAGGGGCCGGAGACGAAGCACGTGTTGAAGCGTGTCGGCGCCGACGAATCGCACTTCAGGTAGGCCGCGCCGGGCGCACTCGGCAGGTGATAGGCGTCGGGGACGCCCAGCACAGTCCGGGACTCGTTGGCGGAGAAGGTCTTCAATCCGATCCGGTACGAGAGATGACTGTCGAGCCCGCGCAGCCTGCCCTCCTCGAGACGCTGGGACGCGAGCAGCAGGTGGATGTGCAGGGAGCGCCCCAGCCGGCCGATCGCCACGAACAGGTCCGCGAATTCCGGTTTCTGCGCGAGCAGTTCGGAGAACTCGTCGACGACGATGAAGAGGGCGGGCAGCGGGTCGAGCGGCGCCCCCGCCCGGCGGGCCTGTTCGTAGTCGGTGACATTGGCGAAGTTGCCTGCGGCGCGCAGCAGTTCCTGACGGCGGTTCAGTTCGCCGGAGAGTGCGTCGCCCATCCGGTCCACCATCGCGAGTTCCTGCTCGAGGTTGGTGATCACCGCGGCCGTGTGCTTGGCCTGCTCCAGACCGAGAAAGGTGGCCCCGCCCTTGAAGTCGACCAAGACCAGGTTCAACTCGTCCGGGGAGTGCGTCGCGATCAGCGCGAGGACGAGGGTGCGCAGCAGTTCGCTCTTGCCGCTGCCGGTGGCGCCGATGCACAGCCCGTGCGGCCCCATTCCGCCGTGCGCGCTCTCCTTCAGGTCAAGGTGCACGGGAGCGCCCTCCGGGGTGTAGCCGATCGGCACGCGCAGTCGTTCGGCACCGAGGCGCCCGCGCCAGGCCGACTCCGGGGTGACGCGGCCCGCGTCTCCCAGACCCAGCAGTGCGGGCAGTCCGGGATCGCTCGCGAGAACCGGCGTGTCGAGATCGAGCAGGGCGTCGAGCGACGCCGGGCGGTACCGGGCGAGCCTGCGCGCGACGGCTTCGGCGCACGGCCCGGACAGCCGGTCGGCGACGGCGAACTCCTCCAGTCCGGCGGCGGTGCGGGCGGCGACACGACCGCCGGACACCGTCAGCTGCAGCCCGCGACGCACCGCCAGCGGGCTCGGTGCGGTGCCCAGACTCACCACTGTCACGCCGTCGAGGCCTACGCCGCCGATCAATTCGTCGTCCACATCGACGCGATCGGTGTCGACCACGATCAACAGATGGGACGTCGCCGGAGAGTCGGCCGTCCGGCTGAAACCCGCGCGGGCCGCGAGATCGGCGGCGAGGTCGTCGCCGAGGGCGCCGAGCGTCGGGTACACCATGCGCACGGCACCGAGCCCGTCCCGACGAGCCGGATGGCCGATGTGCGGCAGCCACTTGACCCAATCCCATTCGGCGTCGAGCGGATCGTCGGCGACGACCGCGATCCTCAGGTGGTCCGGACCGTGCAGTACGGCCAGCGAGCACAGCATGAACCGCAGCAGGGCGCGCACCTGCACCGGATCCCCGAGCAGGCTGACCGCCGGGAATCCGCGCAGCGCGATCGCCGTCGGCAGTCCGTCGACGGCCGCATGCGCGGCAGCGAAACGTCTCAGCGCCACCGCCGACACCGGCTCCAGGTCGTCGCCCGGCGGCGTCTCCGGCGGCACCAACGCGGTCGCGAGGCGGTGTGTCCCGCGGCCGACGCGGACATGGCCGAAGTCGTCGTCGGTGAATCTGCGCTCCCACATCCGGCGGCCCCCGACCAGGCCGATCAACGCTCCCGGATCCGGATGCCGCCACTGCGCCGATTCTCGTTGCGCTGCAGCCGTTTCGGCGACATCGTCGCGAAGCTGACCGAGATGGCGCAGATAGTCCTTGCGGTTCTCATTCACCTCGGAGGCCCGCTCGGGACCGCCGCGCCCGCCGGATGCCAGCATTCCCACCATCGACATCACCATCATCAGCGGGAACATCAGAAACATCGGATTCGCCAGTGCCCCAGCGCCTCCGGTCATCACCATCATGGCGACCATGCCGATGACGGCGACCACCATGACCGCCGGCAGAAGCCGCACCAGCAGATTCGGCGGCACTGCGCGCGACAGCTCCGGCGGCGCGGTCAGCTCGATCTCCCCGTCCGGCGGAGCCTCCACGACGATCCGCGGACGACGCGCGAAACCGATTGTTGCACTGCCCATTCGAGCCCCCCAGCTCTGATTCGGCCGCCGCGTGAGGCCGGTTGAGCGATTTCCCCCAATCGCTGACCGCGACGACTCCCGACATGGTTATCTCGACGACGTCCTCGCCTCACGGGCGATGGAAGAGGTTGTATCAGGAACCTTGGGGGAAGGTTTGCCGAATGACCGTGTTGACCGAACCGGACATGATCCGGACATCGATCGTGGGTGGGAGCACTCAACTCGACGCAGGCCTTCCGGCCGGCGTGCCGATCGCGGCGCTGATGCCCGATCTTCTCGACGCTCTGCGGGTCCGGGTGGACGACAGCGCTGAACCCGCGAACTGGACACTCGCCCGCATCGACGGAACCGCCTTGGCCGCCGAGCACACTCTCGCGCAGTGCGGGGTGTGCGACGGCGATCTGCTGGTGATCCGCACTGCGCCGGCCGATGCCGGGACGGTGCTGATCGACGACGTCGCCGACGGTGTGGCGGCGGCTCTGCAGCGGGACCGCTTCGGCTGGTCGTCGGACGCCTCACGCATGGTGAGCTATCTGGTCTTCCTGGTCGCGGTGGTCGGGGCCGTCCCGGCCGGCCGCTGGGCGGCGGCCGCCGGCGACGCTCCGGTGGTCCTCGCGGTCTCGGCCCTGGGTGCGGCGGTCTCACTCGGGGCGGCACTGTCCGGCCGTCGCCTGGAGAGCGACCCGCGGACCTCCGCCGTCCTCAGCATCGCGGGCTGCGTCCTCGGCGCCGTCGCGGCCTCGCTCGTCGTGCCCGGCGCGGCGGGCGGAGTCCAGCTCGCGTTAGCGGGCATCGCTGCCCTGGCCGGTGCGGTGATCGGATACCAGGGCACCGGCCGGGCCGCGGCGGCCCACACCGCGATCGCCGTGGTCGGCGGCGCAACCGCGGCGACCGGGCTGCTCGCCACGGTGTGGGCGCCGTCAGTGCGGGATCTGGCCGCAGTCGTCGCGGCGGCGGGCGTCGGCCTGGTGCTCTGCGCGCCGCGAATCGCGATCGCCGCCGGACGTCTGCCGTTGCCGTCGGTGCCGAACACTGCGCCGGCGGCACCCGACGGGACCGATCCCGCGGTGGTCGACGGCGTGGACGCGGTCCGGCTCTCGACCCGCGATCCGCTCGGCGCAATCGCCGACCTCGCGCTGGGCGACCTCGACGCGCTCGCGCGCCGCGCCGCCGTGACCGCATCGATTCTGACGGGCGCACTCGCCGGTGCCGTCCTGGTCACCGGGGTCGCGACCGCGGCCGTCGCCGCTGCGGCGTGCGGATCGCCGGTGGCGCTGGGCTACTGCGCGTGCATCGTGGTGGCACTCGCCGCCCGCGGCCGGACGCACGCCGACCGGCTGCAGTCGGCTCTGCTGGTCGGGGCGGCCGGGATCATCGGAGTCGTCGCCGCGCTCGCCGCCGTCGCGGGGTCCGGCCCGGAACCGGTCTGGGTGTTCGCGGGGACGATCGGCTGGGCGGTCGGCGCTCTGCTGCTGGGCACGGTCGCATCCGGCCGCGACTACTCTCCGCCCGCCGTGCGCGCCGTCGAGATCGCCGAATACGCCGCGCTGACCGCGGTGATTCCGCTGCTGCTCTGGGTCCTGGACGTCTATCAGGCGGTCCGGACCCTGTGATCCGGCGGATCGGCGCGATCACGGCGGTCGCGGCGGTCGTCTGGTTCTCCGGCGCGGGTGCCGCCGTGGCGGTCCCGGCGCCGGTGATCGCCCGGGCGACGGTCTCGGCCGCACCGCTGGGCCCGCCCGAGCCGACCGAGCAGCGCGCCCGCTGCGCGACCACCGCCGACGCGGACACCGCAGGCGAACCCGCGGGCCACCGACTGCTCGACGTGGCAGCGGCCCATCGGTTCAGTCGCGGCGCCGGCGTGTCCGTGGCGGTCATCGACACGGGTGTGAGCCCGCACACCAGGCTGCCGCGCCTCGTCGCCGGCGGCGACTACGTCGGGACCGGCGACGGACTGTCGGACTGCGACGCCCACGGAACGCTGGTCGCGGGCATCATCGCAGCACAGCCCTCCGCCGACGACGACTTCGTCGGTGTGGCGCCCGAGGCGACCATCATCTCGATTCGGCAGTCGAGCGGAGCGTTCAGCGCCCGGGGCAGCGGAGCCGACGACGCCGTGGTGGGAGCCGGATACGGCCCGCTCACCACTCTCGCGCGGTCGGTGGTACGGGCCGTCGACCTGGGTGCACGGGTGATCAACATCTCAGAGGTGGCATGCGCACCCGCCGCCGGTCCGCTCGATGACGGTCTCGTCGGGACCGCGCTGGCCTACGCGCGTGAGCGGGACGTGGTGGTGGTCGTGGCAGCCGGGAACCTGACCGAGACCACGGCGTGTCGGGAGCAGAACCCGTCGGGTGCGGCCTCGGTCGAGCAGGCGTGGGCGCGACTGCGCACGGCCGTCACCCCGGCGCGATTCGCGCCGCTGGTGCTGACGGTGGGCGCCGTCGCGGCCGCCGACGGCGCAGCGGCGGACTTCAGCCTGCGCGGGCCGTGGGTGAGCGTGGCGGCGCCGGGCACCGATGTGGTCAGCGTGATGCCGGGCTCGGGCGGCCCGCGGCTCGCCGGCGGCCTGCGCACCGGCGACGGGGTGGCCCCGCTCGCCGGCACCAGCTACGCGGCGCCGTACGTGTCGGGCCTGGCGGCGCTGATCCGGTCCCGGTACCCGCGACTGTCGGCCGCTGAGGTGATCGACCGCATCGTCGACACGGCGCACGGCGGCGGCCGGGACGACGCCGTCGGCAGCGGGGTGATCGATCCGCTCGCCGCACTCACCGACGACCCCGAGGTGCGCGCCGCTCCGGGTCTGCGGCCGTTGGCTCTCCCCGACGATGAGCCCGAGTCGGGCTCCGGTGCGGGCGTCATCCTCGCGGGTGCGGGTTTCGCGGCTGTCGCCGTCGTGGGCGGACGCCTGCTGCGCCGCCGCCGATGATCGCTGCCGAGGCGATGGGCGCCGCGGTCAGCGGGGATTGCGGGCGGGCCGCAGTTCGCGCGGCAACGCGAAGGTGAGCGTCTCCTCGGCGGTGGTCACGGTCTCGACGTCCGCGTAACCGTGCTCGGCGAGCAGATCCACCACCCCGCGGACGAGGACCTCCGGGACCGAGGCACCCGAGGTGACGCCGACCGTGGTGACGCCGTCGAGCCAGGCCAGGTCGATGTCGCGGGCGTAGTCCACCAGGTAAGACGCCTCGGCGCCGTTCTGCAGCGCCACCTCCACCAGCCGCTGCGAATTGGACGAGTTCTGCGAACCGACCACGATCACCAGCTCGCACCGCGGCGCCATCGCCTTGACAGCTACCTGGCGGTTCTGGGTGGCGTAGCAGATATCGTCCGACGGCGGGTCGTTCAGCAGCGGGAACCGTTCCCGGAGCCGGGACACCGTCTCCATCGTCTCGTCCACCGACAGCGTGGTCTGCGACAGCCAGATCACCCGCGACTCGTCGCGCACCTGCACGTCGTCGACGGCGTCGGGTCCGTCGACCACCTGGATGTGCTGCGGGGCCTCGCCGGCGGTGCCCTCGACCTCCTCGTGGCCCTCGTGGCCGATCAGCACGATGTCGTAATCGTCGCGCGCGAACCGCTTCGCCTCCTGATGCACCTTGGTGACCAGCGGGCACGTCGCGTCGATGGTCTTGAGGCTGCGCTGCGCAGCGCTCTGGTGCACCTCGGGAGAGACTCCGTGGGCGGAGAAGACCACGATCGCACCCTCGGGCACTTCGTCGGTCTCGTCGACGAAGATCGCGCCACGCTCGGTCAGCGTGTCGACCACATGCCGGTTGTGCACGATCTCCTTGCGGACATACACCGGCGCACCGTGCTTGTCGAGGGTCCGCTCGACAGTCTCCACGGCCCGGTCGACGCCTGCACAATATCCACGGGGCGACGCGAGAAGGACGCGCTTACTATCAGCCATGAACTCCAGGGTACGGCTGTGAGAGAGTTAGTACATGAGTCGTCCTCCATACGCTGCCCGCGTGGTCGCCGGTCTGGTCGCCACCACCATCGAGGAAACCCGCAAACTGCCGACGCGAGTCATCACTCTGCCGATGGGTGCGGTGAGCCGGAGTCTGCAGGCCGGCATGCGACTTCAGCAGAACATCGCCGAGCTCGCCATCAAGGGCGACGAGCTGCTCGCGCCGCTGTGCGACAAGTCTCAGGAACAGCCCGAGTGGGCGCGGTTCGACGAAGACGACGACGCGGAGGCGGCGAGCCGGCCGCTGCGTGCCGACGCGCCGGCCACTGTTCCGCAAGCCCCGGCCCGCGCCCCTGAGATGAACTCCGCGACAAACCACGCTGAGACGAGCGCCGCCGAGGCCTCCGCTGCGAGCCCCGACGAGTCCGCCGCCGACAGCGCCGCGCCCCCGGCCAACGCCGGACGTTTCGCGCTCTACAGCTCGGCTCCGGCCGACGTGGCCGCGGGCCCCACCTCTACGACGCCGGATGCCGCAGCGTCGCCGGAGCATCTCCCGGCCGCCGTCGCCGCCCTCGACTACCCGACGCTGACGCTGGCCCAGCTGCGCGCCAAGGTCCGCGGGCTCGGCACCGAGGAACTCACCGAGATCCTCGAGTTCGAGAAGGCGAACCGCAATCGCACGCCCTTCGTCACGATGCTCGACAACCGCATCGTCAGCCAGCAGAAGAAGGCCGAATCCGCGCAGTGAGCAACCGCGCAGTGACAACCGGCGCAGTGATCGACCCGGCCCGGCTCTGCACCGGGGTTCCGCGATGACGCCCGAGCAGGGGAACACCGCCGAGAATCCGTGGCCGGTGCGCACGCTCAGTTTCAAGATCGCGGACTGGATCCACCGGCTCGGGCAGGTGTGGGTGGAAGGTCAGATCACCCAGCTGAGCCTGCGCCGCGGCACGCGCACCGCTTTTCTGACGTTGCGCGATCCCGCCGCCGACATCTCGATCTCGGTGACCTGCGACCCGGGTCTGCTTCAGCGGAGTCCGGTGCCGCTCACCGAGGGCGCCCGGGTGGTGGTGTACGGCCGGCCCAACTTCTACACCGGCCGGGGCACTCTGTCGCTGCGGATCACCGACATCCGGCCGGTCGGCATCGGCGAACTCCTCGCCCGGATCGAACGCGTCAGGGCCCTGCTCGCCGCCGAGGGGCTCTTCGACGCCCGCCGGAAGAGGCCGCTGCCGTTCCTCCCCCACACGATCGGACTGATCACCGGCCGCGCCAGTGCCGCACAGCGCGATGTGATCGCCGTCGCGACCGCCCGGTGGGACGCGGTGCGGTTCGAGGTCCGGGATTCGCCCGTGCAGGGACCGACCGCGGTGCCTGCGATCGTCGAGCACCTCGCGGCGCTGGACGCCGCACCGCACGTCCAGGTCATCGTCATCGCGCGCGGGGGCGGCAGCGTCGAGGACCTGCTCCCCTTCTCCGACGAGACGCTGCTGCGCGCCGTCTCCGCCTGCCGGACCCCCGTGGTGAGCGCGATCGGCCACGAACCCGACAGTCCGCTGCTCGACCTGGTGGCCGACGTCCGCGCCGCGACGCCGACCGATGCCGCCAAGCGTGTGGTGCCGGACGTCTCGGCCGAACTGCAGGGAATCGCCGAGTTGCGCCGGCGCAGTGCCCACGCGCTGCGCAACTGGGTGCACCGGGAGGAACGGGTGGTCGAGGGGCTCCGGGCCCGGCCCGTGCTCGCGAACCCGCTGCGCATGGTCGACGACCGGCAGGACCGTGTCGACGGCGCAGTACGCGACATCCGCCGCAGTGTCCGGCACCTGGTGACTGTCGAGGAGCATCGCACCGAACGTCTCGCATCGCAGCTGTCGACCCTCGGACCAGCGCAGACGCTCGCCCGCGGATACGCCGTGGTGCAGCGCACCGACTCCGACCAGCCGCACGCGGTCCGCTCGGTGGACGACCTGCCGGCCGGAGCGGCCGTGCGCATCCGCGTCGCCGACGGATCGGCCGCGGCAGTGATCTCGCCGACCACGAAGGAGAGCCGACAGTGACCGATCCCGGAGCCGATTTCACGCCCGTCGGCGAACTCGACTACGAGCAGGCTCGTGACCAATTGTCGGAGGTGGTCACCGCACTCGAGCGGGGTGGACTGGGTCTCGACGAGTCGCTGGCGCTCTGGGAGCGCGGCGAGGCGCTGGCCAAGCGGTGCACCGAGCATCTCGAGGGAGCTCGATCACGGATCGAGGCCGCACTGAACGACGACGCCGACACCGACGACGAGGACTGAGGGACGAGGGCTGGCGGACGAGGACTGGCAGACTAACTACCCCGCAGGCCCCGTGGCCGATCCGGCGACCGGCTCGGGTCAGGGACGCTTGGACGGCAGCGGTTCGGCCTCGGTGACCGCCTTCGCGAGGGTCTGCATGTCGGAGTCCGCGCCGCGGCTCACCACGCCCACTCGCACGTCGCCCATGTCGGCGATCCATGCCTTGCGGTGATCGTCGCCGGAGTAGGTGACCCAGCGCTGGCCCGAGATCTCGCGCACGCCACCGCCACTCGCGCCGTCGCCGAGCAGCTTCGGAACCAGCTGCTCCTCGGTCGCGGCGGTCTGCGTCAGCTGGATGTAGACGCCGTTGGGGGTGATCCAGCCGACGTTGCTGGAGAGAGTGGCGCCGATCTCCTGAGTCGAACCCGAATTGGCCTTCCAGTTCGCGGGCAGTTTCGGCTCCCGGATCGGGAACGGCATCGACTCCGCATCGGCGTGCAGACCTGCACTGACGTTGAAACTGGGAATCTTCTGCTCGGTCGCCGAGTTGCCGAAGCCCCAGGAGCAACTGCCGCTGACCCCGGCCACGATCAGCGCGATCACCAGCAGCGGGATGAGCGACCAGACGAGGTCTCGTCCGTCTTGCAGGATCCGGGGTTTCTGGGCCATGGCTTCGATTATCGCAGTCGGGCGCCGCCCCCAGCCAATCGCCGGTCCCGGCCATGAAAGAATCGAGGTCTAGACCTCATCAAGGTTCGCAACGAAAGTGGAGTCCGCATGACCAAGCAAGCACCCGACCGCAACCTGGCCATGGAACTGGTCCGTGTCACCGAGGCCGCGGCGCTGGCCGCTGGTCGGTGGGTCGGGCGCGGCGACAAGAACTCCGGCGACGGCGCCGCGGTCGACGCGATGCGCGAACTCCTCTCCACCGTGTCGATGCGCGGAACCGTCGTGATCGGCGAGGGCGAGAAGGATGAGGCCCCGATGCTGTACAACGGCGAGATCGTCGGCAACGGCGAGGGCCCCGAGGTGGACGTCGCCGTCGACCCGATCGACGGCACCACGCTGATGGCCGAGGGACGTCCGAACTCGATCGCCGTCATCGCGGTCTCCGAACGCGGCACCATGTACGACCCGTCGGCGGTGTTCTACATGAACAAGATCGCCGTCGGCCCGGCCGCCAAGGGCGCGATCGACATCAACCAGTCCACCGAGTGGAACATCAATTCGGTCGCCGCGGCCAAGGGCATCGACGTCGCCGACCTGACCGTCGTCGTCCTCGACCGTCCCCGCCACGCCGAGCTGATCCACGAGATCCGTGAGGCCGGCGCCAAGATCCGGCTGATCTCCGACGGCGACGTGGCCGGCGCCATCGCCGCCGCCGGCGATTACAGCACCGTCGACATGCTCATGGGCATCGGCGGCACCCCCGAAGGCATCATCAGCGCCGTCGCGATGAAGTGCATGGGCGGCGAGATCCAGGGCAAGCTGTGGCCCAAGGACGACGCCGAACGCCAGAAGGCCGTCGACGCGGGCCTGGACCCGGACATGGTCCTGACCAACGACATCCTGGTGCGCGGAGAGAACTCCTTCTTCTGCGCGACCGGCGTCACCAACGGCGACATGCTCCGCGGCGTCACCTACCGTCCCAACGGGGCCACCACCCGCTCGCTGGTCATGCGCTCCAAGTCGGGCACCATCCGGACCATCGAGGCGGTCCACCAGACGTCCAAGCTGCGCGAGTACGCGCGCCTGGACATCTGATCCCCGCGATCGACCCCCGCGATCGACTGACCCCGGCCTCGCACCGAGGACCGACGATGCCCCTCGACTCCATGAGTCGAGGGGCATCGGTGCGTTCGGTGGGGAACGGCAGCGGCGTCAGACCCCGACACCGGCCAGCAGGGCGCCGTCCTTCATCTCCAGCACTCCGTCCACCCCGGTCACCGTCTGCAGATCGTGCGTCACCAGCAGGGAGGCGATGCCGCGGTCTCGCGCCAGTTCGGTGAGCAGTTCGACGATCTGCGTTCCCCGCGTCGAGTCGAGCGCGGAGGTGGGTTCGTCGATCAGCAGCACCTGCGGTCCGTTCATCAGCGCCCGGGCGATGTTGACGCGCTGCCGCATTCCGCCCGAGAGCTGTCCGGGCCGGCGTCCGAACGCTCCGTCGAGCCCGACGGCCGAGAGGAGTTCGCGGGCCTGGGCGCGGTGCCGCGACGGCCGGCGACCGGCCACATGCGCCGCGAGCAGCAGTTGTTCCTCGGCGGTGAGTCCGGGTACCAGGTTGTCGTTCTGGAAGATCAGTCCGATCCGTTCGCGCCGGACGCGGGCCAGCGCCTCCGCGTCGAGGCCGTCGAGGCATCGGTCGCCGATCCGCACCGTCCCCGAGTCGGGCCGGATCAGTGCGCCGGCCACCGCGAGCACGCTCGACTTCCCGCATCCGGAGGGGCCGGTGAGCGCGACGGTGGTGCCCGGCTCCACGTGCAGGCTCACCCCGCGCACCGCGCGCACCACGCTGTCGCCGTCGGGGTAGGTCAGATCGATGTCGGTGAGTGTCAATCCCGTGTCAGTTGCAGATCCCATGTCAGTTCCCATCAGTAGTCATCGGTCGGATCGGAGAAGTATCAGCGGTTGAGGGCGACCAGCGGGTCCACCTTCACCAGGGGCCGCAGCGCCAGCGCCGCGCCCACCAGTCCCAGGACGGCCATGCCTGCGAGGACCGTCGCCCCGGCCGCCGGGTCGACGACCACCGGCGCCTTGCCCGACAGCAGCGAGGCGAAACCGACCGCCAGTGCCGCGCCGAGTGCCAGGCCGACCACCAGGACCGAACCGGCTTGGGCGAGGCCGTCGCGCAGCAGGTACCAGCGTCCCGCGCCCATCGCCCGGACCACCGCGAGCGAGCCGATGCGCTGACCGGTCCACACGGCGAAGAATCCGCAGACGACGACCGCCGAGATCACCACGAGCAGCCCCTGGATCAACAGCAGCGACATGTGTTCGGATGAGAAGCCCGGGACCAGGTCGGGCAGATCGGCGTGCGCCACCCGGACCAGGCCCGCCGGAGCCGCACTGTCGGAGTCGACGATCAGTGCGTTCACCGAATCGCGGTGCGTCACCTCGCGCCATTCGCCGACCGGCATGGAGATCACCTGCTGATGGGCGTACTGACCGACGTCGGCCACGCGGTCGACCCGCACCGTCGTGGATCCGAGCTGGATCGAGCCGCCGGGGACCACGCCCAGCGTCTTCGCGATGTCCGGCGACACCGCCACCTCGTGAACGTCGCCGCGGCCGAACACCGCGACCGTGGAGTTGGCTCCGTCATGGCTGGCACGCAGCGTCGCCACACCCAGTTCGGTGCCCTCACCGGCGGTGCGGGTGATCTCGCTGTCCGACAGCAGCGCGGGCTTGTCGCCGTCCTCCTGCACCAGCAACGCGGCTCCTGGGAGCTTCTCCACGGCCGACACCGACTGCTGGCGGAGCCCCTCGGTCAGCGCCGACAGCGCGACCACCATGAACGCGAGCAGTGTCACCACCCCGACGACGAGCGCGAACCGCCCTGCTGCAGCGCGGAACTCCCGCAATCCCAGATACATGCGTCCTCCTGTGAACAGCGGTGCGAAACCGCTCGACCAACGTGCTTCCAGCCTGTCGGGAACCGGGCGCCGGAACATCGTCTGGGCACCTCAGATCTGCATCCATCCGGCGGCGCGCGGGCATCCATCGAAAGTTGTAGACGACATGGTCGGTGGCGGCGGGGCGGTGATACTGGAGGCTATGACGCACGATCGACCGGCCGAGCGCTATGCGGAATGGGGCGGCCACATCCTGTTCCTGGCGCTTCTGCTCGCCGGAATGGCTCAAGCTCTGGCCGGCTCGGCGCCCATCGTGTTCGGCGGGGCCGCCGCGGTGATCGCCGGTGTCGCCGTCGTCGGCGGGTGGTACCTGCTCGGCGTGTGGTCGCACACGCGCGGCCGGGGCCTCGACACGGGCATCTGGGTGGTGATCCTCACCCTGCTGTGGGTCGCACTGGTGCTGCTCTCCCCCGGGTTCGTCTGGCTGGCCTTCGTCCTGGCCATGCTGTGCTGGTACTTCCTCGAACCGCCGGTCTCGGTGGTCGCCGAGGTGGTGATCGTGACGACGTCGATCGGCTCCACGCTGCTCCACAGTCCCGAGCTGATGGTCGGCGGCATCATCGGTCCGGCGTTCGGCATCGCCACCGCGGTCGCCGTGACTGAGATATTCCGTCGGATCATCGCGATGGTGGACGAGCGCGACGAGCTCGTCGCCGATCTCCTCGCAACCCGAGAACTTTTGGCCGCCAAGGAACGTCAGGCCGGGATCCTCGCCGAGCGGGAGCGCCTGGGCGGGGAGATCCACGACGGCACCGGGCAGAGCCTGGCGAGCATCGTGCTGCTGCTGCGCTCGGCCACCAACGATGAGACCCCGGGCGATCAGCGCGACGTCCAGGTCCGCACCGCGCTCGACACCGCACAGAAGGCGCTCACCGAGTCGCGCCGCTTCCTTCGCGGGCTCGACGGGCCGGACCTGCGCCCGGACGGCCTCACCGACGCCCTGCGCGAGGAGGTGGATCGGGTCTCACAGAGCGGGTTGCCGGCTGAACTGCGAGTGCACGGCGACAGCGTCGCGCTCCGGCCGGAGACCCGCAACACGCTGCTGAGAACGGCGCAGGAGGCGCTCACCAACGCCGCCCGCCACGCCCACGCGACCCGGGCCACCGTGACCCTGACCTATCTGCCCGACGAGGTGCATCTCGACGTCGTCGACGACGGAGTCGGCTTCCCGGCCAGCCGGCGACCCCCGCGCAGGTCCGACGGCTCGGGCTTCGGCCTGCGCGCCATGCAGAATCGGGTGTCGGAGGCGGGCGGGAGCGTCAGCGTCGAATCGGAGCCCGACGACGGCACCGTGATCCACGCCCGGCTCCCGATCGGAGGGCAACCGTGATCCGCATCATGCTGGTCGACGACCACCCCGTGGTCCGCGCAGGTCTGCGCGCCGTCCTGGGCGCCTCCCCCGATCTCGACGTGGTGGCCGAGGCCGGTACCGCCGACGAGGCGATCGCCCTCGCCGGCGAACTCTCCCTCGACGTCGTCCTGATGGATCTGCGCCTGCACGGGACCGAGACGCACGATGCGGACGGCGTCTACGCCACCCAATCGATCCGCCGGCTGGCCGATCCGCCTCAGGTACTGATCCTCACCACCTACGAATCCGATGCCGACATCGTCCGATCGGTCAGTGCCGGTGCCGTCGGCTACCTGCTCAAGGACGCCGCGCCCGAGACCCTGATCAGCGCCATCCGGTCGGCTGCCGCCGGCGAGACGGTCCTCGGCCCAGCGGTGGCGGCGCGGCTGCTGACCCGCGTCACCGACAGCAGGCCGGCGCTCACGGCACGAGAGCTCGAGATCGTGGAGCATCTCGACCTCGGCCTCAGCAACCGCGAGATCGCCAAGCGTCTGTTCATCTCGGAGGCCACCGTCAAGTCGCATCTGGTGCACATCTTCGACAAGCTCGGCGTCTCGAGCCGCAGCAAGGTGGTTGCCGTCGCACGTCAGCGCGGACTGATCGGCTGAGCGCACCCGCCGGACGGGATCGCCGGTTCCGCGTACCGTGACCCGCATGAGCCTCACCACGTTTCCCACGGACTGGTCCACCGCCCTCGTGCTCGTCGCACATCCCGACGACCCGGAGTACGGGATGGCCGCGGCCGTCGCGCGCTGGACATCCGAAGGCAGACGCGTGGTCTACGGCCTGGCGACCAGCGGAGAGGTCGGCATCGAGGGGATGGCCGCGGCCGAGGCCGGGCCGCTGCGAGAAGGTGAGCAGATCGCCTCGGCCGCCGTGGTCGGCGTCGACGAGGTGGAGTTCTGGGGCTTCCCGGACAGCGAGTTGCGCAACACTCCGGAGCTGCGCGCGAAGATCACCGAGGCGATCGAGCGCGTGTCGCCTGACGTCGTCCTGGCGACGTACGGCGGCCCCGAGTGGGCGCCGGGCTTCCCCAATCAGCGCGATCACATGGAGTTCGCGGCGGCGGTGGTCGACGCCTACGACGAGCTCGCCGACCCGCCCTCGGGATTGTTCTGGAACGGCCCGCACCCGACGCACGCGGTGGACGTGACGGGCTTCGTCGAGGCGGCGGTCGAGTCGCTGTCGTGCCACCGCGTGTACCTCGAGGTGCTCGATCCGTCGACACCGGTGGCCGATCAGGCCCGCAATCAGGTGGAGTCGTTCACCGCCGCGATCGACGGGTTCGACGCCGCGCACGCCACGGGTTTCGAACAGGTCCGGCCCCGCTGAACTGGCCTGTGGTGCCCCCGAGACAAGCGCCGGGGCCGCACGCGTCGTCGCATGCGGCCCCGGGTCCAACCGATGTGGCTTGGGTGCGTGTCAGCGCATCGCGCCGCTGAGCAGGTTCGGGATCAGCGTGGCGAGATTGCCCAGGACTCCGCCGATGAGATCGGCACCGGGCATCTTCTGCTCGGCCGGAGCCTCCTTCGGCGCGTTGACGTTGACGCCGATGGTGATCTTCGGGTTCTTGGCCGGGTCGAGCCACTTGAGGATCTCGACCATCTTGTCGCGGTCGATCGCGACGCAGCCCTGCGTCGGTTCGCCGTTGGTCACGTGCAGGAAGATCGCCGACGCGTCGCCCGGTGTGTTGGTCGGGTTGTGGTTGATGTTGACCGCGTAGTCGTACACCGGTCCGCTGTTGTACAGGTTCTCGCTGTCGCCGCCCGGGCTGGTGGCCGACTTGACGTGCGTGTTGTAGGTCGGCGACTTCTCGTTGGAGTCCCACCAGTCCTGCGTGGTCGCCTGGAAGTACGGCATCTTGGTCCCGGGATTCGCCTGGCGACCGAAGGCCTGGTCGAGTCCGAACGTGCCCTCCGGAGTCCGGTACACGTTGTCCTGCGCCTTGCCCATGCCCTTCTCGCCGAGGAAGGCCTTGGTCGGGCCGATGACCGGCTTCCACTGACCTGCCGCATCCTTCTCGAACGCGGTCAGCGTCGCGGTCTGCGACGACGCCACCGGCGCCGTCACGACGATCATCTGGCTCGTCTCCTGCGCGCCGGGCACGGCGGGGGCACCCGGTTCCTTCATCCCCTTGAGCAGGTTGTCGATCAACGTCGTGATGCTGTCGGATCCGGTCTGCGGAGACCCTGTCTGCGGCGCGGTCTGCGGGACCGCGGACGCCTGTCCGGCACCCACGACGAGTGCTCCGAGGAGCGCAGTAAGCGCAAACCCCACCTGCAACATTCGCCTCATCAGTAACTTCAGCACCATGCCAGTGTGCCAGTCGTTCGCTCGTGGCTGCCACACCTGGAGACCATCGTCACCTTTCCGCAACTGTTCTGTGAGCTGCCTGCGGAGGGTTCGCCGACGGCGTCCGCACCGAGGCCCGGCCCCACATCCATGCCGCTGACCTGTGGCTCCGGCTACCGTGGAGGCCATGACCCCTGCTCCCCGATGGATCACCGACACCGCGCCCGGCCACAGTGAGTGGTACATCCAGCGATTCCGTGAGATGGCGGCGAACGGCGACGATCTGTTCGGGGAGGGTCGACTCATCGATGCGATGGTCGCCCGCTCGGCGCGGGTCCTGGATGCCGGTTGCGGACCCGGCCGGGTCGGCGGCTACCTGCACGGCGTCGGTCACCGGGTCACCGGCGTCGACGTCGATCCGAAGCTCATCGAGGCAGCGCAGACCGACTACCGCGGCCCCCGCTGGCGCGTCGCCGATCTCGCCGAACTCGATCTCCGCCGGCCGGACGGAACGCGCGAGCAGTTCGACGCAATCGTCTGCGCGGGCAATGTGCTGGCCTTCGTGGCGCCGAACACCGAGGCGGTCGTGCTGCAGCGCTTGTCCGACCATCTGCTGCCGGACGGCTTCGTCGCCGTCGGGTTCCATACGGCGAAACTGGCGGTGGAGACCTTCGACGCCGCCCTGACCGAGACCGACCTGTCGCTCGACCTCCGGCTGTCGACCTGGGACGTCCGCCCGTGGCACGACGACGCCGACTTCGCCGTGTCGATTCTGCGGCGCGCATGAGGTTGACGCCTGTAGACGAGGAGCAATCGATCCACACTCGCGCTCCCTCGCGGAGGAAACCCGGAATGCAGTTCCCGAAGTGCGCATCATCTGCGCATGAACGCGATCAGATCCGGGGTGTACCCGTACCGAGAGATCGAACGGATGATCGGCCGCGCCCGCTTGAACGACCTGATCCGGCGCGGCCACGCCGAACAGCTCCGTCGGGGCTGGTACCGAATCGGCGAGGCGCGCAGTGACGACGTCGCCGCGGTCCGCCGCGGCGGTGTAGTGAGTTGCATGTCGGCCCTCAGACGCCACGGCGTCTGGGTTCCCGCCGACGACCGGCTCCACGTCCGCGGCAACTCGTGGGCGGTGCAGCACCTTCGAGGACCGTTCTGCAGGCAGTTCGGGCGGCCCGTTCCGGAGGCCGGCGCAGTCGACGACCTCCCGACCGCACTGCGACACGCGGCTCGCTGCCTCGATGCGGAGGGATTTGTGGTCGTCTGCGATTCGGTGCTGAACCTGCGACTGATGCACATCGAGGAGCTCGAGTACCTGTTCCGCGACGCTCCGAAGTCCGTCCGACTGCTGATCGATGAGTGCGATCCGAACGCCGAGTCCGGCCCGGAGTCGATGGCTCGCCGACGACTGCGCACTCACCGCGTCCCCGTGCGAACGCAGGTGAGGATCGACGGAGTCGGCCGGGTCGACCTCCTCATCGGCGACTACCTGATCATCGAGATCGACGGCTGGGAGATCCACGGCGACCGGCCGCACTTCCAGTCCGACCGGACGCGCGACGCGACCGCCTTCGACCTCGGCTATCACACGCTCCGCTTCACCTACGACGACATCGTCTTCCGATGGACGGCAACCCTCGCGAAGATCATCCGGGCCGTCCGCAACGGCACTCACATGCGTCCGGCGCAGCGCGCACAGCATTGACCGCTCACGCGTGTCGCCCGAACTTCTCGGCCGGAAGCCGCCGAATCGGTCAATGCTGTGCGCGAGCCCGGAGTCACACCCCGGCGCCCGGCGCGAACTCCTCCAGCATGTCGGTCACCAGCGCGGCGATCGGCGACCGCTCGCTCCTGGTGAGGGTCACGTGTGCGAACAGCGGATGGCCCTTGAGCTTCTCGATCACCGCGGCGACGCCGTCATGGCGGCCGACCCGCAGGTTGTCGCGCTGCGCGACATCGTGCGTCAGCACCACGCGCGACCCCGACCCGAGCCGCGAGAGCACCGTGAGCAGCACGTTGCGCTCGAGCGACTGCGCTTCGTCGACGATCACGAAGGAATCGTGCAGCGACCGTCCGCGGATGTGCGTCAGCGGCAGAACTTCGAGCATGCCCCGCGACAGGACCTCGTCGACCACCTCGGTCGACACCAGTCCCTCCAGCGTGTCGAAGACGGCCTGCGCCCACGGACCCATCTTCTCGGCCTCGCCTCCGGGCAGGTAGCCCAGTTGCTGACCGCCGACCGCGTACAGCGGGCGGAAGACGACCACTTTGCGCTGAGTGCGACGCTCGAGCACCGCCTCCAGACCCGCACACAGGGCCAGCGCCGACTTGCCGGTGCCGGCCTTGCCGCCCAGGGAGACGATCCCGACGGACTCGTCGAGCAGCAGGTCGAGCGCCACGCGCTGTTCCGCCGAGCGGCCGCGCAGGCCGAACGCCTCGCGGTCGCCGCGGACGAGCTGTACCTGTTTGGTCTCGGTGACGCGGCCCAGCGCACTCTGCCCGTTGCCGACCATCCGCACGCCCGTGTGGCAGGGCAGTTCCCGCGCCTCGTCGAGATCGATCAGCCCGTCGGCGAACAGGGCGTCGATCGCCGTGTCGGCGACGTCGATCTCGTCCATTCCGGTCCATCCCGAGACCACCACGTCCTGGGCGTGGTACTCGTCGGCGGCGAGGCCGACCGCGCCCGCCTTGACGCGCAGCGGGGTGTCCTTCGAGACCAGCGTGACGTCGCGGCCCTCCGCACGCAGATTGAGCGCGCAGGCAAGGATCCGCGAGTCGTTCGTGTCGTTGCGGAAACCGGCGGGCAGGACTGTCGGGTCGGTGTGGTTGAGCTCCACCTGCACGGTTCCGCCCTCGTCGCCGATCGAGATCGGCAGATCGAGACGTTCGTGTCTGACTCGCAGGTCGTCGAGCAGGCGAAGTGCCTGACGCGCGAACCAGCCGAGTTCGCTGTGGTGGCGTTTGCCCTCGAGTTCGCTGATGACGACCAGCGGGAGCACTACGTGATGCTCCGCGAAGCGGGTCACCGCCCACGGGTCGGACAGCAGGACGGAGGTATCGAGGACGTAGGTGCGAACGGTCACGTCGGACTCCTAGTCGCCCGTGCAGCCCCGCACGGAACGAGTTTGTCTGAGCAGCCGGTCGGCTCGTGCCTGCTCGATCTCCACCTGCCGGCGGTCAACCGAAGTCGGCGAGAGCCGGGGCCGGCCCTCTCGTGACACCTGTGTCGTTCACGAATCGAACCTCCCGAACGAACCGCTTCCCCGCGGCCCGTTAAGGCCCAACGTACGCTGCGTCACATCTCCGAGTGGCCAAGCGCAGTCGGCGCGTCGGTGAAGGTTGAGTTACCGAACGACGACGCCGAGCGATCTCTCGTCACACCACCGATCAGCGGCAACTTCAGCACCACGACAGCGGTCGACGGGCGTCGCACCCGTCGACCGGTCACCAATGGTGGATCGACCGCCGCCGGGAGGTGCGGGGCGGTTCGCCGCGCGACGCCTTACGGACGCGGGTGTCTGTGAATCGGCTCGGGCCGGGAACGACGATCTCCCGGACCCGATTCCGGGGCCTGCAGGGAGTCAGTGCCCGGCAGCCTTCGCGAGAATCCGGGCACGCGCGGCCTCGGCCTCGGCGCTGAGCTCCTGAAGGCTCTCCAGCTTGAGCTCCGAGGCCAGCTTCGCCGCGATCGCGGCGTCGGTCGAGACGTCCTCGAAGTCCGAGATGAAATCGCGCTGCGCGTCGAAGTCGGCGATGTCGGAACCGATGTGCTCGATCCCGGCGAGCGCCTTATCGACGGCCAGGACGGTGGCCTCCTGGTCCGCTACCACGCCCGCCATCAGGAAGGCCTGGAACGTAGCGGCCTGCACGGCGTCGTCGGTCTGGATCTTGGTCAGGATCTGAGTCAGGTTCTCGTCGTCGACGTAGCCCAGCAGCTTCTCGATGAACGTGACGCACTGGTTCTCGTGCACCGCGAGCAGAGCCAGGACGTCCATCGGTCCGAGGTTCTCGATGGCCTCGGGCGACTGCCGCCAGCCGGCGACCACATGGATGCGACGACGGTTCTCGGCCTCCACCGGATCCACCGCCCGGGTCACCACCAGGTAGTCGCGCAGGACGATCGAGTGACGATTGTCCTCGGCGGTCCACACGCCGACCAGCTGTCGCCAATCGGAGAACGCGGGGAAGTGCATCGCGAGGACGCGATGGAACGAGGGCAGATTGTCCTTGGTGAGCAGCAGCGCCTGGAGTCCGGCCGCGGCGGTCTCGGGCAGCGTGGAATCGGACGGCACGTAGTCGTCACCGCCCAGGAAGGCGAAGTTGCGGCCCAGGTCCCAGGGGATCCAATCCGACGGCGTCCACGAGATGGCACCTTCGGCGTGCTCCTCCGCGATCTCCGGGAGCGCCTTCTCCAGCGCGTTGATCAACTCGTCATTGCTCAGTACAGCCACGACACCCACCCTAAACGACGGATGGCCCCCACCGAAACCAGGCGACGCCGGCCGCTACGGGACCGGCGTCGCCTGGATTTCGGCTCGGATCAGGCCTGCGCGCTCATCAGACCCCAGTCCTCGAGGCCCTCGTACAGAGGCAGATCGAGAGCGAGCTTGCTGACGCGTGCACGAAGGGCCGAGACGTCGGCGCCCTTGCCCGCGGCGAGCGCGGTGCCGATGATGTCGGCGACCTCGGTGAACTCGGCGTCGCCGAATCCGCGGGTCGCGAGCGCCGGAGTGCCGATGCGCAGCCCGGAGGTCACCATCGGCGGGCGGGGGTCGAACGGCACGGCATTGCGGTTGACCGTGATGCCGACCTCGTGCAGCAGATCCTCGGCCTGCTGGCCGTCGAGGTCGGAGTTGCGCAGATCCACCAGCACGAGGTGGACGTCGGTGCCGCCGGTCAGGACCGAGACGCCGGCCTTGGTCACGTCGTCGGCCGTCAGGCGCTCGGCGAGGATCTTGGCGCCCGACAGGGTGCGCCGCTGGCGCTCGGCGAACTCCTCGCTCGCGGCGATCTTCAGCGCGACGGCCTTGGCCGCGATGACGTGCATCAGCGGTCCGCCCTGCTGGCCGGGGAACACCGCGGAGTTGAGCTTCTTGGCCCACTCCTGCTTGGCGAGGATCATGCCCGAGCGCGGACCGCCGAGAGTCTTGTGGACGGTGGTGGAGACGACGTCGGCGTGCGGCACCGGGCTCGGGTGCAGCCCGGCCGCGACCAGACCGGCGAAGTGCGCCATGTCGACCCAGAGGTGCGCGCCGACCTCGTCCGCGATCTCGCGGAACGCGGCGAAGTCGAGGGTGCGCGGGTACGCCGACCATCCGGCGACGATCACCTTCGGACGGGTGTCGAGCGCGATCTTGCGCACCTCGTCCATGTCGACGCGGAAGTCCTCTTTGCTGACGCCGTAGAAGGCGTTCTCGTAGAGCTTGCCGGAGAAGTTGAGCCGCATGCCGTGGGTCAGGTGGCCCCCGTGCGCCAGATCGAGTCCGAGGAGCGTCTCCCCCGGTTCCATGAGAGCCTGCAGCACCGCGGCATTCGCCTGCGCACCCGCGTGCGGCTGGACGTTGGCGAAATCGGCGCCGAAGAGAGCCTTGGCGCGGTCGCGGGCGATGTCCTCGATCACGTCCACGTGTTCGCAGCCGCCGTAGTAGCGGCGTCCCGGGTAGCCCTCGGCGTACTTGTTGGTCAGCACGCTGCCCTGCGCCTGCAGGACGGCCCGGGGAACGAAGTTCTCCGACGCGATCATCTCCAGGGTGTCGCGCTGACGCGACAACTCGCCGTTCATGGCGGCGGCTACATCGGGATCCAGGTCGGCAAGGGACTGCGAAAACAGGCTCATGGCGCCCGATTCTACCTGCGTGTCTCCGCTCTCCACCGCGTCGGGTTCACGGGCGAACCGGCGGCCCGCTACGCGGCGAGTTCCCTGCGCAGCGACGCCGGGATCAGCGGCTCGTCCAGCAGTCGGCCGAACCGTGCCAGACGTTCCGGACCCGAGGGGCCGGCCCGATCGAGCCAGGTCTCGAGCAAGGCGTAGCCCTCGACGTAGGTGGAGATGTACGCGCGCCAGAGCGGCGAGGTGAGGAACCGGAGCATCTGGCGGGCCCGGTCGGGAGCCACGAGCAGCCAGCGCTGGAGGAAGGCAGCGACATCGTCGATGTCGTCGCCGCGATCGTGCAGCGCCAGGGCCGCGTCCTGACGCACCCGGATCAGACCGGCGGCCGCGGCACCGACCGCGCGCGCCCGCTCGGGGTCGAAACGCAGCCCGAAGTCGGCGTAGATCTCCGCGGCCCACTCGTGCCACCCGGTGCCCTTGGCCGCCGCGAGCGCGTGGTCGGCGAGCCCCTCGGCCATCAGGCACTGGGGCGTGTTGACCAGGAACACGGTGTGTTCGAGTTGTCCCGATCCGACCAGACCCTGTTCCTTGCGGCAGTGCTCGGTGTGGTGTCCCGGGTAGGCCTCGTGAGCGATCAGCCCCGGCAATGAGGACATGTACTGCGGAAGGTCGGTGTTCACCGCGACCTTGGAACGGTAACCGCCCAGGTAGTAGTTGAAGCCCGACCACGGTTTGTCGCCGACCACTTCGAACTCGACGGTCTCCGCATCCGGCAGCGGGAAGGCGGTGCGCACCGTCTCGCGCAGACTGCCCGAGAACTCCGCGATCAGTTGCGCCACCGCGGCGGCGGGGATCTCGTCGGCCCGACGGTAGGCGGCGTACGCCTCGCGGAGCCGGTCGCCGGTCGCCCCCGGCACCCCGAGCGCCTCGGCCATCCCGGCGTGGGCCTCGCGGTAGACGGCCTCGTCGCCGGGCTCGATCCGGACGTCGAAGTACGCCTGGACCTCGTCGACGAACCCGACCTCCTCGCCCGCGAACTTGCGGGCCGAGCACTCGAGTGCACGCAAGTGGGCCCCGACGAACTCGGCCCGTTCGGCGGGCAGACCGGCCGGCAACTCGCGCTGCAGCGCGCGGGCGCGGTCCGCCAGCTCGGCCGGGTGCGGCGCGGGCGCGTTCTCGACCTCCACGCGCAATGCGGGATCGCCGGTGTAGGCGTCGACGAATCCCTCTTCGAGGCGGTCGAACGCCAGCCCCAGCCGCAGGTACTCGGTCACCGGATCCGCGGACATGCCACCTGTCATGTGACCAACGCTACCGGCGACGCCCGGCTATCGTCTCCGCGACATCGGCGTCCCTGTAGCCTTACCCTCCATGGCGCGTCTATCCCACGACCGCGACCCCGGCCTGTACCTGGAACTCGACCGCAAGCAGTGGCGTGAGCTGCGGCAGTCGATGCCCATGGTGCTGAACGAGTCTGAACTCGACAAACTCGTCGGCCTCGGTGAGCAAGTCGATCTCAACGAGGTCGCTGAGGTCTACCTTCCGCTGTCCCGTCTGATCCACCTGCAGGTGGAGGCCAGACAGCGACTGTTCGCGGCGACGTCGACCTTCCTCGGCGAACGTCAGCGGAATCGACAGGTGCCCTTCGTGATCGGCATCGCCGGTTCGGTGGCCGTCGGCAAGTCGACCACCGCCCGCGTCCTGGCGACGCTGCTGTCGCGGTGGGAGACCCACCCGAAGGTCGACCTCGTCACCACCGACGGATTCCTACTGCCGACGGCGGAGTTGGAGCGGCGGGGCATCATGCACCGCAAGGGCTTTCCCGAGTCGTACGACCGCCGCGCGCTGCTGCGCTTCGTGACCGAGGTGAAGTCGGGCACACCCGAGGTCACGGCACCGGTCTACGACCACGTCAGTTACGACATCGTGCCCGGCGTGGTGCACTCGGTGCGCCAGCCCGACATCCTGATCGTCGAGGGCCTCAACGTCCTCCAGACCGGTCCCACCCTGACCGTCTCGGATCTGTTCGACTTCTCGATCTACGTCGACGCGAAGACCTCCGACATCGAGAAGTGGTACATCTCCCGATTCCTGCAGATGCGCACCGGTTCGTTCGCCGACCCCGAGTCGCATTTCCACTACTACTCGTCGCTGACCGACGAGCAGGCGACGATCGCGGCGCGCGATATCTGGACCTCCATCAACCGCCCGAACCTGATCGAGAACATCCTGCCGACGCGACCGCGGGCCACCCTCGTGCTGCGCAAAGACGGCAACCACGCGATCAACCGGGTGCGGCTGCGCAAACTCTGACGCCGGCCCGATGCCGACGAGCGCGGCCTCAGGCCGTGATCGGCGCGATCTCCGCGTTCGTCGCGGTCACCAGGTCGGCGGGCGCCAGCCGGATCTCCAGGCCGCGGCGGCCCCCGCTGCACAGCACCGAATCCCATTGCAGCGCAGACTCGTCGACGACGGTCCGCAGCGCGGTCTTCTGGCCCAGCGGCGACACACCGCCGAGGACGTAGCCGGTGGAGCGGGTCACTCTCGCCGCCTGCGCCATCTCCGCCTTCGGCGCTCCGAACGCCTTGGCCACCGCCTTCAACGACAGTTTCTCCGGCACCGGCAGGATCGCCACACCGAGTTCGCCGCCGAGGTCCACCACCAGGGTCTTGAGGATCTGCGCGGCGTCGACGCCGAGGGTCGACACCGTGACGGCGACCGCCTCGTCGCCGTAGTCGCCGCGTCGGCGGTCGTGTTTGTACCGGTGGACCTCGAAGGGCAGGCCCGCGCGCTCCAGCGCCGCGATGGCCGGCGTCGCCGCTGCCATCAGCGCCTCGCCAGCCACTGATCGAAAGTCGTCTCGGTGATCGCATCCGGGTGGTCCGGGACCAGTCCGCCCGAGCGCAGACCGGGTCCGCCGTAGTTGACGCCGAACACGAATCTCGGCGAACCCTTCTGCGCGGCTATCGCTTTGGCGGCGTCGGCCAGATCCATGACGGCCGGTCCGGCCACCGTCACACGGGCCGGTCGCGCAGTGTCCAGCACGACGTCGGCGAACACCTCGGCCACATCCTCGACCGCCGCGGGACGGCTGAGCATCCGGGGTGCTGCACCGATCGGACCGAAGGTGAGCATCGAGAGGAACTTCTGCGCCAGTGAGTACCACTGCGTCGACAGCACCGCGGTGGCCGTGCCGCCGAGGGTCTCGGCGTACACCGTCTCCTGCTCCGCCTTGCCGCGGTAGTGCCCCATCTTCCTGTTGACGACCGGGTCGGACGCACCGTAGATCGACAGGAACACCACTGCCGCGCCCGCAGCCTCCGCGGCGATCGAGATGTTCCGGGCCACGGCACCGAAGAATCGCACGGACTCGTCGGCGCTTCGGGACAGCAGGCTGGTGGCGTCGACCACGACATCGGCGCCCTCGCACGCCTGCGCCAGGCCCGAACCGGTGACCGCGTCCACGCCGGTCGCCCGATGCGCTCGGGTCACCTGCGCACCGCGGCGTTGCAGTATCTCGCTGAGCACCGAACCGAACTCTCCGCTGGCGCCGACGACGGTGACTCGCATGTTCTCAGCCCTCTCGTGGATTCTCGCCGCCGATCGACCTCATTTGCCGAAGCGGCGGTTACGTGCCGTGTAGTCCCGCAAGGCGCGCAGGAAGTCGACGCGCCGGAACTCAGGCCAGTAGGCGTCGGTGAACCAGATCTCCGAGTACGCGGACTGCCAGAGCAGAAATCCGCTGAGGCGCTGCTCGCCCGAAGTCCGGATCACCAGGTCTGGATCGGGCGTCCCACTGGTGTAGAGGTGGGAGTCGATGCCCTCGACGGTCACCGCGTCCACCAGTTCCTCGGACGACGCGCCCGCCGCCAGGGCCTCGATCAGCAATTGCTGTACCGCGTCGACGATCTCCTGCCGTCCGCCGTAGCCGACGGCCACGTTCACGGTCATGTCGGCCGCGCCCTCGGTGCGATCGGACGCCTCGCGCAGCCGTTGGGCGACCGCGGTCGGGAGCTGATCGAGGTTTCCGACGATCCGGACGCGCCAGTCGGCGTCGACGTCGGAGATCTCGTCCACGATGTCGGGGACTATCTCCATGAGCGCATCGAGCTCGTCCGAGTCGCGCGTGAGGTTCTCGGTCGAGAGCAGGTAGATGGTGACCGCTTCGATGCCCAGTTCCGAGCACCACCCGAGCATGTCGGCGATGCGCTGTGCACCCACCCGGTGCCCGTGGCTGACGTCCTCGAAGCCGGCTTCCCGCGCCCACCGCCGGTTGCCGTCGCAGATGATCGCCACGTGCCGCGGAATGCGCTCGGGATCCATCAGCTGTACAAGCCGATGCTCGTAGACGCGCAGCATGCCTCCGCGTAGCCGGTCTGGGAGCAGTTTCACAGCCGTGATCCTACTCCGCCGGTAAGTTACCGGAGCGAAACTTACGGTACCGTAGGTTTCATGACGGACTCCTCGACGCCTACCAGGCCCGCAGACCCCGCAGCCGGGGTCAAGCCCGTGCTGCGCGGAGTCATCCACACGTACGCCGCCTTCGTCGCGGCGGCCGTCGGCGTCGTGCTGATCGTCGGCACGGCGATGCACCGGAGCGCCCCCGCGGTGGTGGCAGTGGTCGTGTACGTGATCACCATCTGCGGGCTGTTCGGCACCAGCAGCGTGTACCACCGGATCGACTGGCGGAACCCCAGGGCGAGGATCGCCATGAAACGCGCCGACCATTCGATGATCTTCGTCTTCATCGCCGGCACCTACAGCCCGTTCTGCGTGATGGGTCTCGATTCGCCGACACGCTGGTGGGTGCTGGGCGTCGTGTGGGCCGGCGCCGTCGCCGGAGTGGCTCTCAAGATGATCTGGCCCGCCTCGCCGCGCTGGCTGGGAGTGGTGCTCTACATCGTGCTCGGGTGGGTGATCATCGCAGTCTCGCCGATGCTGGTCCACAACACCGGCGTCGCGGTCATCGTGCTGCTCGCCGTCGGCGGCGTGTTCTACAGCCTCGGCGGCGTTCTCTACGCCCTGCGCTGGCCCGAACCCTGGCCCGGAGTATTCGGCCATCACGAGGTGTTCCACGCCTGTACCGCCATCGCAGCGACCCTGCACTACATCGCCGTCTGGCTGGTGGTGATCGGCTGAGGCCGCCGGGCTAATCTGAGCGGGTGAACACGCCGATCCGCCTCTCGCGCCTGCGTGGCGCAGTGGTCGGCGGAACGTCCGCCGTCACCGGCGCGCTCGCCCACGCGACCGCGCAGGGCATGCTCCCCGAGACGTCGGTACTTCTGATGGTCGGAGCGGCCGCGGTGGCCGTGGGCATCGGCGTCCGCGCCGCGCCCAGCGTTCGGGCGCTGCCCGCACTCGTGGCCGGCCAGGCACTGGTCCACCTGCTGCTCGTGCTCACCTCGGGTCATCACCACGACCTGTTCACCGCGCCGATGGCCGTCATGCACACCGCGGGCACCATAGCCGCACTGCTGCTGCTGTGCGGAGCCGAGATCCTGGTGCGGGCCGTCTCTGCGCTCGCCGTTCGCGCGAGCAGTCTGCGGCTGCGGCCCCGGACCGGCTACGCCGCCGTCGTCGTTCCCGCTCCCCCGCAAGCCGCACCGGCCGCGCTCGTCTTCCTCGGCGCCGTCGGACGCCGAGGCCCGCCCTTTTCGGTCTAGCAACCCACGTCATCACATCGCGTGCCGTCGACGGCGCGCGATGACTTCTGCTTGACCGAAAGGCACACCGTTGTCCACCACTCTGTCTTCGGCGACCCCGGAAACACCGGACTCGCCGCCGAGACCCGCATCCACCCGCGCGACCCTCATCCGCCTCGTTCAGCGACTGCACTTCTACGCCGGCGTGCTGATCGCTCCGTTCCTGCTCATCGCCGCCGTCACCGGCGCTCTCTACGCCGTCTCCCCGTCGGCCGAGCAGTTGATCTACCGGCACCAACTGCACACGGACTCGTCCGGTCCGGCCAAGTCGGTCGCCGAGCAGGTCCGCGCCGCCCAGGCCGTACGCCCCGATCTCCAGGTCACGGCGGTGCAGCCAGCCACCGAACCCGGTGCCACCACCCGTGTGCTCTTCTCCGACCCGTCGCTCGGCGAGTCGGAGCGACTCGCCGTCTTCATCGACCCGGTGACCGGTGAGTCGCTCGGCCAGCTCGCGTCGTACGGGTCGTCCGGCGCGCTCCCGGTCCGTACGTGGATCGACCAACTCCACCGCAGTCTGCACCTCGGCGAACCGGGCAGGATGTACTCCGAGCTGGCCGCGTCGTGGCTGTGGGTCGTCGCGCTCGGCGGTCTGGTCATGTGGGCGGTCCAGGTCCGCAAGCGCCGCCGTGCGACCGGCAGTGGTTCCATGCTGCGCGGCCTTCCCCGCATGCGCGGCCGAGGCCGAACCATCAGCAGACACGGCGTCATCGGCACCTGGATCGCCGTGGCGCTGCTGTTCCTGTCGGCCACCGGCCTCACCTGGTCGACCTACGCGGGCGAACACGTCACCGAGCTGCGGTCGGCGCTGAATTGGACCACTCCGACCGTCGACTCGTCCCTCACCGGCACACCGCAGGCCGCCGGAGGCGAGCACGCCGATCATCAGATGAGCGGATCGGGCTCCATGTCCGGTGCCATGCCCTCGGCCGACGAGGTCGCGGGAATCGACGGCGCCATCGCTATCGCGCGCGCCAACGGCATCGGCGGGCCGGTGGAGGTGACGATCCCCGACAACGCCTCGACAGCCTTCGTCGTGGCCCAGAATCGCGTCCCGTGGCGGATGTCGACCAGCTCCATCGCCGTCGATCCGTCGCGCGACGCCGTGGTCGACGTCAACGACTTCTCCGACTGGCCGCTGGCCGCCAAGTTGTCCGCGTGGGGCATCCAGCTGCACATGGGGCTGCTGTTCGGCCTGGCCAATCAGCTCCTGCTGTTCGCGGTGATGATCGCGCTCATCGTCGCGATCGTGCTCGGCTACCGGTCGTGGTGGCAGCGGCGGTCGCGCACCCGCCGGATCGGTGCGCCCCCGGCACGTGGCGCGTTGCGGGAGCTCCCGTTGCCCCTCACGCTCGCGATCGCGGTGGCAGCGGTGGCCATCGGTTGGTTCATCCCGCTGCTCGGCTGGCCACTGCTGGCATTCCTGGTGGTCGACACAGTGATCGGCGCCGTCCGCACGCGCGGTCTCGAATCAGCCGCCAAGTAGGCTGATTCTCCGTCTACCCGGAACGGGCGAAAGGCGACGAGGCATGGCGCGCCCGTACCCCGCTCCGGGTAGTCGCCGCTGAGGGTAGGGGTGCCGCTCGGCACCCCTACCGCGCGGCGCGCGCCAACCGGGCGAGCACTTCGGCCGACGCGTCCCACCCCATGCACTTGTCGGTGACCGACTGCCCGTACACCAGGTCGCCGCCGAGCGACTGCGCTCCCGGCACCAGGAAGCTCTCCAGCATCACACCCGAGAGCACCTGGTCCTCGCCCGCACGACGAGCCTCGGCGAACATCTCCGCGACCTCCACCGCGACCTCCGCCTGCCGCTCGTGATCCTTGCCCGAGTTCGCATGAGAGCAGTCGACCATCACCTTCGGTGACAGACCGGCCTCCGCGAGAGTCTGAACCGCGGAGTCCACCGAAGCCGCGTCGTAATTCGGGCCGGGCGTGCCACCGCGCAGGATGATGTGGCAGTCCTCGTTGCCCGAGGTGTGGACAACGGCGCCGCGACCGAAGTCGTCGACCCCGAAGAAGACGTGTTCGGCCGCCGCGGCCTTGACGCCGTCGATCGCGACCTGGACGTTGCCGTCGGTCCCGTTCTTGAAACCGACCGGCATCGACAGTCCCGACACCAGCTGGCGATGCACCTGCGATTCGGTGGTGCGGGCGCCGATCGCGCCCCAGGCGACGGTGTCCGCGATGTACTGCGGGCTGGTCGGCTCGAGGAATTCGCAGCCCACCGGCAGTCCCAGATCGATGACGTCGAGCAGCAGCGCGCGGGCCGTCCGCAGTCCGCGCTCGACGTCGAACGATCCGTCCATCCCGGGATCGTTGATCAGTCCCTTCCATCCCACGGTGGTGCGCGGCTTCTCGAAGTACACGCGCATCACGATCTTCAGCGCGTCGCGGTACTGCTCGGCGAGCGGCGCGAGGCGACGGGCGTAGTCGAGCGCGGCGACCGGATCGTGGACCGAGCAGGGCCCCACCACCACGATCATCCGATCGTCGTGGCCGGCGAGGATCGCCGCGATCTCCTCCCGATCGCGCTGCACGGCTTCGGCGCGACGCGCGGTCAGCGGAAGCTCACTGCGGAGAGCCTCCGGAGACGGGATCGGCGAGAACGCCGTCACCCGCCGGTCGGAGGTGGACGAACTCTGCCCACTGTCGGTGGTTGCGGCGTCGGTGGTGGTAGTCAAGGAAATGCCTTTCAGGTGTCATCCGCGAATCGGGCTGGTCCGCCGCTTCCGGATTCACGCCTGAGGCGCTCTGAGATACTCCCGAAACGACGAGAGCAGCGACCATCAGGTCACTGCTCAGGCTCCGGGAAGGTTGATGCGTGCGCGCGTTATCGCTTCATCTCGGCCCCACCCGGAGCCTTGATAAAGAAACGCCAATAGCGTGCGGACTGCATCACGCGACCGAGGCTAGCACAACCGCTTCCCCGGCCGCCAAATCGGCGGTCGGGGGTCACGGGATCGCGGCCAGCACGGTCTCCGCGTCGACGGCGGGCAGATCGCAGACGGTTCCGCGGCACACGTAGGCGGCGTCCAACCCGCCGACCGGTCCTCGATCCTCCAACAGCGGCAGCGAATCCCGTTCGCCGGCGACCACCACCACGCCGCCCGGCACGCCGCGCCGGATCTGCGCGGCGAGTTCGCCCGCGCTGTCGGCGGACTGAGCCACCGCCACCTGGACGGGCCCGGCCACTCGCGCGATCGCCACCGAAAGCCAATGCCCGGCCGAGCGCGGCGCCTTGGCGAGAATGAGTCCCGAGCGGCTCAGGGTCGCGTCGAGCAGTTCCCCGTAGCGTGCGGCATCGTCGACGGAGGGGACGAGAGTCGACGCCAGAAGCAACGCCTCGGCGGCCAGCGAGGCACCCGCCGGGGTGGCCCCGTCCACCGGATCGCGCGGACGGAGCAGCAGGCCGGTCGGATGGGCGTCGTACCAGGCGCCGAACGAATCCGGGTCGGCGAAGACCTCGATCATCTTCTCGATGACCGCCGACGCCGTTGTGCGCCAGCCGATCTCACCAGTCACCTGGTGCAGCGTCAGCAGCGCCGTCGCGAAGGCCGCGTAGTCGTCGAGACCGCCGAGGGGCGCCGCCGGCGTCCCGTCGAGCGACGACCGTCGCAACTCGTCCCCGACCAAGTGCACCTCGGCGAGGACCCGCGCGCATTCGGCGGCTCGCGCCACCCACCGCGGTCTTGCCAGCGCGGCGCCGGCCTCGGCCAAAGCCGTCACCGTCATCGCGTTCCACGCGGTCACCACCTTGTCGTCCCGGTCGGGCTGCGGTCGCCGGTCCCGTGCGGCGCGCAGACGCGACCGCACCGAGGCGTAACGGATCCGGTCGCCCGGGTCGCGGAGCAACTGCAGCGTGGAAGCCCCCTGCTCGAACGTCCCCCGATCGGTCACGGTGAACAGCGCCGCGGCCCACGCGCCGTCGTCGGGTCCGAGCACGTCGATGAGTTCGCCGGGGCGCCAGACGTAGGTGAGCCCTTCGACGCCTTCGGTGTCGGCATCGAGCGACGAGGCGAATCCCGACCCGGTCCACAGGTGCTCGTCGAGGAAGTCGGCGGTCTCCTCCGCCACCCGCAGCGCCAGCGCGTCACCGCGCCTCGCTAGATGGGCGTACGCGCGCAACAGCAGAGCGTTGTCGTAGAGCATCTTCTCGAAGTGCGGAACCACCCAGTCTGCGTCGACGGCATAGCGGGCGAAACCGCCCGCTAGCTGGTCGTATATGCCTCCGCGCGCCATCGCGTGGGCGGTGCGCGTGGCCACGGCACCTGCTTCGCCGAGACCCAGCAGTTCGTCGGCGCGCAACAGTGCTTCCAGCAGGGCGGTGGGCGGGAACTTCGGCGCACCGCCGAATCCGGACGAGCGCGGATCCTCGTCGGAACAGATCGCGCGGACCGCGTCGGCGAGCAGTTGTGCGTCCGGCGGCGGCCCGGTCGGCAGTGAGGCCGCGTTGGCGCGCAGGTGTTCTGCGATCTTGGTTCCTGCGACGATCACCTCGTCGCGCCGGTGATCCCAGGTCCGAGTGATCGCGTCCATCACCTCGGAGAATCCGGGCTGCCCGTTGCGGGGTGTGGGTGGAAAGTAGGTGCCGCAGTAGAACGGATCGGCGTCGGGTGTCAGGAAGCAGGTCATCGGCCACCCGCCCTGGCCGGTCATCGCGACCGTCGCGGCCATGTAGATCGCGTCGATGTCGGGACGTTCTTCTCGGTCCACCTTGATGCAGACGAAGTCCCGGTTCATCTGCGCGGCCAGCGTCTCGTTCTCGAAGGTCTGGTGCGCCATCACGTGACACCAGTGGCACGCGGCATACCCCACCGACAGCAGCACCGGGACGTCGCGGCGGCGCGCCTCGTCGAAGGCCTCCTCACCCCACTCCTGCCAGTGAACCGGGTTGGCGGCGTGCTGGCGCAGATAGGGGCTCGACGATTCACCGAGCCGATTACGAGCGCTATCCGCGGTCTGTGGATCCTCCACTGTTCTGGCCTCCATTGTCGTGGCCCGTGTTGTTCCGGTGTCCGTCACCGGCGCCGTTCTCGGCCTCGGCCGGTGTCGTCGACTCGGGTAGCCCGGCCGGGTCGTCGACTCGGTCGGTGCCGTCGTCGAAGGCCTGGTCCGGTGCAGGATTGTCGGCGTCGAAACTCTCGGGCAGCTTCTTGAGCTGCTTGTTCATCGACCGGATCAGCAAGAAGACGGCGATCAGCAGCAGGATGATGATCAGCAGGCCGATCGGCGACGCCTTGCCGAATTCCGGGCCTTTCGCCGGCTCGTCGGCCAGTAGCATCACCGCGTCAGAGGACAGGGACAGGACGTTCATTGCTGCTCAATTCCGGCGAAGAGATCGTTCTCCGGGAGGTCTGTGTGCACCCGGGTCTGCGCCAGCTCGAATTCTTCGGTCGGCCACAGTCGCTGCTGCCATTCCAGCGGGACAGCGAAGAAGAAGCCGTTGGGGTCGATCTGCGTCGCGTGTGCGCGGAGTGCGTCGTCGCGCTGCACGAAGTAGTCGCTGCACTCCACCTGGGTGGTGACGCGGCCCATCATGTCGCCTTGGTTACGGCGCCACTTGCTGAGCCATTCCTTGAACGGGTTCTCCTGACCGGCCTTCTCGAACTCGTCCGAGAACGCGAGGATCCGATCGCGGATGAAACCGTGCGTGTAATAGAGCTTGAGCGGCGTCCACGGATCGCCGGCCTCGGGGAACTGTTCCGGATCACCGGACGAGTCCCACGCCGCCATCGACACCTCGTGGCACTTGATGTGATCGGGATGCGGGTAGCCGCCGTTCTCGTCGTAGGTGATGATCACGTGCGGACGAAACTCGCGGATCACCTTCACCAGGCGCTCGTTGGCCTCCTCGAGCGGTACCAGCGCGAAGCATCCCTCCGGCAGCGGAGGCAGCGGGTCGCCCTCGGGCAGACCCGAGTCGACGAAGCCGAGCCACCGGTGCTGCACGCCGAGCGCCTTGGCCGCGGCAGCCATCTCGTCACGCCGGATCTGTGTGATGTTGTCCATCACTCCCGGGCGGTCCATCGCCGGGTTCAGGATGTCGCCGCGCTCCCCGCCGGTGAGGGTGACGACCATCACCTCGTGCCCCTGCGCTGCGTATTTGGCCAGAGTCGCCGCCGCTTTGCTCGACTCGTCGTCGGGATGTGCGTGCACAGCCATGAGCCGCAGCCCGTTCGCGCGTTCGGTCACGCTTCCTCACCTTCGCTTAGCTCCTACCCAACATGGTAGGTATTGACGCGTGAGCACATCAGACGGGGGCGCCGACCAGCAGAAGCCGCGCAGTGGCCCGCGGGCGACCTATCCGGCAGATCGGTCGCGGAGCAGCAAGCGCCGCTGGTTCTACGGGCTCGCCGTGCTCGTCGTCGTCGCGGGTGTCGGGATCGCATACCTCGGTTTCCGTCAGTTCGGCGATCCGGACGTCTCTGGACAGGCGACGGGTTACGAGCTCCTCTCGTCCGACCGCGTCGCCGTTCAGTACACCGTCAACCGCAACAGCCCGGACGACGCCGTCGTCTGCATCGTCCGCGCGCGCGCCAAGGACGGCGCCGAAGTGGGCCGCCGCGAGGTGCTGGTCCCCGCGGGCACCGAGGTGCAGGTCGGCGCCCGCACCGAGGTCGCGACGTCTCGGCCGCCGGTGATCGGCGAGGTGTTCGGCTGCACGCTCAACGTACCCCCCTACCTCTCCCCGAACGCATGACGCACGCCGGGAAGGCGGTCTTCGCCAAACTCGCCAGTCCGTACTACCCGGCGCTGACGGCGCTGTTCGTCGGCATCATGCTGATCAGCAACATCGCCGCCACCAAGGCCGTCGTCCTGTTCGACGACTGGCTGCACTTCGACCTCGGCCCTCTTCACGTCAACGGCCTGGTGACCGACGGGGCCTTCTTCCTGTTCCCGCTGAGCTACGTCATCGGCGACGTCATCAGCGAGGTCTACGGGTTCCGCGCGATGCGCCGGACCATCGCCTCCGGTTTCGCTGTGATCGTCCTCGCGTCCCTGTGCTTCTGGGTGGCGATCGAACTGCCCGCCGCAGACTTCTACGACGGCCAGTCCGGGTTCGAGTCGGTCCTCGGCACGGTTCCGCGGATCGTCGCCGCCGGGCTCGCCGGTTACGTCGTCGGCGAGCTGCTGAATTCCTTCGTGCTCGTGAAGATGAAAGAGCGGGCCGGGGAGCGGCACCTGTGGGCCCGGCTGATCGGGTCCACCGTGGTCGGCGAGTTCTTCGACACGCTCGTGTTCTGTTCCATTGCCGCCACGGCGATCGGAATCAGCACGTGGTCGGACTTCATCAACTACGTCGTCATCGGTTTCGTGTGGAAGACGCTGGTGGAAGTGGTTGTCATGCCGATCACGTACGCCGTGGTCCGCTACCTCAAGCGGGCCGAGCCGAGCTATGCCGAAGCGCTCGCCGATGTTAGCCGAGTCACCTCGGATGTGCCTTAGAACACAGGCGCTGCTATCATTGGCTGTGCACGGCTCCGCGAGGGGCCGTGTTGCTGCATTTAGAGCAGTCCAAGCGGTCAGATCGTCCAGTAGCGGACAGCAAAGGAGACCACAATGACCGATGCGGGTGTGACTTGGTTGACGCCGGAGTCGTACGAGCGCTTGAAGGGTGAGCTCGATTCGCTTATTGCGAATCGGCCGGTCATTGCCGCCGAGATCAACGAGCGCCGCGAAGAGGGCGACCTCAAGGAGAACGGCGGCTATCACGCAGCGCGCGAGGAGCAGGGCCAGCAGGAAGCGCGTATTCGCCAGCTGCAGGATCTGCTCAACAAGGCGAAGGTCGGCGAAGCTCCGAAGCAGTCGGGTGTGGCGCTCCCCGGCTCGGTCGTGACCGTCTACTACGACGGCGACGAGTCGGACAAGGAGACTTTCCTCATCGCCACCCGCGAGGAGGGTTCCGGCGACATCGAGATCTACTCGCCGAGCTCCCCGCTGGGCGCGGCTCTCATCGACGCGAAGGTCGGAGAGACTCGGACGTACACGGTCCCCAGCGGCGCCGAGATCAGCGTGACGCTGGTCAGCGCAGAGCCGTACCAGCCGTAAGTTCAGGCCGGAAAGGGCCGATCCGCACAGCGGATCGGCCCTTTCTCATGTCTGGACCCACTCCGAGGGAACGTCAGTACCGCCGGCCCGGAAAGTCGTCTGGGCGGGGCTCATCAGGCCGGTCGGGCGTCGTCTCATCCGACTGCGCGAACTCATCCGCCAGTAGCCTCAGTAGCTCCGCCTCGACGTCGGAGAGCGCGTGGTTGGTCTCCTGCTCGGCCGCCCGCATCCCCGGCCGCGTATCAGCGCCGGGCATCAGGTAGGTCGGTGGAACGTCGAGCGCCCGCGCGAGGCGGTACACCGTCGACATCAGCGGGTCGGCGATCCCCGACGCGCTGTTGCTGGTCGCTCGCTCCAGATTCGATACCGCGTTCCGGTGCAACCCGCACCGCTCCGCGAGCTCTTCCTGGGACAGGCCGCGCGCCTTCCGGACGGTCACCAGACGATGACCGAACGCGAACGCATAGGTATCCCACTCGAGGGATCCACGGTCGGCCGACAGCACAACAACCAATCTGACGACTGCACACCAGAATGTCCGCACACCACCGTGTGCGAGTGCCGTGACCTGCGGCTACGCGGCGAAATTGGTTGTCACAAAGGCATTTTCGAGATCGTCGCGCGAGTGAAGGCCAGTGCACGGTCGCAGATCTCGGAGGGAGGCGGCGGGGTGGGCCCGACGTAAGTGACGAGAGTTGTCACGGCCGCCGCGCGCGACTGAACATATGTGTCGCAGGCGTGGTCTCCGCGCAGCCGATGCACCCCTACGACCCGACCACGAATGACCGCGTCAGGCAGCCAGATATCGATTTCCGCCGACTTTGACTGTTTGTCCGCTTGCAGGCTTATCGAGTTACCTACGAATTGCCCAACCCGCCACTTCTCATTCTGCTGACGGCCCAGATACGTCCATCTGCAACCGCGGAGCGTTTGGCCATCAGTACCCGCAGCGTCCTTAACACTCCCTGCATCGACATTGAGTGTACGGAGATCCCGGCCAGACAATGCCGTGCAGGGCTCGTAATCTGTACCTGAGTTCGCTCGATTCCAGCGATGCGGATGAACGTTCGGGAATGGCAGCTGAGTGCCCACTCTGTTCGTTTGCTGCACATGCCCGTCTACGTCTGTACCCTGGGAATCGCGCTGAGGCGAGGCCTGGCAAGCAGAGAGTGCGCACGCCAATCCCAAGAGCACGACGATTGCAGACCTTCTACCCAACATCGTCAGCACTTGAGTCGTCTGCGCTCTCAATTCTGTTCACAGCACTCAGTGCCACTGAGGACACTACACTGGCTCGCTGGCCCAAGCGGGTGAGCTCTGCCGCGCCAGCTGCTACAACGTCGCGCAATCGCCGGTAGAGCTCGGCTCCCTCAACGCAACCACTTCCAAAATAGTTGCGCGATACGACTGAGCCAAGGCTAAACCCCAACTCCCCCAACTCATCGGCGCACTCTTGCGCGACCTCCGCCCGTTTTCGCCAGAGTTCCTGCACGTAGACGAGTTCGCTCACTATGCCCTCCGGTGCGCCGACGCGATGGAACGACATTCCGTAGCGGAGACCGTCACCCCCCAAATCGAGACGGTCTCCGCTCCGGAATCCCCTTCGCCATCAAGTCTGTTTTCGTGTTCATGAATTAGACGCACCAAACGCCCGATCGGTTCCACTTTGCGCGAGAATTCTTTTCCAGCAACCGTTTTCGCTGGTCAAGAGACCAGCCAGAACCGCACCGGCGTGTCGGCGCACGGCTACACTGCGTACCCATGGCCTACGACCTGCAACCGTTCGACGAGTCCTATTTCGACACCGCGCCGATGAAGTACACCATCGATGTGCACATCCCCGTCGCTCCCGAGACCGCGTGGGCCGAGTTCACGCGCCAGAACACCCTGGACTGGTGCCGTGCACTGAACTCGGTCACGTACACATCGCCCGCGCCGTACGGCGTGGGCACCACACGCTCGGTGGCCCTCGCCCCGGGCGTCGTGAAGATGGACGAGTACTTCTTCCTGTGGGACGAGGACTCCGAGACGTCGACGTACAAACACGGCTTCCACGGCGTGCGGGCGAACATCCCCGGACTCAGGAAGTTCGGCGAATACACCGAGGTGTCGCCGACCGAGCACGGCTCACGCCTTGTCTGGAAGTTCGCGATGGAACTCGGCGGCACCGGGCTGCCGCCGTTCCTGTCCGGTCCCATCGCCAACGGCGCCTTCGGCACGGTGAAGACCGACACCGTCAAGCATTTCGCGACCTTCCACGGCTGACACCGCGAGCCGTTCGCCACGGCTCACGGCGTCGTCCCCGCTACGCGAGCGCCTGGCGCACGTCCTCGAGAAGATCGTCGGCGTCCTCGATTCCGACCGACAGTCGGACGAGGTTGTCGGGCACCTCGAGCAGAGAGCCTGCGGTGGACGCGTGGGTCATCGCTCCCGGATGCTCGATCAGCGACTCGATGCCGCCGAGCGATTCGGCGAGGGTGAACACCTTCGTCCGCGCACAGAAGTCGAGCGCAGCCTCACGACCACCGGTCAGCTGAACGGAGATCATGCCGCCGAAGCGCCGCATCTGCTTGGCCGCGACAGCATGCCCCGGGTGGTCGGCCAGCCCCGGATAGAGCACCTTCTCGATCTTCGGATGCGCCGAGAAGAACTCGACGAGCTTCTCGGCGTTGTCGCAGTGCCGGTCCATTCGCACGGCGAGTGTCTTGATGCCTCGCATCGTCAGGTAGGCGTCGAAGGGCCCCGGAACTGCGCCCGCGCCGTTCTGGAGGAAGGCGATGTCGGAGTCGAGCTGCTCGTCGTTGGTGACGATCGCTCCGCCGACCACGTCCGAGTGTCCTCCGAGATACTTGGTCGTCGAATGCACGACGGCATCGGCACCGAGCGTCAGCGGCTGCTGCAGGTACGGAGTCGCGAAGGTGTTGTCCACGACGAGCTTGGCGCCGGCCGCGTGCGCGACCTCAGCGACAGCCGCGATGTCGCCGACGTTGAGAAGCGGATTGGTGGGCGTCTCGACCCAGACGAGCTTGGTCGCGGGGGTGATCGCCGCACGGATCGCCTCGACGTCGACGACCGGCGCCACCGAGTAGGTGATACCCCACTCGGTGAATACCTTGTCGATCAGCCGGAAGGTGCCGCCGTACGCGTCGTTCGGGATCACGAGGTGGTCGCCGGGACGCAGCGTGGCGCGCAGCAGCGCGTCGGTGGCCGCCATGCCCGACGCGAACCCGCGACCGAACCGTCCGGCCTCGATGGCCGCGATATTGGCCTCCAGCACCCGTCGGGTCGGGTTGCCGGTACGCGCGTACTCGAACCCGTCGCGCATCCCGCCGACCCCGTCCTGCGCGAACGTGGAGCTCGCGTAGATCGGCACGTTCACCGCACCGGTGCGCTCATCCGGATCCCAGCCCGCGTGAATTGCCTTGGTCGAAAATCCCTGCTCGGACACTACTTCTCCTCCTGCTGACGGATGGCGATCGGGTGCGTGCTCGCGAAGGCGAGCAGGTCGTGCCGGGTGATGACGCCGACCGGCTTGCCGTCGTCCACCACCATCAACGCGTCGGAGGTGCTGAGAGCTTCCATCGCGGCCGAGACGGGCTCGCCCGCACCGATGAGCGGAAACGCCTCGCCCATGTGCGCCGACACCGGGTCGGCCAGATTGGCGCGCCCCTCGAAGACCGCGCTGAGCAGGTCCCTCTCGGACACCGCGCCTGCGACCTCGCCGGCGGTGATGGGCGGTTCGGCGCCGACAACCGGCATCTGCGACACGCCGAACTCGCGAAGAATCTCGATCGCGTCGCGGAGCGTCTCCTGGGGATGCGTGTGCACCAGATCAGGCAGCGTGCCGCCCTTTCCTCGGAGCACATCGCCGACACGCGATTCCGTGCGCGGAGTGCCGTCGAGCGGCGTGCGCAGGAACCCGTAGCTGCTCATCCAATCGTCGTTGAAGATCTTCGACATGTAGCCGCGACCGCCGTCCGGAAGCAGCACCACGACCACGGCGTCCGGCCCCTCACGCTCGGCGATCTTCAGCGCGGCCACCACCGCCATACCGCACGAGCCGCCGACCAGCAGGCCCTCTTCACGCGCCAGCCGCCGGGTCATCTCGAACGAGTCGGCGTCGGACACCGCGACGATCTCGTCGGGGACGGTGGGGTCGTAGGCGTCCGGCCAGAAGTCCTCGCCCACGCCCTCGACGAGGTACGGACGCCCCGATCCACCCGAATAGACCGAGCCTTCGGGGTCGACGCCGACCACCTTCACGCGCCCGTCGGAGACCTCCTTGAGGTAGCGGCCGGTTCCGGTGATGGTGCCGCCGGTGCCGACGCCTGCGACGAAATGGGTCACCTTGCCCTCGGTGTCGCGCCAGATCTCCGGACCGGTGGTCTCGTAATGACTCAGCGGGCCGTTCGGATTCGCGTACTGGTTCGGCTTCCATGCTCCCGGGATCTCCCGGGTGAGGCGATCGGAGACGTTGTAATAGCTGTCGGGGTGCTCCGGCGGGACGGCGGTCGGGCACACGACCACCTCGGCACCGTAGGCGCGCAGCACGTTGCGCTTGTCCTCGGCCACCTTGTCCGGGCAGACGAAGACGCATTTGTAACCGCGCTGCTGCGCGACCAACGCGAGACCCACACCGGTGTTGCCCGACGTCGGCTCGACGATGGTGCCGCCGGGCTTGAGCTCGCCGGATTCCTCGGCCGCGTCGATCATGCGGGTGGCGATGCGGTCCTTGGAACTGCCGCCCGGGTTGAGGTACTCGACTTTGGCGGCGACCAGGCCGGACCCCGGCTGCACGACCTTGTTGAGCTTGACGAGCGGAGTGTTCCCGACCAGGTCTACAACGTGATTGGCGATGCGCATACCGTCCATGGTCCCATCTACGACCGCGCCCCGCCCGATCGGGCGGTCAATGGATCGTCCGAAATGCGCAGTGACGCCCTGGAGTAACGTGGCGCACATGTCTGAAGCTGTCATCGTCTCCACCGCACGCTCCCCGATCGGCCGCGCCGGCAAGGGCTCTCTGAAGGACGTTCGTCCGGACGAGCTCGCTCGCCAGATGGTCGCCGCCGCACTCGCCAAGGTTCCCGAACTCGACGTCGCCGACATAGAGGACATCCACATGGGCATCGGCCAGCCCGGTGGCCAGGGCGCCTACAACATCGGCCGCGTGGTCGCCGTCGAGCTCGGTCTCGACCACGTCCCCGGCGTCACCGTCAACCGCTACTGCTCGTCGTCGCTGCAGACCACTCGCATGGCGTTCCACGCCATCAAGGCCGGCGAGGGCGACGTCTTCATCTCCGGCGGCGTCGAGAGCGTCTCCAGCTTCGGTGTCTCCGGCGGCGCCGACGGGGCACCCAACTCGAAGAACCCGGTCTTCGACGAGGCCATCGCTCGTACGGCCAAGGCCTCCGAGGGCGGCGCGGGAAAGTGGCACGATCCCCGCGAGGACGGGCTGCTCCCCGACGTCTACATCGCGATGGGCGAGACCGCCGAGAACGTCGCCTCGTACACCGGCATCTCCCGCGAGGATCAGGACCGCTGGGGCGTCCTGAGCCAGAACCGTGCCGAGAAGGCCATCAACGACGGCTTCTTCGCCCGCGAGATCGACCCGGTCACGCTGGCCGACGGCACCCAGGTCACCACTGACGACGGCCCGCGCGCCGGCACCACCTACGAGAAGATCTCGCAGCTCAAGCCGGTCTTCCGTCCGGACGGCACGGTGACGGCGGGCAACGCGTGCCCGCTGAACGACGGCGCCGCCGCGCTGGTCGTCATGAGCGATGACAAAGCGAAGGCGCTCGGTCTCAAGCCGCTGGCCCGCATCGTCGCGACCGCGGCCACCGGCCTGTCGCCCGAGATCATGGGGCTGGGCCCGATCGAGGCCGTGCGCAAGGTTCTCCGCGTCGCAGGCATGTCGATCTCCGACATCGATCTGTTCGAGATCAACGAGGCATTCGCCGTCCAGGTCCTGGGTTCGGCGGCCGAGCTCGGCATCGACCATGACAAGCTGAACGTCTCCGGCGGCGCGATCGCCCTGGGTCACCCGTTCGGCATGACCGGCGCCCGGATCACCACCACCCTGCTGAACAACCTCAACACCTACGACGGTCAGTTCGGCATCGAGACCATGTGCGTCGGCGGTGGCCAGGGCATGGCGATGGTGCTCGAGCGTCTCTGACGGCGAGCCCTCACACGACCGCGAACGGGCGGGTCCGGAGATCTTCTTCGGACCCGCCCGTTCTGCGTCCGCGGGGCCGCTCGCAGTTCAGCGAACGTCGACCGTCGCGAATCCCGGTGTGACGACCCCGCCCGCGGCCATCAGCGTGACGACGATCCGGCCCCGCCCGGTGTGCAGCACCGCCTGCGCCGGGTGGTCGTTGAGCCCGGCCGACATCCGTGCGGCGCCGGTCGCGCCGGTCGCCGTGTTCAGCCACCACACGCGCCCGAACGGCAGACAGCCCCACCGTTCGGAGAGGGTTCCGGTCACGGTCACCTGGCCCGCCCCGGGGCCGCTCTCGAGCCCGCAGTGGATGGGCGGCACATCGAAACTGCCGTTCGGGTTCCCGAAGGATGCCGGCTGGATCGCGAACGGCTGTACCGGCGCCGCCGAGGCGGTCCCCGCGCCCACCGTCGCCGCCACAACCGAGCCCGCGACCGCCGCCGCAAGCGTCAACCGCCGCCGTAGACCTTGTTCGATCATGTCCGACTCCCGTCGTCGCGCCTGTATCCACCGAACAACAAAGAGCCCGGTGATGCAACCGATCTCTCGGTGCACACCGGGCTCTGAGCCGACCAGCCAAGTCTATTGACTAGTCACTGTTGAAGTAGCTCAGCAGTCGCAGGATCTCGACGTACAGCCAGACCAGGGTGACGGTCAGCCCCAGCGCCACACCCCATGCCGCCTTCGACGGCGCGCCGGCGCGGATGAGCTCGTCGGCCTGGTCGAAATCGAGCAGGAACGAGAAAGCCGCGAGGGCGATGCAGACCAGCGAGAAGATGATCGCGATCGGTCCGCCGCTCCGCAGGCCGCTGTCGACGCCGAACAGTCCGAGGACCAGGTTGCCGAGCATCAGGACGAGCACACCGACCATGCCCGCCATCAGCATGCGGGTGAATCGGGGGGTGACGCGGATGGCGCCCACCTTGTAGACCACCAGCATGCCGACGAACACACCGAGGGTGCCGAGGACCGCCTGCCCGATCAGCGCACCGGCCGAGGTGTCATCGCTGATGACCCAGTTACCGAACACATACGAGATCGAACCGACGAACAGTCCCTCGAATGCCGAGTAGGTGAGGACGATCGCGGGGTTGTCCTGTTTGCGGCCGAAGCTCGCGATGAGGACGAGGATCAGACCGCCGATCGCACCGACAGCCATCAGCGGCGCGGCGAGCGAGGCCTGCTGCGAGATCGCGAAGTAGGCGCCGGCGGCGACGACGATCAGGACGCCGAGCGTCATTGCGGTCTTGGTGACGACGTCGTCGATCGTCATCGGGCGGGTGTCGGCCTGAGGCACGTATCCCTGGGTGTACTGGTCGGTGTACTGCTGCTGGCCGGTCGCCATCGACGCCTGGCCGGCGCCCGCCAGTCCCTGACCGAAGGAGGCGTAACCGCCCGCCTCCTTCTTATTGTCACGGACCACGCCACGCATGATCGGGTTACTGCTCTCTCGCACTGGTGCTCCTTTAGAAAGTTGTGCGCATCAGTTGACTTGGCTGATTCACGGGTTCAACGATCCTCGAGCCGATTCGGTTCCGACTTTACCTATTCTTGACCGAGGCCGTTGCACACGGCGCGCAGCGCCGACTCCGCCAGCTCGTATCCCTCACCCCACGGCAGGCCCGGCTTGGCGATCATCAGCGATGCGAGACCGTGCGCAGTGGCCCAGAGCGTGAGGACCGTCTGCACGGTGTCCGCACGTGGAATCAGTCCCTGGTCCATCATCTCTTCGACGGTGTCGGAGAAGTGCACGAACGCCGACGAGAGCAAGACCTCGTCGGTGAGCGTCGGCTCCCCCGGCGGGGTGACGCGGGCGAAGGTGATGCGGTACATCACGGCACTGTCGATGGCGAACCGGACGTAGGCCAGCCCCTGCGCCAAGCCGCGGTCGAAGAGGTCGTCGATCCCCTCCGACGCCCGCATCATCACCTCGTCGAACTGCTCGAAGAATCGGGCGCATACGGCGTCGAGCAGCGCTTCCTTGTCCTCGAAGTGCAAGTAGATCGACGGAGGCGTCACCCCGACACGGCCCGCGACCGCCCGGATGGACACCTTCTCCTCACTGCCCGACTCGATGAGCAGGTCGGTGGTGGCCGAGATGATCTCCTCGGCGAGCTGATCGCCCGATCCTCGCGGTGAGCGCGGACGGGGCGACACATGATCGTTCATGACCGCAGTTCACTCCTCCTTGAATCCGAACCGGTCGTGCAGCGCACGAAGCGGTGCCGGCGCCCACCAGTTTCCCACTCCCATGATCCGCATGAACGCGGGAACCAGAAGCATGCGGATGAACGACGCGTCCATCAACACTGCGATGGTGAGACCGACTCCGAACATTCTCATGAACGACACCTCCGACGCGGCGATCCCGGCGAAGACGATGCTCATCAGCAGGGCAGCTGCCGTGACCACGCGCCCGGTTCGGGCGATGCCGACGGCGACGGCGTGGTCGTTGGCTGCTCTGGTCCGATCGGATTTGAGCCACTCCTCCCTGATTCTGCCGAGCAGGAACACCTCGTAGTCCATCGAGAGCCCGAAGGCGATGCAGAACATCAGCACGGGCATCGTCGCCACCAGGTAGCCGGTCGACGTGGTGCCGAGGCCCCCGAGGTGACCGTCCTGGAAGATCCAGACCATCGCGCCGAACGTGGCCGACAGCGACAGCACGTTCAGGACGACGGCCTTGAGCGGTAGCACCACGCTCCCGCTGAACAGGAACAGCAGGACATACGTGAGCACGGCGATCACACCGAGCACCCACGGCAGATAGGTGAGCAACGCCGCGACCACATCGTGGTTGAGTGCGGCGAGGCCGGTCACCTGGACCACTGAACCCTGCGGGGCCGGGACCGCGCGCAGCGCCGACACCTGATCTTGACCTGCCTCGCTCAGCGGATCGACGTCGCTCGACGCCGTCACCACCGAGTACTCGCCCGACCCGGCCGAGGGGTCGCCGGGCGCCACCTGACGCCCTTCCAGGAATACGCCGACCGGGGCTGTGACGGCGCCGACCCCGGTGACTCTCGACAGTGCCGCCGCGTAGTCCGACATCGCGTGGTCGGAGACCGCCCCCTCGACCACCACGGTCGCCGTGCCGCCCGAGTCCTGGTCGTACTCGTCCCGGATCTCCTGCTGCACCGAGTGGGCGGTGGCCGTCGACGGCAGCACGCGGTCGTCGGGGAAGCCGAACTTGATGCCGAGGAAGGGTGCTCCGAGGAGCAGCAGCACTGCGGGAACGATGATCGCGACGGGGACGGCGCGTCGCAGCACCACCGTCGCCATGCGGTACCAGCCCGTCTGCTCGATCGGCTTCGGTTCCGGCTCGGGACGGCCGCGCCGCCGCCGGATCCACGCCCGGACGTCGAGCGCGTCGACACGATCGCCGAGAACCACCAACAGTGCGGGCGTGATGATCAGGGCCGCGGCCACCGCCACGACCACCACACCGACGCCCGCATAGGCGAACGAACGGAGGAAGTACATCGGGAAGATCGCCAGCGCCGCGAGCGACAGTCCGACCGTGATGCCGGAGAAGAACACCGTGCGCCCGGCGGTGTCCATCGTTCGGAGCACGGCGTCGCGACGGCTCAACCCGCGATCGACCTCCTCGCGGTATCGGGTGACGATCAACAGGGTGTAGTCGATCGCCAGCGCCAGCCCCATCGCGGTGGTGAGGTTGAGCGCGAAGATCGACACGTCGGCGAATCCCGCAATGACCCGCAGTAACGCCATAGTTCCGGCGATCGCCGCCACGCCGACCAGAATCGGCAGTGCCGCGGCCACCGCCCCGCCGAACACCACGATCAGGAGCAGGAAGCTGATCGGGATCGCGATGGCCTCCGCCACCGCGAGATCCTTCGACGTCTGCTGATTCACCTGGCTGTACATCAACCCCTGGCCGCCGACCTTCACCTCGAAGCCGTCGATTTTCCCGGTGAGCCGATCGGACAGTTCGGCCGCGTGCTTCGGAGCCAGTTCGTCACCGCCGTCGAGGCCCGCGATGATCTGCGTGGAGGACTTGTCCCTACTGAGGAGTTCTCCGGCCAGCCCCGGATTCGACCAGATCGAGAGGATGGGCTTCTGTACGTAGCCCGCCGCCTCGAGCTCACCGACGATCTTCCGGCCGACCTCCGCGGCCGCGCCGCTCGTCGCCATATCGGTACCCGCGGGCCCGTCGATCTTCACCACCACGTCGGCACCGCCCCGATGGAACTCCCGATCGAGGACGTCGCGGGCCTGGGACGACTCCGCATGCGGGTCGTCGTATCCGCCGGCGAGCATCTTGTCCGCGGCACCGAGCCCGTAGAAGCCGCACAGCGCGAGCAGCACCACCGCTACTCCCAGTACCAGTCTGGGCGCGCCGACCACACGTCGTGTCAATCCAGTGAGCATCTCCGAGTCCCCTGATCGCGATCACTTATCAGCGTTAAGTTAGCAACTGGGCGTCCATTCGAGGAAGCCCCGGCCGCCGCCGAGTGATTCACCACACGTTTGAAATAGAACGTGTTTCAATCGACATATGGCGGATGCGATCGATCACGAAGGCAGCGCGCAGGTGGCACGACCGAGCGAATCCCGGCGCGATCCGGACTGGCTCCGCGAACGACTCGGTCACTGGTTGCGTCGGCAGGAGGGTCCCGATGCACGTGTCACGGCCGTGACGGTGCCGGAGTCGAACGGGATGTCGAGCGAGACGCTCCTCGCCGAAGCGTCGTGGGGAGGTCAGGAGCGGTCCCTGGTGATCCGCGTGGCGCCGCAAGCCGAGAGCGATCCGGTCTTCCCCTCCTACGACCTCGACGGTCAGTACCGGCTCATTGATCACGTCCGCACTCATTCCGACATTCCGCTGCCCCGGCTCTGGTGGTCGGAGACGGGATCGGCGGCGCTGGGCGCACCGTTCTTCGTGATGGACCGCGTGGACGGACAGGTGCCGCCGGATGTCATGCCGTACAACTTCGGCTCCTGGGTCACCGAGGCCACGCCCGAACAGCGATCGTCGATGATGTGTGCGACGGTCCGAGTCCTCGCCGAGATCCACCGCGTACCGGTGCCGGACGTGTTCATCGCGCAGCCCGCCGCCGGCGAGTCTCCGCTCGCCGCACACATCCGGCGCCTTCGCGACTTCTACCGCTGGGCCAGCGCAGGCCGGGCGGGGTCGCCACTCATCGAACGCGCCTTCGCCTGGGTCGAGCAGAACAGGCCGGAGCCGGCCGAGAACGTGCTCACCTGGGGAGACGCCCGCATCGGCAACATCATGTACCGCGATTTCGAACCGGTGGCCGTTCTCGACTGGGAGATGGCCGCCCTCGGCCCGAGGGAACTCGACATCGGGTGGATGATCTTTCTCCACCGCTTCTTTCAGGACCTCGCGGAGATGGCGGGAATCGAGGGACTGCCCGACTTCCTGCGACGCGAGGACGTCGCCGCCGAATACCGGCGGCAGACCGGACACGCACCCGCCGATCTGGACTTCTACACCACGTACGCGGCCCTGATCCACGCGGTGGTGATGTTCCGAATCCAATGTCGCGCGATCCATTTCGGTCAAGCAGCCGAACCCGCTGATCCCGACGAACTGATCATGCACCGGGCGACGCTCGAAGCGATGCTGGCCGGTACCTACTGGGAACAGGTGAAATGATGCTCTCGGAGATGGACGACTACCCGATTCACCAGGTCGCCGAGGTGATCCGTCACGTCGGCACCTCCGACCGCAACTTCTACGATCGCTACTACTTCAACTGCCATCACGGCGATCCCGACGACCCGTGGCTGATCGTCGGACTCGGCGTGTATCCCAATCTCGGCGTCACCGATTGTTTCGCCGTGGTGCGGTATCGCGACGAGCACATCGTGGTGCGAGGATCACGGGCGCTGGGCGCCAACCGCAACGACCTGCGCGTGGGCCCCTTCCTCGTCGAGGTGGTGGACGGTCTGCAGAAGCTGCACGTGCGACTCGCGCCGGGTCACGGAGACCTCTCCTTCGATCTCGTCTTCGACGCCGACTCTCCTGCTGCTCTGGAGCCGCGCCACTTTCAGCGACAGCTCGAACGCGTCACCTTCGACACCATGCGATTCGTCCAGACCGGCCGATGGACCGGATCGATGACAGTGGACGGCACTCATTTCGCGGTGGAGCCGCACACCTGGCGCGGCAACCGCGACCGGTCGTGGGGTGTGCGCCCGGTCGGCGAAGCGGAGCCGCCGGGGCGACGCGCCGCCGAGACCGATGCCGCGTCGTTCTTCTGGATCTACTCGGTGATGCGGTTCGACGATTACGCGGTCACGGTGATCGTGCAGGAACTGCGCACCGGCGAGCGGGTCATGGGCGATGCGCGACGGATCTGGAACGATCCGGCGCGCGAGCCGGAATGGCTCGGCCGCGTGGAGCACGACGTCACGTTCGTCTCGGGCGGGCGCGAGCCGGCGTCGGCCATCCTGCGGTTCATCCGCCCCGGAGGCGAGGAGATCGTGGTGCGCTGCGCGCCACGGCTGGCGAACTTCATCGGATTCGGCACGGGCTACGGACTGGAACAGGACTGGCGGCACGGCATGTGGCAGGGCGAGGAGAAGGTGGAGTCGCTGCACCTGAAGGTCTCCGAACTCGACGCGACCATGAAGCTGTTCTGTCCTGCCGACCATCTCGCGACCTTCGAACTGTCGGAGGGGGATCGCACCGTGCGGGGCGAGGGCTTGTTCGAGTTCTCCGTCATCGGTCCGCACGATCAGTACGGATTCACCGACTACACGGATGTGGCGCCGTAGACGACGGCACAGACCAGATCAGTCCTGTGGGACGGCACAACCCTCGGGACCGCAGGCGTCGCCGTCGGCGAGCACCGTCGGAGCAGGACGGTCGTCCCATGCCCTGTTGAGGACTTGGGTGAACAATTCCGCCGGCTGCGCCCCGGACACCGCGTACTTGCGGTCGAAGACGTAGAACGGCACTCCGTTGACGCCGAACTCCTGCGCCTGCCGTTCGTCGGCGCGGACCAGGTCTGCGTATCGGTGCTCGTCGGAGAGAACCTCTCGCACACTCGTCTCGTCGAAACCGGCACCGACTGCGACCCGGACGAGGCGCTCGGTGTCGCCGAACAACGGCTCGCTCTCCGCGAAATTGGCCAGGTACAGCGCGTCCAGCATCGCCTCCTGCCGATCCAGTTCCTTCGCCCAGTGAAGGAGCCGGTGCATATCGAAGGAGTTGCCGTAGTCGCGCCCGTCGGTGACGTACTCCAGCCCGGCCTCCTTCGCCGCGTCGCCGAGCCGTCGCTCGCCTTCCGCGGCCTGCTCCAGGGTGCGCCCGTACTTCTCCGCCAGATGCTGCACTACGTCGCCCGAGGTTCCCGCGGGCACCGTCGGGTCCAGTTCGAACGAGCGGTGCACCACCTGCACCTGCTCGGCGTGGTCGAACTCGGCCAACGCGTCGTTGAATCGCTTCTTTCCCAGATAGCAGAAGGGACAGTTGACGTCGGTCCAGATCTCGACCTGCATGAGCGCGCCTCCAAGAATTGATGTCGTCTCGGTCCAACACCAGCGCCGGCGTCGATGTTCCTTCGTGCCTCAGGCCCGGACACCTTCGCGCCGGACGTTGGACGCCGGCACCGAGGCCCGGCCCGGGAGCAGCAGCGCCAGCACACCGCCCGCGACCGCCAGGCCGGTGGCCCACCAGAACGAGTAGCGGAACCCGATGGTCATGGTGGCGCCGGCGGTCAGGACGACGGCGATCACCGCCGTCCCGAATGAGCCGCCGACCTGCTGGAACGACCGCGTGACGACACTGATGTCGTTGCGTTCCGAACCGTCGGCCCCCACGAAGCCCGCCGCCATCAGCGGACTCAGCAGTGTTCCCAGCCCCAGACCGCGAACGAAGAGCGCGACCATCAGCCACACCAGATTCGTCGAGGCGTCCGCGAGCGCGAACGGGACGGTGGCCACGGCGACGATGCCGAAGCCCGCAACAGCGATCCAGCGAGCCCCGATGCGATCGGTCAGTGCACCGGCGAGGGACCGAGACATCAGGGCACCCACTCCCTGCGGAATGAGGACGAGGGCGGCCATGAGCACCGACTCGTCACGTTCGCTCTGCAGATACAACGGCAGCGCGAGCATCGCACCGAACGAGACCACGCTGAAGAAGAACAGCCCGATCGACGACGCCGACACCGCGCGCCGGGCCAGCACCCGCACGTCGACGAGCGTGGCTCCCGTGGCGTGAGCGGAGCGGAACGCAAAGACGGCCAGGAGCACGACACCGGCGAGCATCGGGAGCAGGACGTCGGTTCGCATCACACCGCGGTGGGTGTTCGAGAGGCCGAGGAGCACTCCGACCAGACCGGGTGCGAGCAGGCACAGGCCGATCACGTCGAGACGGGCGCGGTCGGAGTCGGGCGCACGGTCGTCCGGGATCCGGTGCGAGAGCGCCAGCGCGACCAGACAGACCGGGACGTTCACCACGAAGAGCCACTGCCAGTCGAGCCAGTGCAGGATCACGCCGCCGATCACCGGACCCAGAATCGGGCCGAGCGCCGTCGGCAGACTCACCAGTGCCACGAGCCGGCCCATCGCGCGACCACCGCCTGCCGCCACCAGAATCGACGTCATCAGCGGGAACAACAGCCCACCGCCGAACCCCTGGAGCACACGGAAGACGATGAGCGCGTGGATGTTCCATGCGACTGCACAGAGAACAGACCCGAGCAGGAAGAGCACGATGCCCGTCCGCCAGGCGATCCGTGAACCGAACCTCGTCGACGCCCAACCGGCGAGCGGCACCGCCACCGCCAGCGCCAGCAGGTAGCCGGTGCTGACCCACTGCACCATGTCGACGGTGGTGTGCAGGGCCGTGGTGAGGCGATCGAACGCGATCGTCACGATCGTCGTATCGAGGATCGGGGCGATCAGTCCGGCTATCACCGCGATCGCCACCCGCTTGGCCTCCGGCGAGATCGCAGCTGCTGAAGTATCGTCCGCCATTCGTCCGCTCCTCACCGGCTCGCGCACATCCGATCACATTCACGGTAGAGCAGACGCCACCGTGGCAAGCGACGCGAGCCGGTGCGGACCTGTCACCGGTACTTGTAGAAGCCTTCGCCCGCCGCGATCCCCAGCTTGCCCTTGTCGATGTAGTTCTCCTTGAGCCAGGCGGCCAGCTGCTGGGCGTGCTCATCACCGTTGGCCATGATGTTGTACGGCGTGTTCAAACCGATCACGTCGTACATCTGGAACGGCCCGATCGGTGCTCCGGTTGCGATCCGCCAGGTGTTGTCGACGTCCTTGGGTTCGGCGTAGTCGCCCGCCGCCAGTTCGAGCGCCGCGTTGAGGAAGGGAACGAGCAGTGAGTTGAGCACATAGCCGGCCTTCTCCTTGTGGATGGGGATGGCCACCATGCCGATCTCGCCCGCGAACTCGACGATCGTGTCGAAGACAGTCGCCGAGGTCTGTGCGGTGCCCATCACCTCGGCGGTGTTGAACTGCCACACGCGGTTGGCGAAGTGCAATGCCAGGAACCGGTCCGGGCGGTCGGTGGACCCCACGATGTCGCTGGGCAGCAAGGTCGACGAGTTGGTCGCGAAGATGGTCTTCTCCGGCGCCACGGCGGACAGCTTCTGATAGATGTCGCGTTTGAGGTCGAGTACCTCGGGAACGGCTTCGATCACCAGATCGGCGTCGGCGACGGCCTCTGCCAGATCCGAGGAGTACGCCAGCTCGGCCAGGGCGGCCTCGGCCTTCCCGTCCGCGGCGCCCGGCACCTCGTTCTTGTAAGTCTCGACCAGTCCGGCGAACCGCTCCTTCGCCTTGGCGAGGGCGTCGTCGTCGATGTCGTAAGCGGTGACCTCGAACCCGCTGTAGGCCGACTGGAACGCGATCTGCGATCCCAGCACGCCCGTTCCCAGTACCACTACCTTCTTGATGTCGGACATTGTCAGTTCCTCTCATCGTGATCGGCTAAGAATCCATCGACGATCTGCCGGAGTTGCCTGCGCAGATCGGCGGGGTCGGAGGGGGCGTCGGACTCGGGGTCGTCGAGTGTCGCGGCGCTGCGCGCGACGTCGAGGTGGACCGCGGCGAAGACCGAGCGGCCGGCGGCGCGCACCGCGTCCGCGGATGTGACGACGCCCCGTCGGCGCGCCTCCGCGGCGAGCACGTCCGCCAGCGCCGCCTCGGTCTGTCGAACCAGGCCGACGCCCTCTGCTCGATATCGTTCGGATCGGGTTCCGAAGACCAACTCCCGCTGGTAGGCGGCCGCATTCTCCGGCCGCACGGCGGCGCTCCGGAGTATGGGCGCGACCACCGCGAGCAGCGCGTCGACCACGTCGTCCGACTCGGCGGAACGTTCGACGCCGGACTCCAGTGATCGACGGAACTGCTCGTTGTAGACCATCAGCAGCAGTTCGACCTTCGACGACGCGTACCGGAACAGGGTCCCGGCGGCGACGTCGGCACGTTCGGAGATCTCGCGCGTGGTGACGGCGTCGTATCCCTTCTCGGCGAACAGTTCCGTCGCCGCGCGGAAGATGCGGTCGCGCTTCTGACGCATATTGCGGTCGCGGCGCCCGCCGGCAGCCGTCTCGTTCTCGACCACCTGCCACCTCCCGCAATCGTCGATCACGCTCATTAATGAGCGTACTCCGTTTCTGCGGCAGGCGCCACGGTTGAAGTCCGGTTCCACCGGTTCGGCGGAGACCGGCAGACACCCGGCCTCCGGCGGCCTGGCATGCTTGTCACGCGCCCCCATAGCCCAACGGCAGAGGCATCGGACTTAAAATCCGCTCAGTCCGGGTTCGAATCCCGGTGGGGGCACCCGATATTCGCGGTCACATCCGCAGTTGCAGAGATCAGTACGCACACCTCCGGCCGACCGAACGACAACGTCGGCGCAGGCTGTCGCCTGCCCCGACGTCGCGTCCACGGTCCACCGCGACCGTGGTCACCGGCCGGGGGTGACTACCGGCCGGGGGCCATTGTGATGATCTTTCCGTCGGAGATCAGCGTTCCAGTTCGCACATAGGTGGAGCGGTCGTGGCGCAGCGTGCCGTTGGGCATCACGAAGAACCGCTGCATGATGCACTCGTTGCCGCGCGCCATGTCCTGGCCGAGTGTCCACAGCACCTTGCCGCTCGGCGAGAGCGTGGAGGACTCGGGCATCGGCCCGAGCGGGCTGGTGCCGGTCTGCGCATTCGGCAGCGCGCGGAGTGTGCCGTTCGAATTGATCGCGAACACGCTGATGAACGTCGACGCCAGATTCGGGACGTACATGAATCGGCCGTCGGGAGTCACGCTGGCCACATGCGGGAACAGACCCGTCGGCATCGGAGCCTGCCCGGTCGGCACCAGTCGCCCGTCACCCAGGATGTTGTAGCCGGACACGCTGTTGCCGGTCTCGTTCATGATGTACACGTGCCGGCCATTGGGCGTGATGACCGGGAAGATCGGGCCCGACTGCGTCGGCACGCGCTGCCGCACCGGGGTGAGGGTGCGGTCCGCCTTGATGTCGAAGCGGAGCAACTCGTGGCGCAGGTAGCTGCCGACGATGAGATGGCGGGTGTTCGGCGTCACCATCACCGTCGTGAGACCGTCGAGCGGCTGCCCCACCGGAACCCGCCGGCCCAACGGCCGCGCCGAGCCGTCGTCCGTCATGCGGTACGGCTGAATCGTGGCGTTGGCGACGCCCATCGTGAGATAGAAGTTCTTACTGTCCGGAGTGAACTCGAGACCGACCGGAATGTCCGGTAGCGGCGTCTCCTGCCGCAGGTGCAGTCGGCCGACGTTGTCGATGTCGTAGTTGCGCAGGACCGCGGGCACACCGGATGCGACGAGCAGATGCCTGCCGTCGGGCGACGCTGTCTTCGGCCACGAGCCCATTCCCGCGACGGGGTTGCCGCCGATCTTGCGCACCGGCCCGTGGTCGGTGACCCGGTAGCCCACGGTCGGCGAACTCAGGAAGCCGTGCGTGTACAGGTTGTACGGCTTCGACCCGGAGACGCCGCCCGACGGGGGCGGATCGGCCATCGACGGCCCCGCGGCGCTTCCGCTCCCGACGAGGGATGCGGCGGCGACGCACAGTGCGACGAGTGCTACACGGATTCTCATGAACGTCAATTTAGGGCCGTATGAGAGTTGCCGACTGTTCGATTTCTTGGACACTCCCGCCGCGTCATCGGCTCGAACGTTCGACTAACGTCGAACGGTGTGAATGAGAACGGTCCCGTACGCTCCCCCGCACTGCGTCGCGTGACCCGCGGGTTACTGGGCCTCTTCGCGGTGCAGCACATCCCGGGCACCATCCGGCCGGCACTCGTCAAGGCCGCGATCACCGCGACGACAGTCCTGATCTGCTGTGCGCTCTTCGGCCCTGAACTCGGCATCTTCGGGATGCTCGGCGCCTTCGTCACGTTCTGGGAGACCGATCGCCCGCTGTGGCCCCGGGTGCGCAACACCCTTCTGGTCACGGCGCTGATCGTGGGATCCATGTCCTTCGGTGTGGCGATCGCGCCGCACCGCTGGGCCTTCGTTCCGGCGGCGGTACTCATCGTGGTGGTCTTCTCGATGCTGTACAACACCTTCATGCTCGGCCGGGGACCGTCACCGGTGCTGCCGATGTACGCGGGCATCGTCGGCGCGTTCTTCGGTGTCGACCAGCACCTCGGCTGGAGTCTGGTCGGTCTCACCGCACTGGCCGGAACCATCACGGCGGCATTGCTCACCGTCCCCCTCCTGTTCGAGCCGCACGGGCCTGAGGAGCGTGCGGTGGCGCGAGCGAAGGCAGCGGTGGCCGCGTACGTCGGTCTGCCCGACGACGTCCCGGACGAGATGCGCCGCCAGATCCGGAACACCGCCTTCGCGGCGTGCGACAGCGCCCTCGTCACTCTCCGATCAGCATGGCCGGCGACCCGCAACGCACGGCACCACGAACTCGCGGACACGCTGTACGAGGCGCAGTCAGCGTTGTACTCACAGATGCTGACCCGTCTCGGGGAGGACCCGACGCTGCGCGACGACGTCCCCCGCGCCGCGCTCGTCGAACGCAGGCCCGCCACTGCGTACCTCGCCTCCCACGCGTTGCACTGGACCTCGGTGGAGTGGTTCACGTCATGGCGAATGGGCTTCGTCGCCGCCCTCGGCGGACTGGTAGCGCTCAGCACCGGCGCCGGACACCCGTACTGGGCGATCCTCACCGGCGTCATCATCCTGAACCAGTGGTCCGACCGCGCGACGTCGATCCGGCGAGCCGGTCAACGCACCGTCGGGACCATGATCGGCGTCGGTGCGACGTACCTGCTCTCGCTGCTGCACCCGAACGAGTGGTGGTCGATCGTGATCGTTCTGGCGTGCATGACCGGCATGTACGCGCTGCTCGCGCTGAACTACGCGATCGCGCTCATCTTCATCACGCCGATGGCACTGGTGATGGTCGAGTCGGTCACCGGTGCCGGAGCCGAACTCGTGTCCGCCGACCGCTTCCTCGACACCATCGTCGGCGCGCTCGCCGCGCTCGTCGTCACCTGGCTCACCTCGTACCGGTTCCCGAGGAAGCTCGCGCTGACCCAGTCGCGGCGAACCGCCCGAGCCATCGACGCCGTCGACGCCGTCAACCGTGCCGGCCGGGCCTTCGAGCCCGACGGTCATCGCGCGCGCGTGGCTCTCCACTACGAGCTGTCACAGCAGCTCGCCGTCGTCGAACGAGCGGTCAACGACGATCCGCAGCTAGCCGATCTGCGCGCATCGGAACACGCGTTGTCCGAGCGCGGATACCGTGCGCTCGCGCGGTCGTGGCAACCGACCGTCTGAGATTCGGCGAGCGGCGTCGGCTCCGACGCGCAAGAATGCAGAGATGAGTTCCGTACTGGCCGTCATCTCGGTGATTCTGTGGCTTGCGCGCCTCGGCATGTTCGCCGGGCTGCACATGGTTGCGAGCCCCTACAACGCGATCGAGCACGCGGTCAGCGATTACGCCGTCGGTCCCACCAAGCGACTCTCCGCCGCGATGACCTGGACCACCGCCCTGGGCTGGCTCACTCTCGCAGGCGCGGTGTGGTGGGGCCTGACCGACTGGCCCGACCGCGGTCTGACGGTCGTCCTCCTGCTGATTCTCACGGCGATCTTCACTGTGCTTCCGCTGGTCCCGACCGACGTCGAAGGCCAGACGATCACGCGTATCGGCATCGTCCACTACGTCCTGGCGATCGCCTGGTTCGCCATCGCGTACTCGCTCACCGGGAACTTCTCCCGCTGGATGACCGACGCGGTCGGCGGCAGCCTGGCGGTCGCCGGACAGGTCCTTCACATCGTCACGCTCGTCGCCCTGATCGCGGCGATCGCGGCGTTGGTCATCACACCCCTGCGTCGCAGACTCTTCGGCACGGCCGAGCGGGTCTTCCTGGTCGCCGTCACGCTGTTCTACCTTCTGGTCGCGATCGCCCTGTTGGGTGCGTGACTGGGCCGGTTCCGGCCGCGGTTCTCGTCGGCGCTACTCGCGCAGTGCGCCGGCCACCATGTGCAGCGCCGCGGAGGTGGCGAGCCGCCGCACCGCACCGCGGTCGCCTGGGAACTTCCGCGTGACGGTGACGGTCGGGCGACCGTCGATCGCCAGGCCGAAGCACACCGTCCCGACCGGCTTTCCGGGACGTTCTCCGCCGGGCCCGGCGATTCCGGTGGTGGAGACGGCGATGTCGGAGCGCAGGACGCGCCTCGCGCCCTCGGCCATCGCAGCGGCGACGGGTTCGCTCACCGCCCCGAGCTCGGCGATGAGGTCTTCGGGGACGCCGAGCACGCCCGACTTCACGTCGTTCGCGTACGAGACCACGCCGCCGAGCATGTAGGCCGAGGATCCCGCACGGTCGGTGAGCGCCGCCGCCACCATTCCGCCGGTGCACGACTCGGCCGTACCGATGGTGCGTGACCCGAGCAGCCGCGCGAGAACCTCGTTGATCGGCTCGCCGTCGGTCGAGAACACGCGGTCGCCGTGCCTGGTCAGGATGAGTTCTTCCAGATCCCGATACGATTGCGCGGCACTGCATTCGAAGCGGGTGACGATCTCGAGTTCGCCGCCTCGCATGCACGTGGTGATCTCGAGCTCGTCGAAGCCTTCGACCACTCCCTCGGCGCGTCGCAACGACACCGCCAGGTCCGCCTCCGACAGCCCGTACGCGAGGATCGTGTGCTGGTCGTACGAGTCGCGCCCGGCGATCGCGTCCTCGACGGCGGAGGTCGCGAGGGCTGCCGGCCACATCCCGTGCACCTCGTGCGGCGGGCCGGGCAGGACCAGGATCGCCGGAACGTCGTCGGTGGCGGCCACCGCCACACCCGGCGCGGTGCCGACAGGCGCAATCGCCTCCGCGCCCGCCGGGATCAGCGCCTGCTTGTCGATCGCCGCCACCACTGCGTCGGGGAGCACGTCGTCGTACTTGCGCCAGCCGCGGATCACCGACTCGATGGTCTGTCGCATCACCGGATCGGCGACGAGGTCGCGGCCGGTGAAATCCGCGACCGCGGCCACGGTGAGATCGTCGGCGGTGGGTCCGAGCCCGCCGGTGGTGACGATCAGATCGACGCGCTCATCGGAGAGGAATCGGAGTTGCGCGGCGAGATCGCGCGGGCGGTCGCCGCAGACGGTGATGTGCGCGACGTCGACTCCGATCTCCAGGAGTCGCTGCGAGACCCACGGACCGTTCCGGTCGGTGATTCGGCCGCTGAGGACTTCGGTGCCGGTGACGACGATTCCTGCGCGAATGCTCACACAGACGAGGTTACGTCGCGAGTGCACACCCGGCCATGAACCCGGCTTCCCGGACCAGCACGCCGTTGCGATGACTCGGTTCGTCTCGTTTACGGTTGGCACATGCGCGGTTCGACTCTTCTGGGCACCTTCGCGAGGGTTCTCGGCTTCTCCCTCCTCGCCGGCATCGTGTTCCCTGTCTTCATCATCGTCTACCTGGTGGTCCCGAGCCCGCCGCTGTGGATGCTGATCGTCGGCGTCATCGGGCTGGTCGACGTCGTCGTCATCGCGACCTTCATCGCCCTCAAGCTCCACAGGTCGCATCCTCCGGTCCAAGAGCTCGACGAGCCCGGGGTCCCCGGCATCGGCACCATCGCGCACGTCGCCGACACCGCCACCGAGATCGGCGGCCACCGAGTGATGGCCTTTCGACTGGAGATCCGCGGGCCGCGGATCGACGAGTTCACCACCGAACTCAAGACCGTGGTACCGACCGCTTCGGTGGGCTCGCTCGGCCGCGGGCTGGTCGGCGTGACTGTCGGCGCCGACGGCCGGGTCGTGATCGACTGGCACGCCACCGCGCTGTACACGGGTGCGGTGCCGGCCCGGTTCGTCTCGGAGGACGACGGTCGCACCCACGACCTCACGGGACAGGCTGAACCTCTGCTGCGGATCGTCGACGCGCTCAGCAGACACGGCGTCGCACTCGGCCCCACGCTCGACATCCGGAGCCATCCCGAGGTCCGCTCCGAGATCCAGACGATTCTCACCGAGCACGAGGCGTCTCGACCCGCGACCGCCGACGGCCGGTCGACTTCGCAGCGACTCGACGAACTCGCCGGGCTGCTCGACGGCGGGCGGATCTCGCGCGAGGAACACGATCGGCTGCGCCTGAAGATCCTCGACGGTCTCTGACGCGGTGAGCGCGGATCGAACCGCCGGCCTCGGGCGCCACGCGGACGGAGGTCGGAGGCCGCGCCTCTCCGGCCTCGGTGGACTTAGTCTGATTTCATGACTTTCGAGCCAGACGGCAAGGATTGGACCTGGGTGACGAGGCAGCGATGCCCCGCGTGCGGATTCGATCCCGCCACCGTCCGGCGGGAGGACGTCGCCGACCGGATCGCCGCGTCGATCACCGGATGGAACACCGTTCTGGCTCGTGCCGACGTGCGCGTGCGGCCCGACGACCACACGTGGTCGGCGCTCGAGTACGCCTGTCACGTCCGCGACGTCGGAAGCGTGATGACCGAACGCCTCGACGAGATGCTGCGCACGCAGCCGGTCTGCTTCGATGACTGGGATCAGGACGCCGCGGCGGTGGAAGCCGACTACGGGTCGCAGAGTCCCGACGCGGTGAGCAGCCAACTCACCGCGGCGGTGGCGGGCTTCGCCGAGATGTACCGGCTCGTGCGAGAGGACGATTGGTCGCGCGAGGGACTGCGCGGAGACGGCACCGTGTTCACGGTGGAGACCTTCGCGATGTACGTCCTGCACGAACTCGAACACCACCGCACCGACGTCGGGCTTCCCGCGCGCGAGTGATCGCACCCACTCCCGTGCCGCCCGACCTATCGTGGAGTCGAGGAGGTGGGGCGATGACCACGGGTTTCGTACTGTCCGGCGGCGCGAACCTCGGGGCGATGCAGATCGGTATGCTCCGCGCTCTCGCCGAACGGGAGGTGCAGCCCGATTTCCTGGTCGGTACCTCGGTGGGTGCGTTGAACGCGGCGTACGTGGCGGGCCGAGGGTTCGGTCCACGCGTCGTCGACGAACTCGGCGACATCTGGCGCGGCTTGCACACGTGGCAACTGTTCCCGCCCAGTCCACGGCACATCGTCAGCGGTCTCCTCGGGCATCAGCCCGCGCTCTTCGGCGACCAGGGACTGCGCAACCTGACCGACCGGTATCTCGACTTCGAGCAGATGGACGACGCGGCCATTCGGCTGACAGTGGTCGCGACCGACCTGCTGACCGGCGACGAGGTGAACATCGATCACGGCCCCGTGGCCGAGGCAGTCCTGGCCAGCACCGCGATCCCCGGACTGCTTCCACCCGTCGAGTGGAACGGCCGGCTGCTGATCGACGGCGGCGTCGCCGACAACACCGCGATCTCGCAGGCGCTCTCCGCACGGGCGGACACCGTCTACGTCCTTCCCTGCGGGTATCCGTGCGCGTTGACCGAACCTCCCACGGGTGTGGCGGGAACGCTGATCCACACGATGACCCTTCTCATCCACAAGCGGCTGATTCGGGACATCCGGGAGTACACCGGCGACGCGGAGCTGATCGTGCTGCCGCCGCCGTGCCCACTCGACATCGGCCCGATGGACTTCTCGCGCGGCGACGAGTTGATCGTCCGCGGCTACGAGTCGGCCGTCGACGCTCTCCGGGTCGACGGCGGCCGCCGCGCGTCTCCCGCGGACCACATCGACATGCATTGGCACTGAACGGACCTCGCGCCTGCACACCGGTCGCCCGGCCCGCCGGCGGCGCCCTCACCCCCGGCGGCGGTCAGCCGCGCACATCGCGAGGGCTACGATGCCAGTCGTGAGTGAATCAGCCTCAGCCCCCGAATTCCTCTACTCCGACCTGCTGCCGATCGGTGCCGACGAGACCCCGTACCGTCTCGTCACCACCGAAGGCGTCTCGACCATCGAGGTCGACGGCCAGACCTTCCTCAAGGTGGCACCCGAAGCGCTCCAGAGACTGACCGCCGAGGCGATGCACGACATCAGCCACTACCTGCGGCCGGCGCACCTGCGGCAGTTGCGGAAGATCATCGACGATCCCGAGGCCTCGGGCAACGATCGCTTCGTGGCCCTCGACCTGCTGAAGAACGTGAACATCTCGGCCGGCGGCGTGCTTCCGATGTGCCAGGACACCGGCACCGCCATCGTGATGGGCAAGAAGTCCGAAGGCGTGCTGACCGGCGTCGACGACGGCGAGTGGATCTCGCGCGGCGTCTACGACGCGTATACCAAGCTGAACCTGCGGTACTCGCAGAACGCTCCGATCACCATGTACGAGGAGCGCAACACCGGCACCAACCTCCCGGCTCAGGTCGAGATCTACGCGACCGAGCAGGGGCCCAAGGGACCGGAGTACAAGTTCCTTTTCATGGCCAAGGGCGGCGGCAGCGCCAATAAGTCGTTCCTGTTCCAGGAGACCAAGGCGATCCTGAATCCCAAGCGGCTGCTGGAGTACCTCGATGAGAAGATCCGCTCGCTCGGCACCGCGGCGTGCCCGCCGTACCACCTCGCGGTGGTCGTCGGCGGCACCTCCGCAGAGTTCGCATTGAAGACCGCGAAGTACGCCTCCGCGCACTACCTCGACACCCTGCCCACCGAGGGCGACCTCTCCGGGCACGCCTTCCGCGACCCGGAACTCGAGGAGGAGGTGTTCAAGCTGACCCAGTCGTTCGGGATCGGCGCGCAGTTCGGCGGCAAGTACTTCTGCCACGACGTCCGGGTGATCCGGCTGCCGCGCCACGGAGCGTCGCTGCCCGTCGCGATCGCCGTCTCGTGCTCCGCCGACCGTCAGGCTCTCGGCAAGATCACCGCCGACGGCGTCTTTCTGGAGCAGTTGGAGACCGATCCCGCGCAGTACATGCCGGACGCCGGCGTCGCCGAGGACATCGCGGGCGGCGAGGTGGTCGAGATCGATCTGAACCAACCGATGGACCAGATCCTGGCCGAGCTCACCAAGCACCCGGTCAAGACACGGCTGTCGCTGACCGGTCCGCTGGTGGTGGCCCGCGACATCGCGCACGCCAAGATCAAGGAACGACTCGACGCGGGCGAGCCGATGCCCGAGTACCTGAAGAACCACCCGGTGTACTACGCCGGTCCGGCCAAGACCCCGGAGGGCATGGCGTCGGGATCGTTCGGTCCCACCACGGCCGGCCGGATGGACAGCTACGTCGAGCAGTTCCAGGCCGCCGGCGGGTCGATGGTGATGCTCGCCAAGGGCAACCGGTCCAAGCAGGTCACCACCGCGTGCGATACGCACGGCGGCTTCTACCTCGGATCGATCGGCGGCCCCGCCGCTCGTCTCGCGCTCGACTGCATCAAGAGTCAAGAGGTCATCGAGTATCCCGAGCTCGGCATGGAAGCCGTGTGGAAGATCGAGGTCGAGAACTTCCCCGCCTTCATCGTCGTCGACGACAAGGGCAACGACTTCTTCACCGATCCGGGCGGCACGGTCAGCGTGCCGCTGAGCGGTGTGCGCATCCGCTCGAAGGAGCGGTAGGTCGCCCAGGTGACGCCGGGAGCGGGGAACGTCTACCGTTCCCGCTCCAGGTTCGCCATCTTGAGGACGTCGAGCCGCCGATCGAGTTCCTCCTCCGACAGCCGGTCGCCGAGGAGCCCGCGATCGATCACCGTCTGCCGGATCGTCTTTCCTTCGCGTAGCGCCTCCTTGGCGACGGCGGCGGCCTCCTCGTACCCGATCGCGGAGTTGAGCGGGGTGACGATCGACGGTGACGATTCGGCGAGCGTCCGCAGGCGGTCCTCATGTGCCACCAGCCCGCTGATGCACCGGTCGGCGAACAGTCGGGAGACGTTGGCGAGCAGAGTCACCGATTCGAGGACATTGCGCGCCATCATCGGGATGTAGACGTTCAACTCGAAGGCGCCATTGCCGCCGCCCCAGGTGACGGCGGCGTCGTTGCCGATCACCTGCGCCGCCACCTGTGTGACGGCTTCGGGAAGCACCGGGTTCACCTTGCCCGGCATGATCGAACTCCCCGGCTGGAGGTCGGGCAGCGCGATCTCGCCGAGCCCCGTGAGCGGCCCCGACCCCATCCAGCGGACGTCGTTGGCGATCTTGGTCAACGACACGGCGATCGTCTTCAGCTGTCCCGACAGTTCCACCAGCCCGTCGCGCGCGGCTTGAGCCTCGAAGTTGTCGCGCGCGAGGCGCAGATCCTCGACACCCGTCAGTCGGACGAGTTCGGCCACCACGAGCGACCCGAACCGGTCGGGCGCGTTGAGCCCGGTCCCGACGGCGGTGCCGCCGATCGGGAGTTCACCCACGCGAGGCAACGTCGATCGGAGGCGTTCGACGCCGGCTTCGACCTGCCGCGCATATCCGCCGAACTCCTGGCCGAGCGTCACCGGGACCGCGTCCATCAGGTGTGTGCGGCCCGACTTGACCACCGACCGCCACTGGTCCGACTTCTCGGCGAGGGCGCCCCGCAGATGCTCCAGCGCCGGAATGAGGGTGCGGACGACGGCCTCGGTGGCGGCCACGTGCGTGGCGGTCGGGAAGGTGTCGTTGGAACTCTGCGACATGTTCACATCGTCGTTCGGATGCACGGTCACGCCGCCGGCCGCCGCGATCGACGCGATCACCTCGTTGGCGTTCATGTTCGACGACGTCCCCGACCCCGTCTGGAAGACGTCGATCGGGAACTGGTCGTCGTGCAGGCCGTCGGCGATCTCCCGCGCCGCTGCGATGATCGCATCGGCCTTGGCCTCGTCGAGCAGCCCGAGATCACGGTTGACCTGTGCGGTCGCCGCCTTCAACAGTCCGAGCGCACGGATCTGAGTGCGTTCCAGCGGACGGAAGCTGATCGGGAAGTTCTCGACGGCCCGCTGCGTCTGCGCACGCCACAGCGCATCGGCCGGGACCTTCACCTCGCCCATCGTGTCGTGTTCGATTCGGTACTCACCAGTGTCTTCAGCCATGTTCTGTTCAACCTCTCCGTCTCGACCGATGTTCCGCTGGCCTGTTCCGTCTGTCCGACCATCCGCGGGCGGACCGAGCAGTTCCGCCCGTCATCCCTTCATCGCCACTCCCTCGCGCCAGTACCCCATGAAGGCGACCTGCGCGCGCGGAATCCCCAGGTCTTTGACCAGTCTGCGCCGCAGCGTGGTGACGACGCGACTCTCGCCCGCGATCCAGTAGTACGCCTGCGCCGCCCTCCCGTCACGACCCGTCTCGTCATGGCCCGTCCCGTCATGGCCCGAACCGGCATGGATCTCCTCGCCGAGTCCGGAGAAGGTCGGCGTCTCCCAGACCAGCGCGTCCGTGTCGGGTGCGTCGACGGCACCGTCCAGGTCGCCCGCGGACTCACCCAGATGACCCAGGACAGCCGCATGCAGCCGCACTCCCTGTCCCGCTCCCTCGCGCGGGAGCCAGTGCACCGCGACGCCCTCGGGCGCATCGATCGGCAGCGCGTCGTCGGGCTCGGGGATCTCGATGTAGGCCGCTCCCGCCAGATCAGCGGGCGCGTCCTCAAGAATGCGGGCGATCGCGGGCGCGGCCGTCTCGTCGCCGGCCAGCAGCACACGTTCGGCCGCGCCCGGCATGTACTCCACTCCGCCGCCGTCGAGTCGCCCGCGGCGCGGTCCCACGATCAGCAACTCGTCTCCCACCGCCGCCGCTGCCGCCCACGACGAGGCCGGTCCGGTCTTGTCGGGCGCCAAGTGCAGGACGAAGTCGACGTCGAACTCCGTCGCGCCGCCGTCGTCGATCCGGAGGTCACGGATCGAGTACGTGCGCATCGCTCCCCTCCGGTCCTCGGGAATCGCCAGCCAGTCCTGATACCAGGTGTCGGAGTCGGACAACTCCGGGAGCTCACCGGCGGCCGGAGGGAAGATCAACTTCATCCGCTGGTCGAATGTGGCGCCGGGATTGCCGAACCCGGTGAGGCCGGCCCCGGTGAACGTGATACGGACGAAGTTCGGCGACAGCCGCTGCACGGCGCCGACGGCGGCACGCGTGACGCACAGCGGCGGCAGCGGGGTGGTCTCGGCGACAGGCATGGATCTCCAATCGGTGCGGTCGGCTACATCGACGAGCCGGCGCGGTTGACACGGATGAGCAGGTAGATGAGGAAGGGCGCACCGAGGACACCGGTCACGACACCGACCGGATAGCGGTGGCCGAGCGCGTATTGACCGACCAGGTCGCCCGCCAGTACCAGGGTGGACCCCACCAGCGCCGACGGGATCAGCGGTGAGGAACCGGGGCCGACGAGCCGGACCGCGATGGGGCCGGACATGAACGCGACGAAGGAGATCGGACCGGCCGCCGCGGTTGCGAATGCCAACAGCAGCACGGCTCCGAGGATGAAGACCAGACGCGCGGCATCGACGCGAGTGCCGAGACCTGCGGCGGAATCGTCACCCAGGGTGAGCACCGCCAGGTTCCGCGAGTTGACGACGAGTGCCGGCAGCAGCACCGCCATCGCGGCGGCCAGCGGCACCAGTTGCGGCCAGGAGGCGTCGGCGAGGCTTCCGGTGAGCCACTGCAACGCGGCCGCCACATCCCACTGCGATGCCTTGGCCAGCACGTACGAGACGAGGCTGCTGAGCATCGCCGCCACGCCGATGCCGATGAGGATCAGGCGTGTTCCGGCGAACCCTCCGGCGATCGACAACCCGTACACCGCCCCCACGGTGAGCAGTGCACCGACCAGCGCGGCCACCGACACCGCCGGTCCGGTGAGTCCGAAGACCACGATCGCGCCGACCGCCGACGCCGACGCACCCCAGGAGATCCCGATGATGTCGGGCGAGGCGAGCGGATTGCGCAGCAGAGACTGAAAAGTCACCCCGGCCAGACCGAAGGCGGCGCCGGTGAGCAACGCCGTCGCCGCTCGGGGAAGTCGCAGCTCGCCGACGGTGAACGAGGCGCCCGGAACCGTCTGCCCGCTCAGCACGCGCAGGACGTCGCCGAGCGGATAGAAGGTCTTGCCGACCATCAGACTGACGAACAACAGCCCGATCACAGTAAGAGCCAACACCCCGGTCACGAGCCGGGCGCGCCGAACCCGTGCACGACGGCCGGCGAAGAGGTCGAAGGCGGGAGATTCCGTCGCGGCGGTCACAGCGCACGCACCCGCTGACGACGAACTATCCAGATGAACACGGGCGCTCCGATGAGCGCCGTCACCACGCCGACGTCCACCTCGCTCGGTCGGGCCACGAGCCGGCCGACGACGTCCGACAGCACCAGCAGCCCGGCGCCGGCGAGTGCGGAGAAGGGCAACAGCCATCGGTGGTCGGCGCCGATTGACGCGCGGCATGCGTGAGGCACGAGCAGGCCGACGAATGCGATCGGACCGGCGATGGCGGTGGCCGCACCCGCGAGCACGACCGCCGCGATCCCGGTCACCAGACGAGTGCGGAACACGTTCTCCCCCAACGCTGTCGCGACATCGTCGCCGAGTGACAGAGAATTCATCCCGCGAGCGCATCCGAGCATCACGATCGCCCCCGCCGCGAGGAAGGGCGCGACCACACCGATGCGGTGCCAGTCCGCGCCTCCGACGCCGCCGACCTGCCAGTGCTGGAACTTCTGCATCACGTCGACGCGAGGGAGCAGGACTGCGCTGATGAGGCAGGTCAGCGCGGCGGCGGTGGCCGCGCCGGAGAGGGCGAGCTTCAGCGGCGTCGCACCGCCGAAGCCCATGGAACCGACCGCGTAGACGAAGACCGCGGTGGCGAACGCTCCCGCGATCGCCACGGCGATGTACCAGTAGGGGTCGGACATCCCGAAGGCCACGATGCCGGTGACGACGGCGAGCGAGGCGCCCGTGGAGATCCCGAGGATGCCGGGATCGGCCACCGGATTGCGAGTCACGGCCTGCATACCCGCGCCCGAGAGAGCGAGGGCCGCGCCGACCAGCATCGCCAATACGGTGCGCGGAATCCGTTTGAGCACCGCGGCTTCGGCGATGCCGTCCGATCCGCCGGTGAGCGCGCCCCAGATCTCTGCTGGACTCACCGCGCGTACACCGAAGGCCACCGAGACACCGAACAGGATGACGAGGAGGAGCGCGCCCGCGATCAGACTCCCGATTCGCACCCCGACGCCGCGAGCCGCCGATCGGTCCGGGACAGTGTCCCGTCGGGTGGGCGCGACCGCGGTCACTTGTCGGTCAGTCCCGCGGCCAGAGTGGAGAAGTAGTCGTCGATGCCCCACGGGATCGACAGCGGCGACGGATTCGCCATGGCGGCCAGCGGGGTCGCGTCCTTCAAGATCGCGACGTGCCCGGCAGCGATCGCGGGGATCTTCGACAGCAGCGGGTCGGCCTTCAGCCGCGCGACCGTGGAGTCGTCGCCGTAAGTCACGACCAAATCGACGTCACGGAACCGTTCGGCCTGCTCGGCACTCTCCTCGACGTAGAACTCGTCGGTCCCCGCGCTCTTCGCGGCCACCTCCGCCGGCGGCGCCATTCCGACGCTGTCGAGGAAGCCCTGCCGAGTGTCGTGCGTCGTGTAGAAGCCGATCTTGCTCAGATCGGTCGGGTCGAGGTACGCGAACATCACCTTGCGCCCCTTGAGCTCGGGATGCTTGTCGAGGGAGCCGATCACCTGACCGGTGAGCTTCTCGATCAACCGATCCCCCTCTGCTTGGAGCCCGATCGCTTTGGAGTTCATGCGGACCATGTCCTGCCAGGACGTGCCCCACGCGGTCTTCGGGTAGGCCACCACGGGTGCGATCTTCGAGAGCTTGTCGTACTCCTCCTTCGAGAGCCCCGAGTACGAGGCGAGGATGACGTCGGGCCGCGTGTCGGCGACCGCCTCGTAGTCGATGCCGTCGGTTTCGTCGAACAATTCCGGCGTCGGTGCACCGAGTCGCTTGAGTTCGTCCTCCACCCACGGCAGCACACCGTTGCCGTTATCGTCGCCCCACGCCGCCTTGCTCATGCCTACCGGGACCACGCCCAGCGCCAACGGCACCTCGTGATTGGCCCACGCGACGGTCGCCACACGCTCCGGCTTGCTCTCGATGGTCGTGGTTCCGTACACGTGCTCCACCGTCACCGGGAATCCTGCGCCCCCGGCACCCGATGATCCCGCCCCGTCGCCGGAGGAAGAACAGGCCGCCAGCGAGACGGTGAGGGCGGTCGCGAGAACGAGGCCGAGCAGTCGGCGAGGTGACATCAGCAGCACTTCCGAATTGTCGAATTAGGTCAGCCTATTATTGGCTAGGCTTCCCTAATGTAACAGGCCCGGTCGTTGGCTCAGAACAGGCCCGTGACCCGCGACACTCGGGTTAAGGTCCATCCGAACGCCCCGTCAATTCGCATGTCTCACGACCGAATGGGAGCCCACCGAGATGATGAAATTCCTGCAGAACCTCGGCAAATCGATCATGCTGCCGGTGGCCGTCCTGCCGGTGGCGGCGATCCTCGTCGGTATCGCCAACTGGATCATCGGTATCAACGACGACAAGCCGAACGTCGTCACCTCGTTCCTGCAGACCGCGGGCCTTGCGGTGCTTTCGAACATGGCTCTGCTGTTCGCGGTCGGCGTGTCGATCGGTATGGCCCGCAAGTCCGACGGCACGTCGGCGCTCGCCGGTCTGGTGTCGTGGCTGGTCGTCACCAGTCTGCTGGCGCCCACGTCGGTGATGACACTCCTCGGCCGCGGGTACACGACGTCGATCGCCGAAGAGGGCGCGACCATCACCGAGGGCCAGAAGCTCATCATGGAGAACGGCCATCTGGCGATCCAGACCCCGGACGTCAACGAGGCCTTCGCACCCGGAGCGTTCCAGAACGCGTTCATCGGCATCCTGTGCGGCATCATCGGTGCGCTCTGTTACAACCGCTTCAAGGACGTCAAGCTGCCCGACGCGCTGTCGTTCTTCTCCGGCCGCCGGTCGGTGGCCATCGTGACGGCGGGAGTCTCCCTGATCGTCGCGCTCATCCTGCTGTTCATCTGGCCGCTCGTCTACAGCGGCCTCGTCTGGTTCGGTGAGCACATCGTCGATCTCGGCGCCGTCGGCACCGGGCTCTACGGCTTCTTCAACCGGTTGCTGATTCCGTTCGGACTGCACCACGCTCTGAACTCGGTGTTCTGGTTCGACGTAGCGGGGATCAACGACCTGAACAACTTCCTCTCGGGTGAGGGCACGTTCGGCGTGACCGGTCAGTACATGACCGGGTTCTTCCCGATCATGATGTTCGGCCTTCCGGGCGCCGCGCTCGCGATGTACACCACCGCGAAGACGACGCGGAAGAAGATCGCCTACGGCATCCTGCTCTCCGGCGCGGTCTCGTCGTTCTTCGTCGGCGTCACCGAACCGCTCGAGTTCGCCTTCATGTTCCTGGCTCCCTTCCTCTTCGTGATCCATGCGGTCTTCATGGGCATCTCGATGGCGATCTGCCAGCTTCTTCCGGTCCGAATGGGCTTCGGCTTCTCCGGCGGCTTCGTCGACTTGGTGCTGAACTGGAAGAACCCGATGGCCGAGAATCCCTGGATCATCATCGTGCTGGGCATCGGTTGGTTCTTCGTCTACTTCCTGGTGTTCCGGTGGGTGATCCTCAAGTTCCAGCTCAAGACGCCTGGGCGCGAGGACGACGAACCCGTCGACGCCGATGACGAGGGAGGCGTCTCAGCCGGGTTCATCGGCACCGCGGCCAAGTTCATCGACGCTCTCGGCGGCAAGGCCAACATCCTCGAACTCGACAACTGCGCCACCCGTCTGCGCATGGAGATCGACGACACGGGCAAGGTCGACGATTCCGCGCTCAAACGGGCCGGAGCTGCCGGCACCATGAAGCCCGGCGGCCATTCGGTGCAGGTCATCTATGGACTCAACGTCCAGTTCGTCAAGGACGCGATGGAGAAGATCATGTCCGGCGAGGTGGATCCGACGGCGGTCGAAGCCGCGGTGGACGCAGTGGACGAGGCCGAGGCTGCCGTCGCCGAGGCGGAGGCCGAGGAGGGTGCCGCGCACGACGGCTCGACCGCCGTCCTGACGAAACCGGCAGCGAAGGTCATCACTCTGCAGCGCCCGCTCCAGGGGTACGCGGTCGACCTCTCGGAGGTCCCGGACAAGACCTTCTCCAGCGGCATGATGGGGCCGGGCGCGGCCGTCGTCCCCACGTCGGGCGAAGTGGTGGCCCCCGCAGATGCGACCGTCGTGACGGTGTTTCCCACCGGTCATGCCATCGGACTCCGACTAGAGGACGGCACGGAGGTGCTGATTCACGTCGGCCTCGACACCGTGAAACTCAAAGGCGACGGGTTCGAACCACTCGTGAAGGCCGGCGACACGGTCAGCGCCGGACAGCCGATTCTCAACGTCGATCTGGCCAAGATCCAAGCCGCGGGCTTCGCCACCGTGACCCCGGTGGTCGTCATGAACGACAAGTCCGCGACCGTCGAACTGACCTGACGGAGACCGCCGCGCGTGCTGGAATCATGCGCGGCGGCGGGTGCAGGTTCTGAGCTTGTCCGGCGTGGTGGATGGTGTTCAGGCGCCAGGGGTGGTCGGTGGTGGCTGGTCGCCAGGCCATGCGTCCGGCATCGGGCCCGTGGTCAAGCCGTCTTTACCTGACTAACTGAAAGCTATCACCCGGGCGTGACAGAGATCACTGACGGCCGGCACGACTCACCTTCGCGACTTCGCCGCCTCGACGAACCTGCTGATCGCGGCCAGATCCTTGACGCCCGGCGCGGACTCGACGCCACTGGACACATCGACACCCCACGGGTGCGCTTGAGCGATCGCGTCCGCGACGTTGTCCGGAGTGAGTCCGCCCGCGAGCAGCCACTGGCCCGACAGTCCGCGGTCAGTGAGCATCGACAGATCCCAGCGCTCCCCCGACCCCGGCTTCGGCGCATCGAGAAGCAGCCGCTCCTCCCCGTACGCTCCGACCGTCAACGGCGGCTCGTGCACCAGCGATGTCGCGCGCCAGATCCGGCCGATCCCTTCCGCCGCCGCACGAAAGTCCGCTTCTCCGTAGCGACGCCCGTGCAGTTGCAGAACGTCGAAGCCGAGGTCGACGGCCAGGGCCGCGGCATCGACCGCGGGCTTGTCGTTGACGACGAGAACGATGTCCAGGCCGGGCCCTCCCGCGCTTCGTCCAGCGCGCACCACCGCGCGCGCCCGGTCGCGATCGACGGCACGGGGACTCGTCTCGTTCATCACCACACCGATCGCATCGGCTCCGGCCGAGACCGCCGCACCGACAGCATCCTCCGACGTCAGGCCGCACACCTTCACGTACATGCCGTCCATGCTAGCCACCGGGCGATTAGGTGACCGGCCGGTAACCCGTGCTACAGTGCGATAGAAATAAGCGATCGCTTAGAAATTTCCCGGCGGAGCGGAGGTCAACCATGGCGAAGCACTCGGCCGTCGACCCCGACGAACCGACGACCAAGTCCGAGCAGACGCGCAAGCGTCTCCGCGAGGGCGCGATGGCGTCCTTCTCCGAACTCGGTTTCCACGGCACGGGAACCCGGCACATCGCGACTGCCGCGGGAATGAGTCCCGCCGCGGTCTACGTGCACTACAGCTCGAAAGAGGAACTGCTCTTCGAGATCTCGCTCGCCGGCCACGAGGCGATCCTCCGGATAGTGCGCGATGCCGCGGCGGGCACGGACGATCCCGTCGAGCAGTTGCGCCGCTTCATTCGCGAGTTCGCGATGTACCACGCCGACCGGCACGTGAGCGCCCGCGTGGTGAACTACGAGCTCCGCGCACTCGAGCCCGACCACCGTGCGCAGATCGTCGACCTGCGCAAGCAGATCGAAGACGTGCTCGCGGCGATCCTCCACCGCGGCATCGACCAGGGAGTCTTCGACACTCCCGATCCGCGGATGGCGGCAGTTGCGATCGTCGGCAGCAGCGTCGACGTGGCCCGTTGGTTCCGCGACGGCGGCACCTGGTCGACGACCCAGGTGGCCGACTTCTACGCGGACGCCGCACTCCGCATAGCCGGAGCCAAGTCCTGAAACACCCGCAGCCCTACCCGCTGTGACCCATCGAAGAAGGAGGTGGCGCGATGCGCCGCGAAATCTACACCGAGGACCATGAAGCTTTCCGGGAGACGATCCGGGCGTTCATCGAATCCGAGATCGTGCCCGTCTACGACGAGTGGCTCGAGAACGGCATCGTGCCGCGCGACTTCTACCTGAAGATCGGCGAGCTCGGCGTCTTCGGCATCGAGGTGCCCGAGGAGTACGGCGGCGCGGGCGTGGACTCGTACAAGTACGAGGCCGTCCTGACCGAGGAGATGGCCCGCGCCGGCGTCAGCCTCGGCGGCTCCGCGGCACACATCCCGCTGTGTCTCCCTTACCTCCTCAAGCACGCCAACGAGGAGCAGAAGAAGCGCTGGCTGCCCGGCATGGCGTCCGGCGAGACCATGTTCGCCATCGCGATGACCGAGCCCGGCACCGGCTCCGACCTCGCGGGTATGCGCACCACCGCGAAGCTCTCCGAGGACGGCAGCCACTACGTCCTCAACGGCGCCAAGACCTTCATCACCGGCGGCGTCAACGCCGACCGCGTGATCGTCTGCGCACGCACCTCGGCTCCGAGCGAGACCGATCGCCGCTTCGGCATCACCCTCCTGGTCGTCGACACCAAGTCGGAGGGCTACGCCGTCGGACGCAAGCTCGACAAGCTGGGTCTGCGCACCTCCGACACCGCGGAGCTGTCGTTCACCGACGTCAAGGTCCCCGTGGAGGACCTCCTCGGCGAGGAGAACCAGGGCTTCTACTACCTCGGACAGCACCTGCCGCGCGAGCGCCTCTCGATCGCCGTCGGCGCGTACGCGCAGGGTGCGGCGGCGATCCGCTTCGCCAAGGAGTACACGCAGGAGCGTCAGGTGTTCGGCAAGCCCGTCGCCGCGTTCCAGAACACCAAGTTCGAGCTGGCCGCGTGCAAAGCGAAGGTCGACGCGATGGAAGCGGTCGTCGACCGCGCACTCGAGGCCTACGACAAGAACGAGCTGACCGCCGCCGATGCCGCGTCCGCGAAGCTGTTCTGCACCGAAGCCGCGGCCGACGTGATCGACCGCTGCCTGCAGCTGCACGGCGGCTACGGCTACATGAACGAGTACCCGATCGCCCGCCTGTACGCCGACAACCGAGTCAACCGGATCTACGGCGGTACGAGCGAGGTCATGCGCTCGATCATCGCCAAGGACATGGGTCTGTAAGGGGACATCCGACCTCCGACGCTCTAGTCTCGGGCGCGTGAGCCATCGACTGCCCGAGCCGGAGCCGAGAGACGACCCACCGCCGCGTGCGGAGCGACGCCGAAAGGCCGACGTTCCGCACGCGGCGGCGCATTCCGGCCATTCGCACGGCCATCATCACGGCGGCGGCGACCTCCCGGGCCAGCTGACTCGCTACGCGAAACCGGTGGTGATCGGACTGCTGTCCGTCGCCGCACTCGCCGTCGGCATCGGGATGATCGTGCTGTGGCCGGGCCACGCCGACCGCCCGATTCCCATGCAGTTCCGATCCGCCACGGGCGGTCCGATCCAGGTGTCCGATGCCGAGGTGATCTCGCAGATCAAGGCCGACTGCTCGTCACCGGCGACGGGCGTGGCGTCCGCGGAGTTCCCCACCGTCCCGACCACCGGTGGCCCGTGCCGGGCGTCGATCCTCAAGCTGACGTCGGGCCCTGACTCCGGGCGCTACACGGTCCTGATGATCGCGACGAACGCCGCTCAGTCTGCGGACGTCCCCGGTGCGCCGGCGGCCGACCCAGCCACCGCAGACGAACCACAGCCCGGGCAGCCCACGCTTGAGAAGGGCGACGCGATCCGCGTCAGTGCGATGCCTGGCCCGGACGGCCGCGCCCGCTACGGCTTCTACGACTACCAGCGGGGAACCGGCATCATCGTCTGGGCCATCGCCTTCGTGCTCGCGATCATCGCCGTCGCGACGTGGCGCGGCGCCCGCGCGATCGTCGGTCTGATCGTGGCCTTCGTGGTCCTCGGCTTCTTCACTCTGCCATCGATCCTCGACGGGCATTCCGTGGTCGGCGTGGCGGTGGTCTCGGCGGCCGCGATCCTGTTCGCCGTCCTCTATCTCGCGCACGGCTTCAATCTGCGGACCAGTTCGGCTCTGCTCGGCACGCTGGCCTCACTCGTCCTCGCGACCGTCCTGAGCCGTCTGGCGATATCGACGATGAGTCTCACCGGACTGTCTGCCGAATCAACCGCCAATCTGCAGTTCTACCAGGGCACCATCTCCCTCAACGGACTGCTGCTGGCCGGATTCGTGATCGGCACCATCGGAGTCCTCAACGACGTGACGATCACCCAGGCGTCGGCGACCTTCGAGCTCGCCGCGATTCCGGGACAGACCCGCCTCGGCGCATTCCGCTCGGCGATGCGCGTCGGGCGGGACCACATCGCCTCGACGGTGTACACGCTCGTCTTCGCCTATGCGGGCAGCGCCCTGCCCCTGCTCCTGTTGTTCTCGGTGGCGGCTCAGCCCTTCAGCTCACTGATCACCAGCGAGGAAGTCGCGATCGAACTGGCGCGCGCCTTCGTCGGCGGCATCGCTCTCGCGGGCAGCGTGCCGCTCACCACCGCGATCGCCGCCGCACTTGTGAGGCCGGGCGCACAGGCAACGGAGAAGTGAACGAGTTCACCTTGCACGGAAAGTGGTACTGACTAACAATCGTTAGCATGTCATCGATTCTCTACCGCGTCGGACGGTTCTCATTCCGGCACAAATGGTGGGTGCTCGCCACCTGGGTGGCCGCGCTTGTGATCGTCGCGGGAGCCGTCGGCGCACTGCAGCCGAAGTTCGCGCAGGACTTCGACCTGCCGGGCACGGACGGCGGCGTCGCGATGGAGCAGCTGCAGGAGAACTTCCCCGCGCAGAACAAGCAGCAGGAGGAACCGTCGACGATCGTCGTCGTCGCGGCGGACGACGGTCTCGCCCGCCATGCCGACGAGATTCAGTCGCTGGTCGCCGACCTCAAGACGCTCGACGAGGTTGACGCCGGGACGGTCTTCGACCCGCTCGCCGTCGCGGCCGCTAAACCGGAGATGGCCTCCGCCGTCATCGGCGACGGCGGCAAGATCGGGCTGATCAGCGTTCACCAGAAGATCAATCTGATGGACGTGGACGTCGCGACCAAGAATCAGCTGCTCGACGTGCTGGAGAAGCATCGCGGCGACGGCCTGAAGGTCGAGGCCACCGGCGGCGTCATGTCGGCGCAGGAGCCCGCGGGCAAGGCCGAGCTGATCGGCTTCGCCATCGCCTTCGTCATCATGATCATCGCCTTCGGCGCGCTCATCGCGGCCTTCATCCCGTTGGTGACCGGCATCGTCGGCGTCGGACTCACGATGATGCTGGTGACTCTCTCAGCCGAGGTCCTCTCCATCAATCAGGCCGCCACGGCGATCATCACCATGCTCGGAATCGCGGTCTCGATCGACTACGCACTGTTCATCGTCTCGCGCTACCGGTCCGAAGCCGCGCGAGGCGGTGACCGAGCCGACGCCGCGGGCCGCGCCGTCGGCACCGCCGGATCTGCGGTCGTCTTCGCCGGCCTGACGGTGATCATCGCGGTGGCCGCCCTGATGGTCATCGGTATCCCGATCATCACCCAGATGGGCCTCGGCGCGGCCGTGGCCATCCTCGTCGCCGTCCTGGCCGCGCTGACCTTCATTCCGGCGCTGCTGGGCGCCTTCGGTCGCTTCGCCTTCACACCCCGGATTCCGTGGATCAGGCACGCCGAGGAATCGAAGGACTCCGACTCCCTCGGAGTCAAGTTCGGCCGGACTCTGGTCAACAAGCCGATTCCGTTCGTCGTCGCCGGCCTCGCGATTCTGATCGTCGCGGCCATCCCGATCAAGAACATGACCCTCGGTATGGACACCGTCACCGACGACCAGGTGGCCGGACAGGAGTTGATGGCGAAGGGCTTCGGCGCCGGTGTCGCAGGTCCGCTGGTGGTGGTGATGCACACCGACGAGGGCACCATCGACGCGGCGGCGAACACCGCCGTCGCCAAGATCAAGGCGCTGCCCGGCGTCGCGGCGCCGGAAATGGTGTCCTGGACCGGCAATGGCCCGTCCCCGCAGAACCCGAACGCGGGCGCGGATTCGGCGATGATCATCGTCACGCCGCTCAGTTCGCCGTCCTCGCCGCAGACCCACGACCTGGTCGAGGCCATCCGCGACACCTCCGGGGCGGTCGAGGCACAGGGAGCGGAGATTCATGTCGGCGGCCAGACGGCGATCATGTCCGATCTCTCGGCGAAGCTCGACAAGGCACTGATCCCCTACCTCGTCGTCGTGGTGGGTCTGGCCTTCCTGATCATGATCGGGGTCTTCCGCTCCATCTGGGTTCCGCTGATCGGCACCATCGGTTTCGTGTTCTCGATGCTGGCGACGTTCGGCATCACCACGGCCATCTTCACCGACGGCACCTTCGGCCTGATCGACCACACCAAGCCGCTGCTGTCGTTCCTGCCGATCTTCCTGATCGGCGTCGTCTTCGGCCTCGCGATGGACTACCAGGTGTTCCTGGTGACCCGCATGCGTGAAGAGTTCATTCACGGCATGAGCGCGAAGGACGCGATCGTCGCCGGCTACCGCCACGGCGCCCGCGTGGTGGTGTCCGCCGCAGTCATCATGATCAGCGTCTTCGCCGCGTTCATGCTGTCGCCGGACACGACCGCCAAGATGATGGGCTTCGCCCTCGCGATCGCCGTCTTCTTCGACGCCTTCCTCGTCCGAATGGTCATCGTTCCGGGCCTGCTGGCGTTGCTCGGCAACCGCGCGTGGGGTCTGCCCCGCTGGCTCGACAAGCTGGTCCTCAACTTCGACATCGAAGGCGAGAAGGTCCGCGACCGCGGCCTGCCCTCGACCGAGACACCGGTGGCGGTGGGCGGCAACAGCCCCGAGCCGAGCCCGAGCGGGACGGCATAGAGTACGGACATGAACGACAATCCGACCGCCGCGGCCCCGAGGACCTCCTCGGGGCCGCGGCCCGGTTTACGCGAACGCCAGAAGGCCCGGACTCGGGCCGACATCCGGGCGGCAGCACTCGAGCTCTTCGACCGGAACGGCTACGAGGCGACCACCGTCGCGCAGATCGCCGAGGCGGCTAATGTCTCGCACACCACGTTCTTCCGCTACTTCCAGTCGAAGGAACAGGTCATCATCAGCGACGACCTGGATGACGAGCGCGACGCGATCCTCCAGGAGATCCCCGCCGGTCTGAGCCACTTCGGTCTCGTCCGCGAACTCATCACGCGGATGTACCGGATCGCGGAGAAGGACGAGTGGGCGGCCAATCTCGAACGGCTCCGGATTCTGCACAGCGAGCCGAGCCTGCGCGCGACGTACCAGTTCGAGTCCGACCGCGTGATCTCAGCGGCGACCGACTACTTCGCCGACTATCTCGGCGTCGCGCACGACGATTTCCGGCTCCGCGTGTTCGTCTCCGCAGTCTCCGGAGTGATGTTCCATCTCACCGACATCACCCGCACCGGCCTGGCCTCACTCGACGAATGCCTCGCAGCCCTCGACCTGATGGAGCAGGGGCTGCCGGTCTGACGGGTCGGCTGTGGGTCGGCTGGGGGTCGGCTGATGGGGCTCCGGCTACCCGGTGCGGTCGGCGCCCCGCTCGAGACCGGTATCTCGGCCGCGTCCGCAGTACGCTGAATCCGTGGGTGGCGTGATGGGTGCGATCGGACACTACTGGTGGTTGATCTTCGTCTTCGGCGGAACGATCGGCGGTGCCGTACGTGCGCTCGGGGCATGGAACGAGCGTCGCGCCGAGCGACGGCTCGAGCGCTACCGCCTGCGGCAGGAGGCCAAGGTCGCGCTCGCCCGGGCCCAGAGCCGGGCCCGGGTGGATGCCGAATCGCTCGAGCGCGATCTGCGTCGCGCGGTCACCGAGCACCAGACCACCGACGATCGATGGTTCGGGTACGAGACGGATCTGGCGACCATCCTCGACTACCCGATGCTCGTCGACCTGCGCGAACCGCTGACCGCGGAGTTCCATCGCGCGCGCAGCCGCGCCGAACTGCTGCGTCCGTCTCCCGACGACACCTCACCCGAGGCCGTCGAACGCTATCGCGACGCCGTCCACGATTACGCGACAGCACTCGACGTGGCCGAGAAGGAGGCGCGCAGGCGCAGGCGCGGCGATTTCAATCCGGCCGAGCAGGAACGTCTCGCCCGTGCCCAGCGGCTGCTGAATCTGGCGGGCGACGAGGCTGCGAGTCCGCAGGAACGACAGCAGGCTTATGCTCGGGCGCGGCGGGAACTCGACGGGCTGATCGACCTCCCCGCGGCCGGCGCCGCGGAATTGGAGCAGCGGCTGCGCGTCGCATTGGAGGGACCGGCCCGCCCCGACAGTTGAGGACGCCGATGACCAGTGCTGACCGATCCGATTCGACCATCGGGCCGTATCGGCTCGTCCGACTCCTCGGCCGCGGCGGGATGGGCGAGGTGTACGAGGCGATCGACACTGTCAAGGACCGGACGGTGGCACTCAAACTCCTACCTCCCGGCCTCGCCGGCGACGACGCCTTCCGAGCGCGCTTCATGCGCGAATCACAGACCGTCGCCAGGCTGAACGACCCGCACATCATTCCGATCCACGACTTCGGTGAGATCGACGGTCGGCTCTTCCTCGACATGCGGATCGTGCACGGTCGCCACCTCCGCGCGCGGATCGACGACGGTCTGCGCGATCCCGGCCTGGCCGTCCATGTGATCGAACAGGTCGCTGCGGCGCTCGACGCCGCACACGCCTCCGGTCTGCTGCATCGAGACGTGAAGCCCGAGAACATCCTGCTCGACGGCCGGGACTTCGCGTACCTCGCCGATTTCGGACTCGCCCAAGCCGCCGGTCAGACTCGTCTCACGTCGACGGGAATGGCGATCGGTTCGTTCGCATACATGGCGCCCGAACGGTTCGGCTCCGAGACTCCGGTCAGCCCGCGCAGCGACGTGTACGCCTTGGCATGTGTCCTGTACGAGTGCCTCACCGGTTCCACGCCCTATCCGTCGACGAGCATCGAACAGGTCATCGCCGGCCACCTGAGCCGTCCGGTGCCACCGACGGGCACACCGTTCGACGCCGTCATCGCCGCGGGCACCGCCAAAGACCCGGCCGACCGAATCGCGTCCGCGGGTGCGTTCGCCGCTGCCGCCCGAGCGGCCCTGACCGGGCAGCGCCCCGCGGCGCCGATCCCCGCGGCACCGATTCCCGCGGCACCCATTCCCGCGCACGCGCCGACAATGGTCGCTCCGAAACCGGTGCCGACACCGACGACCGCACCGCGATCGAACCGCGCCCGAAACGGCGTCATCGCCGCCGGCGTGGCCGCCGTGGTCCTCCTCGCCGCTGGGACGATCGCCTGGCTCTACTCGTCTGGAACCGGCGGTCCCGATACGGCCGCGGCGACCAGCACCCTCAAGCCCGCGCCGGTCACCCAGACTGCGACGGTCGGAGGCACGGGGACGGTCGGAGGCACGGGGACGGTCGACGGCACGGGCGATCGATCGGAGTCCACACTGACCGAATCGGCTCACGCGGAGCCGACGCCGGTCGACGAAGTCAGTCCCGTCCCCGGCCTCGGCGCCGGAGATCTGGGCCTGCCGACACCCATCAGCCGGCCGTCGTGCAACGGGCAGGCCGTCACCGTCGTCTACAACGCGGTCACGCCGGGTGCATATGCGGCTGAGATCGCCGCGGCGCTCGCCCGGTACCCGGGTGCCTCCTATCTGCGTACCGATCACTCCTGCGCATCGCTCAAACAGTCAGAGAACGGGAACCCCGTCTACGCCGTCTACTACCCCGGTTCGTCACCGGCCGCCGCATGCGCCACCACCTCGCGCCTGCGCGGCGGAGCATACACGCGACGTCTCGATGACGTGACGCCCGTCGGTACCGACATCTGCTGAGGAGTCAGCGCGTCACCGATTCACCGGAACCCGCCACGACCTGCGGCGATGCACACCGGCCCGACTCGAGTCGCCGACCGGTCGAAGGCGTTCACCTTGAGGCGTTACCATCCTGCTGTGCTGGAAGATCTCAACAAGAAGGCCAAGAAGGCCGGACTCCACGTCGCCGACGCGAAGAAACGTGACCGTTACAGCATCCGAAAGGTCAAGAACGGCAAGCTCGTGGCCAAGAATGTCGACGCCGAGGAAGCTCTCCGAGTCATCAAGCAGTACAAGTGAATCCGATGTTGCACGCCGTCCGTAGCGCCCTGTTGAATCCGCCGCAGACCCTCGATGAACTCCGGCACATGCTCGGTGGGCGGCAGCGCGACCTGCACGGCGCCACCGTCGTCATCACCGGCGCTTCCTCCGGGATCGGTGAATCCGCGGCGCGGCTGTTCGCAGCGCGCGGCGCCACGGTGATCACCGTCGCACGACGGCCCGATGCTCTCGACGCGGTATGCGACTCCATCACCGTCGACGGCGGCACGGCCTTCCCGGTCACCGCGGACCTCTCGGATCCCGACGACGCCAAACGCCTCGCCGACGAGATCCTCGCGCGGTTCGGCGTCCCCGACATCCTCATCAACAACGCGGGGCGCTCCATCCGCCGATCAGCCCTCGACACGGTGGAGCGCTTCCACGACTACCAGCGCACGATGGCCCTCAACTACTTCGGGCCGGTCCAACTCGTTCTCGGTCTGCTGCCCGCGATGGTCGAGGCCGGGCGCGGACACATCATCAACGTCGTCACCTGGGGTGTCAGTGCCGGCGCGATGCCCAAGTTCAGCGCGTACCACGCGTCGAAGGCCGCGCTGGCCGCCTTCGGCCGGTCGCTCGACGCCGAGTGCCGGGGCACCGGAGTGGCTGTCACCAATGCCGGTTTCCCGCTCGTCCGCACTCCGATGATCGCACCGACCGCCGACTACGCCGACGCCCCCGCTCTGACCAGCGATGAGGCAGCGGCCTGGCTGATCCGCGCCGCCGACACCCGGCCCGCGGAACTCTATCCCCGGTACGCCCTGGTGCTGCGCGCCGTGGCCGCCGTGTCACCGCGGCTGGCCGGTCGGCTGACCGCCGGTCTCGGAATCTGACGGCTCGCGCGGCCCGCGTCGGTCAGTCGGGCGGCGTCCGGCCCTCGGGACGGTGCGCTGCGATCCACTCGGTCACATCGCGCAGAACGGCGTCGTGCTCGGGCTCGTTGAAGATCTCGTGTGCGAGTCCGTCGTAGATCTTCACTGTGACGTCGCCGCCGGCGAGCCTCCCGACCATTCGGGTACCCTCCGGATTCGCGAGCCTGTCGCCGCCGCCGTGCAGCGCGAGCGTCGGCGTCGTCAGACTCGGCAACCGATCCGGGAATGTGGCCATCGTCGAGATGAGGGCGCCCCCGAGACCCGCCGGGATCTTCCCGTGCCATACCAGCGGATCGGCCTCATACGCTGCGACCACATTCGGATCGCGGCTGACCGCCGACGCGGGCAGTGCGGTAGCCGGCAGTCGCGGCACCAGCCTGCCGATCACCGGGGCCAGCCTGACCATGAAGCCGGGGAGATCGTCGCCCGGCACGAGTGCGGCCCCCGACAGCACCAGCCCGTCCAGAACGCCGGGATGCTCGAGCGCGTAGTCGAGTGCGATCGCGCCGCCCATGCTGTGCCCGATCAGGAAGGTGGGGCCGTCGCCGCGGTCGGTCTGCTCGATGACCGTGTGCAGGTCGCTGGTGAAGTCGCGGAAGTCCGTCACCCCGAGCCGTCTCCCGCCCGATCTGCCGTGTCCCGCATGATCGGGAGCGACGACCACGTAGCCGAGGTCGGTGAGCCTTTGCGCGACGTGCCGATAACGTCCGGCGTGCTCCCCGAGACCGTGCGAGATGATGACGACGCCCACCGCCCCGGACTCGGGACGATGGACGTCGTAGACGATCGAGACGCCGTGGACGCCTGCCACGGACAGCGTTTGAGATCTCACTCCATCATTCTGCGTTACGCCGAGTGCCGACCGCGAGCTTTCCGTTCTCGAACAGCAGCGGATACAGCACGCCGCCGATCAGGCCGCCGATCAGCGGAAACACGAAGAACGCCCACAGCTGGCCGGGCGCGCCGTCGCCGTTGAAGAACGCCACACCCATCGACCGCGCGGGATTCACCGAGGTATTCGAGATCGGGATCGAGATCAAGTGGATCAGGGTCAGCGTGAGGCCGATCGCCAACGGGCCGAAGCCCTTCGGCGCGCGACCGTCGGTGGCGCCCAGGATGACGATGATGAAGAAGGCGGTGAGCAGCACCTCCGCGATCGCGACCGCGGCCAGAGAGTAGCCGCCGGGAGAGTGATCGCCGAAGCCGTTCGCCGCCATGTTTCCGGTCGCGTCCCAGCCGGGCTTGCCCTGTGCGATACCGAATATCGCGGCACCCGCGATCAGACCGCCGACGAGCTGCGAGATCCAGTATCCGGGGACGTCGCGCCACGGAAGTCGCCCGCCGACTGCGGCCCCGAGAGTGACGGCGGGGTTGAAGTGCCCGCCGGAGATGTGACCCACCGCGTACGCCATGGTGACGACCGTGAGACCGAAGGCCAGTGCGACGCCGAGGAAGCCGACGCCGACCTGGATCTGCATCACGTCGCCGCTGTCGTTGGTGGCGTCCGCGACCTGTTTTGCGGCGAATACCGCGGTACCCGCGCCGCCGAATACGAGCCAGAATGTTCCGAACAGTTCAGCCAGCCATTTGGCCGGAGTGGAGACGGATTCCGTCATAGGGCCCTCCTCGTTCGATGTCCCCTTGTCGGGCGACACTACGAGATCTCGGCCACAATCGGACGAATCGTGTTTCAGCTGAGACCAATTCGCGATGCGATGCCCCGGCCCATCGCCTCGATCGTGTGCCCCGCGTTCTCGATCATCTCGATCGGCCGGAACGCCGGTTCCGCCACGGCGACGATGGTCTCGACACGTCCGACGACCTTCTCCAATCGCACCACCACGGCGGCCATCCGGCCGACGGTCTCGTCGACCTTCGAGAGGGTGGTGTTGAGCTCGTCGAGGGTCACGTTGAGCTTCTCGATCGTGGAGTCCAGACCGTCGATCGTCTTGCCCATCGAGCCGAGCACCGGCCCGACATCGCCGAGGATGCCCTCTACCTGATCCACCGTCTGATCTGCGTTGAGAGCGGCCTGAGCCAACTTCCGCAGGCGCTGACGATCTCCGCCGCGGGACGGGCGGTCGACGATCGGATTGATAGCCATGACTGCGAGTATGACGGGTTCTTCGCGGAGATGGAACAAATCTCGGCACGATGGCGTTTCAGATGAGTGAAGTCGTTCAAATCTGAACTACTCATCCGATCAGGAGGACGCCATGCCCGCCGTCACCGCAGACACCTCGACCCTGCCTCGACTCTCGGAGACCACACCGACCAGCACCGACCGCACCGTCACCGGCATCACCACCGGCCCCCGCGGCTACGAGGGCGAGGGCTTCCCGGTGGTCCGCGCCTTCGCCGGAGTGCCCGCGCATCGCCTCGACCCGTTCGTTCACATGGACCAGATGGGCGAGGTGGAGTACGAGCCGGGCGAGCCGCGCGGCACCGACTGGCATCCGCATCGGGGATTCGAGACGGTCACCTACATGATCGACGGCCGTTTCCAGCACCAGGATTCCACCGGTGGCGGCGGGCTGATCGAGAACGGCGCCACCCAGTGGATGACGGCGGGCTCGGGCATCCTTCACATCGAGACCCCACCGGCGGAGCTGGTCGAGTCCGGCGGTGCCTTCCACGGCATCCAGCTCTGGGTGAACCTACCCGCAGCCGACAAGTTCCTGACCCCGCAATACCAGAACCTCGAGGGCGGACAAGTCGAGTTGCTCGCCTCCTCGGACGGCGGCGCACTGGTGCGCATCATCGCCGGCGAGATCGACGGCCACCACGGTCCCGGGTCCACCCACACACCGATCACCTTCGCCCACGCAACCGTCCAGCCCGGGGCTCGGCTGTCGGTGCCCTGGCGCACCGACTTCAACGCGCTCGTCTATGTTCTCTCCGGGCGCGGTCGGGTCGGCGCCGAACAACGCCCCATCGAGGGCGGACAACTCGCGGTGCTCGGCGCCGGCGATCGGATCGCCGTCTCAGCGGACGCCGCTCAGGACTCGAACCGCCCCGCTCTGGAGGTCCTGCTGCTCGGCGGTCGCCCCATCCGCGAACCCGTCGTCCAATACGGACCGTTCGTCATGAACACCCGGCAGCAACTGATCGAGGCGATGGAGGACTACCGGGCCGGACGATTCGGCCTCATTCCGCCGAACGCCCTGATGCCGCACGTCGCACGATGACCGATCCAGCCGCCCGGGCGGCGTGGCGACTGTTCATCGAGAACTCCGCTCGACTGCAGACCGAACTCGACCGGCGACTGCGATCGTCCGCGGGCATGTGTCTGGCCGACTATCACGTGCTGCTCCTGCTGCACGAATCTCCCGACCGCCGACTGCGGATGAACGAACTCGGTCGGCGCATGGTGTTCTCCGCGTCGCGGCTGTCGTATCAGGTGGACGTCCTCTGCCGTCGCGGCTGGCTGCGCCGGGAGAACGCCGCCGAAGACCGTCGCGGCAGCTATGCGGTCCTCACCGAGGACGGTGCCGCGGTATTCGAGGCCGCGGCCCGCGTCCACGCGGCCGACGTCGACGAACTGTTCTTCCATGCCATCGGCGACGGCGACGCCGCCGCGCTCGCCGGTGTGATGCGCCGTCTCGCCGACCACCTCGACCGAAATGAGAACCGATGACTGTCACCGTGATCCCCGCCGCCGATCGCCATTTCTGGTCCAACGAATGGCTCAGCTCCCGGCAGTCGTTCCCGGGAACGGGCAACTTCGACATCTTCGCGAACGCACACGGCGTGCTCGCGATGCACAACGACGACGTCGTGGATCCCGGCGAAGGGCTCGACGCCCATCATCACCAGAACATGGAGATCGTGACCTGGGTGGTCGAAGGCTCGCTCATCCATCGGGATTCGCACGGTCACACGGTCACTCTCGAAGCGGGTCAGGCCGGAGCCATGACGGCCGGGCGGGGCATCACCCACTCCGAGCGCAACGCCGCCTCGCGCGCGTCGGGGCGACGCCTGCGGGTGATCCAGATGTGGGTGCCACCGCATGCCGCTGAACTGGAACCCGACCACGGCTACCGCGACTTCGGCTCCCGGCTTGCCGCGGGCGACCCGGTGGTCGTGGCGTCCGGACGACCGCAGCACGCCGGATCCGACGCGTTGACGATCGCCAACAGGTACGCCGCCCTGCACGTCGCGCGCCCGCGTCCGGGACGGGCGATCACCCTGCCGGCCGCCCCGTTCGCCCACCTGTTCGTCGTGCGCGGCGAGGTCTCCACGAGCAGCCGCGAGCTCCCCCGGGCCCCGATCGCCGAAGGCGACGCCGTGCGGTTCACCGACGGCGGCGAGGTCACGCTGGAAGCGAGCACCGACGCCGAGATCCTGTACTGGGAGATGCACGCGAGCTTCGACGCGGCTCGTCCGGCGTGAGAACGGCCCGCGTGCCATCCTGGAGGACATGAGCCTCGTGGACCTCACCCCGGAAACTCTGGCCTCCCGCGTCGACGACCTGATGGATCGCGCTCGCGCCGACCTGGCGCAACTGGTCGCGTTCCCCTCGATCCACATCGATCCCGCTCGCGCCGATGCGAGCCGGGCCAGCGCCGAATGGGTGGCGCGGGCTTTCTCCGAGCTCGGCTTCGACACCGAGGTCATTGTGACCTCCGACGGCTCGCCCGCCATCGTCGGTCATCGCGCCGGCCCCGCAGGCAGTCCCACGGTAGCCCTCTACAGCCATCACGACGTCCAGCCCGCGGGCGATGAATCCTTGTGGCGGACAAAGCCTTTCGAACTCGTCGAGGACGGTGGACGGTGGTACGGGCGCGGCAGCGCCGATTGCAAGGGAAACGTGGTGGCTCACCTCACCGCGCTGCGCGCCCTCGGCGACGGGGCCGCGTGCAACGTGCGGTTGATCATCGAGGGCTCGGAGGAGGCCGGGGGCGAGGGACTCGATGAACTCGTCCGCACCCGCCCGGACCTGTTCGACGCCGACCTGATTCTGATCGGCGACACCGGGAACATCGCTGTCGGTGTCCCGACCCTCACCACCAGCCTGCGCGGCGTCGTGAACGTGAAGGTGACCGTCTCCGCCCTGGAGAACGGCGTCCACTCCGGAGCTGCGGGCGGCCCCGCGCCCGACGCGATGGCGGCGCTCGTCGCCGGACTCGCGTCGCTGCGCAACGCTGCGGGCGACACCACGATCGACGGTCTGCGCAGCGACCAGAAGTGGGAGGGCTTCGCATTCACTCCCGAGCAGTTCCAGGAGACCGTCGGCGCACTGCCCGGCACCGAGGTCCTCGGCAGCGGCACGCCTGCCGACATGGCGTGGGCCCGCCCCGCGGTCACCGTGATCGGGCTCGACGCTCCGAGCACGGACGAGTGCGCTGCGGCGATCATGCCGACCGCCGCGGCGATGCTCAACCTGCGCGTGCCGCCCGGCACCGATCCGCGGGAGTCGTACGAGTTGCTCGTCGCTCATCTGCGCAAGCACATCCCGTGGGGTGTGCGCGTGGAGTTCGAACCGGACGCCTTCGGGGGTCCGTTCTCCGCCGATCCGACCGGTCCGGGCTACCGGCAACTCATCGATGCGATGTCGACCGCGTACGACGGTCTGCCGGTGCAGTTCTCCGGTCAGGGCGGATCGATTCCGCTGTGCACGGTGCTCGCCGAAACGGTGCCGCGCGCAGAGATCGCGCTGCTCGGAGTCGAGGAACCGATGTGTGCGATCCACGCTCCCAACGAGAGCGTCGACCCCGGCGAGATCCGTCGCACGGCCCTCACTGAGGCGATTCTCTTGAGTTCGTTCGGTCGCTGAGCCGCCCGGGGACACGCCGGGGACGCAGCCGGGTTCAGCGCACCGGATTCGCAGCCGGCGGGCACTGCCCGGCCGGCATGTTCTTCAGGTTTCGCTGCACCCAGTCGCCCAGGCGAGTCAGCATGGCGGCACCGTCCTCGAAACGTCCGCTCGCGGGGACGGCCACCAGGCTCACGCCGACCCGGCCACGAGGCGTGGTCGCGACCGCGAGTTGCCGCACGACGTACTTGCCGGTCGCGTCCGACACCGGGCCCCAGCCGCCCTTCACTGCCGTCTGAACGCCCTTCTTCCCGTTCGCCAGCCCCCACCGCTGATTCGGTCCCACCGAACTCATATAGGCGAGGAGCGGATCTGATCCGGCCAGGCAGGGCAGATTCGCCGCGAACACCGATTGATCGGTGGTCGCCCACTGGGTGGCGCCGGGATAGCTCGCGGGGCGGCTCAGCTCGGACGAGATCCGCGTCCGAGAGTCACCGCCCTCGCGCAAGACCGCACTGACGGCGTCGATCGCCTGTCGCGTCGAGCCGAGTGAGTCCCAGATCGCCTCGGCCGAAGCGTTATCCGAGTCTCGGATCGACTTGGTCTCCATCGGCTCGAGGCCGGCGACGTGGGCCCGTTCCGCGGCCACCGCAACCGGCGCCTTCAGCGTCGACCACGCCCGCGCCGTCCGCACCGTTCCGAAGAACAGCGGCTCACCGGTTCCCGTCGCGGTGACGGCGAGACCCACGCGCCCAGGATTCGCCTTGACGATGCTCTTGCTGAGCTTGTCGAAGCTCTTACCCAGGTCGACCGGCGGCGGCGGACTCGGAATCCCCGGAATCGCGGGCAACGGCGGAAGCACATTCGGCAACGGCAGCGGCGGTGCGGCCTGCGCCACCCCGCTACCCGCGGCCGTCACCGCAACCGCCGCGCAGACTGCCGCACACCATCGAACCATTCGCAACACAAGCACCTCTTGCAACATTGACAACTTCAGTCACATTAGTGCAGGGCAATCGCCACCGACAGCGTCGTACCGCAGACGCAATCGCAGCGTTGCGGACGTGTTACCGGGGCGGCGGTGTCAGACGGCGGAAGTCACGAGGGGCACCGTCCACCGGGCAGCGCCCCGAGGTGCTTCGAGAGCCACTGGGCGACACCGTCGAGCACCTGGGTTCCGGGCTCCATCGATCCCGCCGACGTCTGGGTGCTCATCGCGACCCCGACCTGCCGGCCGTCGCGCAGCGTGAGCAGACCGATCTGGCGGACCAGGTAGCCGCCGGAGACACTCGGTCCCCAGCCGCCCTTCACCGCGGTCTGGCGGCCCGGTACGGACTCGAGCCCCCATTGCTGGTTACCGGCGACGTTCCGCATCAACGAGACGATCCGCCCGGTGTCGGGCAGGCACGGCAGATGCGCCGAGAACACCGCCGCATCCGCCAGACGCCACGTGGTCTGCCCGAAGACCGTGAACTCCGGGCGCAACCGGCGCGAGGGCACCGTGGTGTGTTCGTCGCCCCCTTCGCGCAGTACGCGCGTCACGGCCGCCGCGGCCTCCGCCGGCGACCCCAGCGACGCCCACAGGGATTCAGCGGCGGCGTTGTCGGAGGCCACGATCGCGGCCGTCTCGGCGTCACTCGGCCCGTTCTTCCGCTGCGCGGCAACAGCCAGAGGCACCTTGATCGTCGACCACGCGACCTGCGGTGACTGGTCACCGAAGGTCATCGCCGCACCGCCGCCGACCGGAACGAGAGCGAGCCCCACGGGAGCGGCCAGCGTCTTGGCCATCGCGTCGAAGCTCGCGGTCAACGCCGCATCGGTCGTCGCCGCCTCGGTGCGCGACGCCGGGCCGACCGGGTCGGACGACGCAACCGGTGAGCCCGCGGTCTCGGTCACCACGACGGTGGCCACCGCGTGTCCGTCGCCGTCGGACGTCCCGCACGCCGCGGTCGGGACCAGGCACGCCACCGCAGCCGCCACCGCGGCCGCCCGGCGTACCGCGGTCCGCCTCGTCACCGTGATCCGCCGAGTCAGAAGATCACCACCACTGCGTTGTTGCCTCCGCGGCACACCACTACTCCATCCTCTGGATTGCACGACATCGTGTAGCTGCGACCGGTCACCGGGCTGTCCGCCACCACGGTGCGAGCCTGTCCCTTCGGCCCGGCCGCGAGATAGGCCGACTTCACGTTGAACGCGAACTCACAGCTGGTGACGCTCGAGGCGACGCCCACCTCCGAATCGCAGTTCGTGGTACCCGGCGGAGGGGTGGCCGCGACAGTGGTCGGCGGCACGGTGGTGGTGATGGTGGTCGACGACGGTGTCGCGGTCGTGCCGGCGCCGCCGGAGTCACGGAAACCGAACCAGTAGACACCCAGACCGATCAACGCCAGCACCAGCAGACCGATCAGCGCCCCGAGCACGACGGGCAGCGCGCGACCGTCGCCGTTCGGCTGCGGCGGATAGTACTGCTGGGGTTGGGAGAACTGGGGCTGCGCGAACTGGGGCTGGGAGAACTGGGGCTCCGGGTAGGCCTGCGATTCCGGCAGCGGCGCCGTCTGCGGGCGGGCCCCGAGGACCGTCGGATCGTAGGCTCGAGGACCCGTCTGCACGGACGTGGTCGGCGCGGACGCACTGTCCGGCCAATGCCCCTCGAGCGCGGCCCGAGCGGCCGCGGCCATCTGTCCCGCCGAACCGAATCGCGCTGCGGGATCCTTCGCCAGACCCCGAACCACCACGGCGTCGAGCTGCGGCGACACCGAAGGCGCCGACTGCCGGGGCGAGGGCACCTCGTTCATCACGGTGGCCCGCACGATCTGGCTGACCGTGGCCCCCGGGAACGGCGGCTTGCCGGTGAGTGTCTCGAAGAGCACCGCGGCGAGCGAGTACACATCCGACATCGCACCGGACGGAACACCGTCGAGTTGCTCCGGCGCCATGTACGCGAGCGATCCGATCGCGGTCCCGGCCTGAGTGAGCCGCGTGTCCGCCGCCTGATGCGCGATGCCGAAGTCGACGAGGTAGGCGAAGTCGGTGGCCGTGACGAGGATGTTCTCCGGCTTCACATCGCGGTGCACCAGTCCGACCGAGTGAGCGGCGTCGAGCGCCTCGGCGATCTGCGAGATCAGCCCCACCGCGTCGGCGGGCGCCATCGGGCCGGTCCGACGCAGCCGTGACCGCAGATCCTCGCCGTCGACGAGCCGCATGTCCAGGTAGAGGACGCCGTCGATGGCACCGTAGTCGTGAATCGGAATGATGTGCGGCTCGCCGAGCCGTGCGACGGCCTGCGCCTCACGCCGGAAGCGCTCCTCGTACGTCTCGTCGCCCGCGAAACGCTCGTGCAGCAGCTTCACCGCCACCTCGCGGTCACGCACCGTGTCGTACGCCCGGTACACCTCGCCCATGCCGCCGTACCCGAGAAGAGCGTCGAGCCGGTAGGGCCCGAACTGCGTGCCGACCCGAGAACCCTGTTGTGCCATGCGGACCATCCTTCCTCATCCCTCCGACAGGGCGTGCCGGGAAGGTCCGGATCTCAGTGAGAGGGCCTCCACGCCGACATGCCGAGGAAGACCATCACCAGTTGTTTCTCGGCGCGTTCGACCAGCGCGCGCTCGGTGGACTCCCGGCCGTCGCCGTCGAGAAGCTCGGCCACCGTGGTCATCATGATCGTGACGATCAGATCGGCGGCGACTTCGAGATCGTCCACGCCCCAATCGGCGAGCGCGGGAACACGGGCCAGGTCGATCGCCAGTTCACGCGAGAACAAGCGCAGCTCGGTCGCGATCGCCCGGCGCACCTCGGCGACGCCGCCGTGGCGTTCACGCACCAGGAAGCGGAACTGCGCCTCGTCGCCGTGGACCTTCTTCAGCAGGGTCGACAGCGACTCGCGCGCGGTCGGCATGCCTCGCCCGGCCAGATCCCGTCTCGCCTCCCGCAAGGCGCCGCGCAGCACCCGCATGGCGTCTTCGACGAGTGTCACGCCGAGGTCTTCCATCGACGCGAAATGCCGATAGAACGCGGTGGGGACGATGCCCGCCCCGCGCGCCACCTCGCGCAGGCTGATGCTTCCGAAAGAACGGTCGTCCACCAAGTCGATCGTGGTGTCGAGCAGCGCCTGCCTGGTCTGCTCCTTCTTCTCCGCACGACTGCCCCCGGACCCCGGCCGCGACCGCTTCGCGCGCACCTTGCGCGGCGTCGTGCCTGGTGAGTCGGGAGAGGAAGTCACAAACCCGAGTCTAGGCGGTCGGGATCGGCGCCCGGTCCCGCGGTGGGCGAGCGCACGTGACGGCAGACACACCGGCAATGCCTTGACACCCCGGCGCGGTCATATGTCATGCTCGTTTGTGTACAGACGTTCACTGAAAGTGAACGACGATCCTCAAAGGAGGAACGATGGCCAGCAAGATCGCCCGCCTCGTCGAGACGATTGTCGAGGCGACCGCCACCCCGTACCCCGTCGATCGTTACCTGGAACTGATCGATCCGATGATCACCTGGCGCGACACACGCGCCAAGGTCACCGACGTCCGCCTGCAGACCGACCGATCGGTCACCCTCACCCTGCGCCCCACCCGCCAGTGGTCAGGCCATCGCGCAGGGCAGTACATCGAGGTCAGCGTCGTAGTCGACGGCGTCCGCCACCGTCGGTTCTTCTCCCCGGCCAACGCCGAGCAGAAGGCCTCGGAGATCGAGTTGACCGTGACCGCGCACTCCGGCGGCTTCATCTCCCGCTACCTGCGCGAGCAGACCCGCCCCGGGACGGTCCTCACCCTGAGTTCGGCCACCGGAGAGTTCGTCCTCCCCGACGTCCGCCCCGACCGGACCGTGCTCGTCAGCGGCGGCAGCGGGATTACACCTGTCCTCTCAATGCTGCGCACACTGATTGTCGAAGGACACGACCGCCCGGTCACCTTCGTGCACTATGCGCGCACACCGGAGGACGTTCCCTACCGCGCGGAACTCGACGCGCTCGATCGCACCCTGAACCACGTTGACGTGCGACTTCACTACACCCGCACGGATACTCCCGAGCACTTCCACGACGACCACTTGGACGGCGTCGCCGACGTCGACGGTGCACAGGTGTTCCTGTGCGGACCCCCGGCCCTGATGAACGCGGTTCGCGAGTACGCGGACCGGCGCGACCTGGCCGACCGACTGCACACCGAAGCATTCACCGTCGACACCTCGCCGGTGCTCGACCCCGACCAGCCGATCACCGGCGACGTCACTTACACCGCGTCGGACGTCACCACACCGAACGACGGTCGCACGCTGCTCGAACAGGCCGAAGCGGCCGGGCTGCGTCCCGAATACGGATGCCGCATGGGCATCTGCTTCTCCTGCACCAAGGTCCGCAAGACCGGGTGCACCCGAAACATCCTGACCGGAGAGCTCGACTCCGAGCCCGATCAGCACATCCAGATCTGTGTCAACGCCCCCGTCGGCGACGTGGAAATCGAGGTTTAGCAGCAATGGCCATCAATATCAGCGACTACTTCCGCACCGAGACCGCCCCGGCGGCGGGCACCCGAGTCGACCTCAGCTACGAGCAGGTGGAGCAGTTGGGCCGGGAGCTCGACGAACTCCGCGCACGTATCGTGGCCGACCTCGGCGAGTCCGACCGCGAGTACATCTACTCGATCATTCGCGCGCAGCGGAAGCTCGAGTTCGCCGGCCGCGCGGCGATGTTCGTTCCGTTCCTTCCGCCGGTATGGCTCGCCGGCGTCGCGTCGCTCGGGATCGCGAAGATCCTGGACAACATGGAGATCGGCCACAACGTGATGCACGGCCAGTACGACTGGATGCGGGAGGACACCTACAACTCGCGCGAATTCGACTGGGACAACGTCTGCCCCGGTGACCAGTGGAAGCACAGCCACAACTACCTGCACCACACCTTCACCAATGTGCTCGGCGAGGACCGCGACATCGGCTACGGAATCCTCCGCATGGCACGCGACCAGAAGTGGCACCCGTACTTCCTCGGGAACCTCGCCTACGCCACCGCGCTGATGGTGCTGTTCGAGTGGGGTGTGATGCTCCACGATCTCGAGGCCGAGAACGTCATCCAGGGCAAACGCAAGTGGAGCGACGTCAAGGGGCTGCTGGGCGGAATGTGGCGCAAGGCACGCAAGCAGGTCGCCAAGGACTACATTCTCTGGCCCGCGCTCACCGGACCGTTCTTCGTCTCCACCCTGGTCGGCAACGCCGGCGCCAACCTGGTCCGCAACATCTGGGCGTACTCGATCATCTTCTGCGGTCACTTCCCCACCGGCGCTCAGACCTTCACCGCTGAGGAATGCGTCGACGAGACCAAGGGCCAGTGGTACGTGCGGCAGATGCTCGGGTCGGCCAACATCACCGGCGGCCGGCTCTTCCACATCATGAGCGGCAACCTCTCCCACCAGATCGAGCACCACCTGTTCCCCGACGTCCCGGCCAACCGCTACCCGGAGATGGCGGTCGAGGTCCGCGCGATCTGCGAGAAGTACGGTCTGCCGTACAACACCGGTCCGCTCCGCAAGCAGCTCGGCTCCACGTGGATGAAGATCGCGAAGCTGTCGCTGCCGAACTGGATGACCCGCGACGACAACGACATCGTGGTCAACATCGAGCGTTCGAAGGCCGTCGACGCCGCCTGAGGGTCGGACACGCCTAAGATCGTCCCGTCGACGGTGCACCGAGGGCAATATGCCCTCGGTGCACCGTCTGCCGGACGTTTTCGGTCGCCGGCGGATACATTCGGCGCATCCCCACCGGCCGTGACCGGTGTCCTCCGACAGTCAGGACTCTCCCGTGGCACTCACCGAATTGACCTTCACCTCCTACAACGGGCGCGACACCGTGCACGGCTGGATGTACCGGCCCACCAGACCGGCCCGGGCCGTCGTCCAGCTGATCCACGGTCTCGGTGAGCACTCCCGCCGGTATCTGCATCTGATCGGCCGGCTCCTCGATGCCGGATTCGCAGTGGTCGCCGACGACCACGCCGGACACGGCAAGACCGCGATGGAGTCGGGGTTCTGGGTCGACACCGGCGACGACGGGGCCGCGACCGCCGTCGCCGACGAGCTCACGCTCATGGACATCGCACGCGCCGAGTATCCGGACCTGCCGCACGCGGTGTTCGGCCATTCGTGGGGATCGATGATCGCCCGCGGTCTGGCCGCACAGCGCGGCGACGATCTCGACGCCCTGATCCTCTGCGGCATCGCCGCGCAGATCAGGGGTATCGAGACCGTGGTCGATCGCGGGGCGCTCGCCGCCGAGCCCGACCGCAGCGCCGCCGCCTCCCCGGAGATCGTCGGCGCCGTGTTCGACGGATTCGTCTCCCGTTACGGCGACGGAGCCGGTCCCACCGACTGGGTGGCCCGCGACCCCGACGTGGTGCGCGATCACTCGGTGGACCCGTTCAACAATTTCGGCGCGCCCATGAGTGTCCGGTTCCTGCAGGGATTCATCGACCTCTACGACCAGGTGAACAGCGACGAGTGGTATCCGCAGATCCGCCGCGACCTCCCCGTCTTGATCCTCGCGGGCGACCAGGACCCCGTCACCGACTACGGTGAGGGCGCCTATCACGTCGCCAACCGGCTCGTCGCGACCGGCCACGCCGACGTGCGCACCCGCGTCTACACCGGCTTCCGCCACGAGGTGCACAACGAGCCGGAGATCCGCGACGAGGTCGAAGGCGAGATCGTGGCATTCGTCGAGAAGTCGCTTCGGCGGTGAGGCTTACCATTGGTCTTCAGCAGGGCACCGGCAGGAGGGACGAGAAGTGGTCGGACGTGCAGAACGGAACAAGGATCTGATCCAGGAGGTGGTCGAGAGCGCCGCGCATCGGGTCGGCAACATCACGTCGATCATCACCACCGCCGTCGCCGACGTCGCGCGAGAGATCGGCGAGTTGGTCACCGACGGGTTCGAGATGCGCGAGGCGGCCAAAACCGCACGGAACGACTCCGAACCGGAGGCGAAGCCGAAGACCCCACCGGAGGAACTCGACTCGCTGAACGGCTACGACGACGACACGGACGAGGATGCGGACGCCGACGACGGCGGCTCCGGTCGAGAGGACCACTGAGCGACATCGTGCCCGACCAGTATCAAGTCCTCCGGGACGTCTTCGGCTACTCGGAGTTCCGCGGCGACCAGGAGCAGATCGTCTCGCACGTGATCGGCGGAGGCGACGCCGTCGTGCTCATGCCGACCGGCGGCGGCAAGAGCCTCTGCTATCAGGTGCCCGCGCTCGTCCGTGAGGGGTGCGCCGTCGTCGTCTCGCCGCTGATCGCGCTCATGGCCGACCAGGTGGGAGCTCTGCGCCAACTGGGCGTCCGCGCCGCCTACCTGAACTCCACTCAGCTCCCCGAAGAGCGAGCGGAAGTCGAAAGAGCATTCCTCGCAGGCGAACTCGACCTGATCTACGTCGCCCCCGAACGGCTGAGCCAACGGGGGACTCGCGAGTTCCTGGCGCGCGGCACGCTGTCGCTGATCGCGATCGACGAGGCGCACTGCGTCTCGCAGTGGGGCCACGACTTCCGGCCGGACTATCTGGCGCTGGGAGAGCTGGCGGACATCTGGCCGGACGTTCCGCGAATCGCGCTCACCGCGACCGCCACCCGCCGCACGCACGAAGAGCTCACCGCGCGGCTGCACCTGGAGGGCGCACGCCACTTCGTCTCCAGCTTCGACCGGCCCAACATCACCTACCGCATCGAGCCCAAGGCGCAAGCCAACAGGCAACTGCTGGAGTTCATCCGAACGGAAGGCGTCGTCGACGGCGAGCCCGCGACCGGCATCGTCTACGCGCTGAGCCGCAACAGCGTGGAGAACATCGCCGAGTTCCTCCGCGCGAACGGCGTCGACGCGGTGCCGTACCACGCGGGACTCGACCGCCGGGTGCGCGAGGACACGCTGCACCGGTTCCTGCGCGAGGACGGGATCGTGGTGGTCGCGACCATCGCGTTCGGCATGGGCATCGACAAACCCGATGTGCGCTTCGTGGCGCACGTCGATCTTCCGAAGAGCATCGAGGGTTACTACCAGGAGACCGGACGCGCCGGCCGCGACGGCCTGCCGTCGGTGGCGTGGATGGCCTACGGGCTCGCCGACGTCATGAACCAGCGGCGCCTGATCGACCAGTCCGACGGCGACGCCGCACGGCGCCGGGTGCAGTCGCAGCTGCTCGACGCGATGCTCGCACTCTGCGAGACGGCGACGTGCCGGAGGCAGCAGTTGCTGGGGTACTTCGACCAGCGGATCGAACCCTGCGGCAACTGCGACACCTGTCTGAACCCGCCGAAGACCTGGGACGGCACGGTGCCGGCGCAGAAGCTCCTGTCGACCATCTTCCGGCTCGACCGCGACTTCAACCGGTCGGCCTATGGCGCCGGTCATCTCATCGACATCCTGCTGGGTGTGGACAACGCTCGTATCCAGCAGCAGGGCCACGATCGCCTCACCACCTACGGCATCGGCACCGAACTCGACGCCGGCGGATGGCGAAGCGTGGTCCGCCAGCTGGTGGCTCTCGGAATCATCGCTCCGCAGGGCGATTACGGAGTGCTGCGCCTCACCGAGAAGGCCGCCCCCGTTCTGCGCGGTGAGACCACGGTGATGCTCCGCGAGGACACGAAGGCTCCGGCCCGCTCCCGGAAAGCCGCACGCTCGAGCGCACCGGACCTGCCGGACGCCGATCGCGGACTCTTCGAGGCACTGCGCCGCTGGCGCTCGTCCGTCGCGAAGGACGCGGGGCTGCCCGCCTACACGGTGCTCGGAAACAAGACCCTCGAAGAGCTCGCACGTGCGAAACCGTCCAATCACGAAGAGCTGCTGGCGATCTCCGGTATCGGGCAGAGCAAGCTCGAGAAGTACGGCGACCAGGTCCTGGAGGTCCTGGTCGATTTCGAGTCCGCGTAGCGGTCAGTCGACCGCAGTGCTGAGATCAGTACCGTCACTGCCGTCCTCCGGCGATGTTCCCTCGCCGGTCGACATAAGTACTGATCTTTGCAGCATCGCCCGGTGCTTCGCCGAGCGTGCCCGGTGCCGGTCCCTGGCGGTGACGGCTTTGATGTCGGCGAGGACCGCGTCCCAGCCGTAGAGCACGTCGTCGTAGGTCAGGCGCAGCGTGAGCCACCCGTCCACCAGAGCGCGGCGGTCGCGGCGGCGGTCGTTCGCGTACCCAGTCCGGGTGGCGTGGTGCAACACGCTGTCGCACTCGATCAACAGTCTCCCGATCCGCAGATCCGCCCACCCGACGCCCTCCACATACGGCTGGACCGTCACATCGAACCCCGCCGACCGCAGCCGGACACGGGCGATGCTCTCCGTCCCGGACTGCGCCCGCCGATCAGTCTTCGCTATCCGCCGTTCCACCGTCCGCCCGGCTCCGCGCAGCTCGGATCGAAGATCCGCACGCGTCTTACCCGTGAGATTCAGGTACGAGTCACCGACCGCGATCCATTCCTCGTCGGAGAGGCAGCGTGCGGCGTACGCCAACGCGACGGGAACCGGATCGACAGCCCGCGTCGCCGTCCGCAGTGAGCCACCGAAAGGCCGGCAGGCGACGTTGACGCCGGTCAGGTTCGTGCTCCTTCTCAAGTGCAGACCGCAGTGTCCCGGCGGCACCCACAACTCGTGAAAGCGGAGAGCGTCGACGCAGGTGAGCACTCCACCGTCACGGACCGCCGCAGCCGCCCTCTCGTCGTGAGCCGGGAGCGCGAACCACCCAGCCCGCAGACGCACCAGCGATCCCCCGCGTACCGGTTCCGGCACGCGCCGTCGTCGAGCCACGACCGCGCCGCAGGCCTTCGGCTCACGGTGAGTCAAAATCTTGGATCCGAAGTCCACCGGCCTTATCGTGAAGCGTCATCGCTTGATTGGAGTACCCGTGACCGACTCAGACGTCTTCACCCAGGTCGATTCGTCGATCGCCGTCGCGGAGACGCCGTCGTGGCACCGCGGTGTGTTCGACTTCCCCAACCCGGTCAACGACTACGCGGCACGCTCCACCGCCGGTCTCGTCATCGCGCTCGCGATCGTGGCCATCGCCGTCGATAAGCCGTGGCTGTACGGGCTCCTGGCCCTCGGTTTCGCCCTGCGGGTCGCGGGCGGCCCGCGGTACTCGCCGTTCGGCAGGCTCGCCGTGCATGTCATCGTGCCGCGCATCTGGAAACGCACGAAGATGGTTCCCGGACCGCCCAAGCGGTTCGCTCAGACCATCGGCCTGGTCTTCTCCGGCTGCGCGTTCGTACTGTCAGCGGCCGGTTTCGGTCTCGCGGCACAGATCGTCGTCGGGCTGTTGATCGTGGCGGCGTTCCTCGAGTTCGCCTTCGGTCTCTGCCTCGGCTGCATCGGATTCGGACTGCTCCAGCGCGCCGGAATCATTCCGGACAGCGTCTGCGAGGCCTGCAACGACTTCGGCCGCAATCGGGCCTAGAGGCGGGGTTCTGGAGCCGCCTCCCTCAGCGAGCGGCCAGACCCAACGCGATCCCGTCCAGGATGTCGTGCTCCGAGACCACCATCTCGGTGATGGCGGCACGGTCGGCCAACTGTCGCGCCAGCTCACGGGTCACGAGCGCGCCGCCGCCGATGACGTCGGCACGCCCCGGATGCATCGGTCCGAGCGCCAGCCGCTCCTCGCGTGTCATCGCGACGATGCGTCCGCAGAGAACGTGAAGTTCCGCCAGCGGGATCCGCGAGTGGTGGATCACCTCGGGGTCGTACTCGGTGAGACCGGCGTGAAGAGCCGCGAACGTCGTCAACGTTCCGGCGACCCCCACCCACGTGCGCGCGGGGCCGACATCGACCGCGGCGAACGCCTTTGAGAGTTCCTCCGCCGCGATCGCCGCGGCACGGGCGCGCTCGTCCAGGGTCGGCGGATCGGACGCGAGTGCTCGTTCGGTGAGTCGCACGCAGCCGATGTCGGCGGAGTATGCGCCGGCCACGACCGCCTGCCCTCGCGACACCGAGCCGACGACGACTTCGGTGCTGCCCCCGCCGAGGTCGGTGACCACGAAGGGTCCGTCCGCCGGGTCCAGACCGCCGACGGCGCCCCGGAACGACAGCCGTGCCTCCTCGTCACCGGAGATCACTTCGGCCACCGCGCCCTCCTGCACCTTGCCGAGCAGTTCGGCCGTCATCGCGAAGAACTCGTCGCGGTTGCCCGCGTCCCGTGTCGCGGACGTCGCGACCATGCGGACTCGCTCCACCCCGGCCGCGACCATCGCCTCGACGTAGCCCGCCAGCGCCGCGCGGGTGCGCTCGATCGCCTCGTCGGCGAACTGGCCGGTCGCGTCGACGCCCTGCCCCAACCGCACCACCAGCATGTCGCGCCGGACGTCGGAGAGCGCTCCGTTCTCGTCGACGTCGGCGATCAGCAGCCGGATCGAGTTGGTGCCGCAGTCGACGGCGGCCACCCGGGTCACGCGCCGGCCTCGTCGGAATCCGGTGCGTGCAACGGCCAGTCGGCGGGCACGGCGATGCCGCGGAGCTTCTCGATGTCGGCGAGCAGTGCGACGGCCTCGTCGCCCAGCGGGTTGACGCCCGGCCCCTTGGCCAGTGAATGCGCCACCAGCACGTGCAGGCACTTCACCCGATCGGGCATGCCGCCGCCGGCGAAGTCGGTGCCGAGCGATTCGATCGCGTCACGCTCGGCGAGGTAGCTCTCGTACGCCGCGCGGTAACCGGCAGCGAGGTCGGCGTCCTCGGCCAGCCGCGAGGTCATCTCGCGCATCACGCCACCCGACTCCAGACGGCTGCAGGCCCCCGTCAACCGCGGGTCGGTCAGATAGTAGAGCGTCGGAAAGGGGGTGCCGTCGGGCAACCGGGGTGCCGTCTTCACGACCGCGGGCTGACCGTCCGGAGTGCGGTAACTGATCTCCAGCACCCCGCGCGGCTCACGTCCCAACTGCTTCGCGACCAGTTGCAGGTCGGCTTCGGTGATGCTCACTTACCCTCGGGTCTCCGGCGGCGTCGACACCGCATCCATCAGATTCTCGTACCACGGCGTGGCTTTGCGTTGACGCTCCGCCGCCTGCTCCGCCTCTTGCTGCTGGCGCGTCGGGTTGATGATGACGATCGGCTTCTCGCCCTTCGGCACGTACTGCAGACGCTGCCGCGCCTGCGCCTCGATGTACGCCGGATCGCTCTGCTGCGCCAGCTTGTCCTTGTACTGCTGAGTCTCCCGCCGCAGCTGCGCATTCGACTCCTGCAGCTGGTTGAACTCGTTGCGCTGGGCGATGTAGGTCCGCACCGGGACGGCGAGCGTCAGCATCAGGAAGATCGCCATGCCGACCGCGATGCCGACTGTCGTCACGCTGACGCCGCGACGCTGCGCGAACAGGACGAGCCGGGACGGCGACGCCGGGAGGTCCCCGGACGCATTGCCGCGAGGACGCTCCGAGGTGCGACGACGGCGAGCGCCGGCATGGGAGGCGCCTACCGACGCGCCGCCGAGATCAGCACGCGGATCGCCGTCACCGGCCGACTCGCGGGGCGCGGTCGGCTGGGGCGGAACAGCAGAGTCGCGAGACCGGGTGCGCCGCTGGTCGGGACGCGATCGACGCGACGAACTCGCCGGCCGATCGGATCGCCCGCGACTGCTGCGCCGGCGGGCGGCGCCACCGCTCCCCCCGCTCCCGGTCTCGCCTTCTGCCATACCTACTAGCTAATCACGCACCGAACGAAAAGCGCGGGAACGCCAGGTCACCGGCGTAGCGCGCGGCGTCGCCGAGGCCCTCTTCGATACGCAGCAACTGGTTGTACTTGGCGACGCGCTCGCTGCGTGCCGGCGCACCGGTCTTGATCTGGCCCGAGCTGCACGCGACCGCCAGATCGGCGATGGTGGTGTCCTCGGTCTCGCCCGATCGGTGGCTCATCATGGTCTTGTAGCCGCTGTTGTGCGCCAGCGCGACCGCGTCGAGAGTCTCGGTGAGCGTGCCGATCTGGTTGACCTTCACCAGGAGTGCGTTGGCGATCCCCTTGCTGATGCCCTCTTCGAGGCGCTCCGGGTTGGTGACGAACAGATCGTCGCCCACCAGCTGCACCTTGTCGCCGATGGACTCGGTGAGCGACGCCCATCCGGTCCAGTCGTCCTCGGCGAGGCCGTCTTCGATGGACACGATCGGGAAGTCGGTGACCAGCTTCTCGTAGAACGAGATCATCTCGTCGGCGGACTGCGCCTTGCCCTGGAACTGGTAGGCACCGTCGCGGTAGAACTCGGTCGACGCCGAGTCGAGCGCGATGACGATGTCGCTGCCGAACTTGTAACCGGCCTTCTCGACGGCCTCGGCGATCACGCTGATCGCGGCCTCGGTGTTGGGCAGATCCGGAGCGAAGCCGCCCTCGTCGCCCAGCGCCGTGCTCATGCCCTGCTTGTGCAGGACCGACTTGAGCGAGTGGTACACCTCGGCGCCCCAGCGGAGCGACTCGGCGAACGTGGCCGCACCCGTCGGCGCGATCATGAACTCCTGGAAGTCGATGCCGTTGTCGGCGTGCGCACCGCCGTTGATGATGTTCATCATCGGGACCGGCAGGATGTGAGCGTTCGGCCCGCCGACGTAGCGGAACAGCGGCAGACCGGCCGACTCGGCCGCGGCCTTGGCGACCGCCAGCGACACACCGAGCAGAGCGTTGGCGCCGAGGCGCGACTTGTCGGGGGTGCCGTCCAGATCGACGAGGGTCTGGTCGAGGACGCGCTGATCGTCGGCCTCGATACCGATGACCTCGGGGGCGATATCGCCCAGGACTGCCTCGACGGCCTTCTTGACGCCCTTGCCGAGGTAGCGGTCGCCGCCATCGCGCAGCTCGACGGCCTCGTGCTCACCGGTCGAGGCACCCGAGGGAACCGCTGCCCGCGAGAAGGTGCCGTCGTCCAGGACGACCTCGACCTCGACGGTCGGGTTGCCGCGGGAGTCGAGGATCTCGCGCGCGCCTACCTGCTCGATAATTGCCACTTGTCAGCCCCAATTCGATGTTCGATGTCGTCGGGTCGGCGGAGACGCCGACAGATTCCGAGGTCCAGGATAAACGCAGATCAGTAGCGGATGTTCACGGAGTAGGCGTTCGCGTAGTTGCGCACCTTCAACACGTACTCGTCGTGATTGTTGTAGGCGTGCACGGCCGCTTCCCAGCCTTCGGGCGTGGTCATGTCGCCGCCCGCGTACACGCAGAGATACCGCGCCGCCGACAGCGCCGCGTCGTCGATGTTGTCCGGGTCGGCCGCGCCGTCGCCATTCGCGTCCACTCCGTAGCGCATCCACGTCTCGGGAATGAACTGGAACGGTCCCATCGCGCGGTCGTAGGTCGTGTCTCCGTCGAGCCGCCCTTTGTCTGTGTCACGGATCACCCGGTTGCCCTTGGTGCCGTCGAGAGCGGGACCGCGGATCTCCGGGCGCACGTCGCCGTTGGGTGCGACGGTGGCGCCCCCGTGCCTGCCGTGCTTGGTCTCCACCGCGGCGATCCCGGCAAGCGTGGTCCAGCCGATCCCGCACTCGGGATGCTGTTGACGCTGGATTTCGGCGGCGTTGCCGTACGCCTCCAGAGCGGTCAGCGGAATGGCCGTCGCATCGGAGATGGGCATGGCCCACTCACGCATCTTGTCCGCGGTGCGGCCGGGCGAGTTGATGTCGATGTAGGGCTGCTGGGTTCCGACCCCGGGCGGCAGCCCGTCGGGGATGTCCGGACGGTCCCACGGCATCCGGATCCCGCACGACGACAGCGAGACCGCGACGGCGACCGCGATGGGAGCGACCCACCACCGGCGCCGATTGGTCGTCACCGATCGCACAACTCGGGTCACAGGTCCTCATCTCTCGTCACTGCACTGGATCTCTCGTCACTGCCACTCGATCGCACCGCACCGGCTCGCCGGAACGGCCGGGGGTCACGGCGCGCACAAGCCTCGCACACCACCAGACCAACTCCGAAAACGCCGCGGGAGTTCCCGCCGCTGATCCGGTTTACGCATTTCCGGCGTCGATGCAGCTAGAGGACGAATCCGATTAGGAGAGGCTCACCCAACGTGGGTTATCCTTACCGGGTTGTCCGGCCAACCTGACCGGCGGCGCACGGCGGAAGGAAAAGACGGTGACGATGCTCATCGCACAGGGCGCCCCCTCGGTGGTGACCCAGATGGTCGGGAGCGGTCTGATCGGTGTGCGCGAGGGGCTGGAAGCCGGGATCGTCGTCATGGTCCTCATCGCTTTCGCGGTGAAGTCCGAACGCCGCGACTCGCTCAAGTGGATCTGGCTCGGCGTCGCCGCGGCGCTCACGATGATGATCGCGACGTTCCTCATCATTCAGTTCGGTTCGTCGACGATCTCCTCCCTGGGCGCCGAGCTGCTCGCAGGGATCGCGTCCCTGGTCGCCGTCGCCATCGTCACGTTCATGGTTCTGTGGATGCGCAAAGCCGCCGCACATATATCGGGCGATCTGAAGTCGGGGCTGACCAACGCTCTGGCGGTCGGCGGCGCCGCTGTCTTCGGACTGGCCTTCCTGGCCGTCGGACGCGAGGGCTTCGAGACCGCCTTGCTGATGGTCGGGTATGCCGAGAGCGTCTCCGGCGGGGTGTGGCCGCTTGTGGGTCTGTTGCTCGGCATGCTCGTCGCGGTGGTGCTGACGTGGCTGTTGTACAAGGGCGCCATCGCGATCGACTTCGCCAGATTCTTCACCTACACCGGCTACTTCCTGATCGTCGTCGCCGCGGGCATCCTCGCCTACGGTGTCGGTGCGCTTCAGGTGTACGGCTGGCTGCCCGGCCTCGGCGAAATCGCCTTCGACATCTCGTCCTGGTACGACCAGAGCGCCTGGTACGGCGTGATCCTGGCTGGCATCTTCAACTTCCGCCCGGAGCCCACCGTCCTGCAGGTGATCGCCTGGGCCGGATACATCGTCATCGTGGGCGGGCTGTTCTACGCCCGCGGACGGTCGTCGACGCGCAGATCCGAGGCTGCCCCCGCCACGCTGGAAGAGGCCTCATAAGCCGCATCGCCCGGGCGCACTCCCGTCCTCCCCACCACGCCGACTCCGACTCACCGCGTGGACACCGTGAAAGGAACACCATGGTCAAGCTCTCCCCCGTTCTGCGGAACGTCGTCGTGCTCGGCGCTGTGGCCGCCACGCCGCTGGCACTGGCCGCATGCGAGGCGAAATCGTCCGGCGACGGCGCGGTGACTGTGACCTCGTCCAACGACGGCTGCGAACTGTCGACCACCGATCTGCAGACCGGCACCGCGAACTTCGAGATCAGCAACGCCGGATCCAAGGTCACCGAGTTCTACGTCTACGGCAAGAACAATCGCGTCCTCGCCGAGGTGGAGAACATCGGTCCGGGCCTCAAGGGCAAGCTCAGCGTGGAGTTCAGCGAGCCGGGGACCTACACCGTCGCGTGCAAACCGGGCATGGTCGGAACCGGCATCCGACAGAAGATCGAAGTGACCGGCGAGACCAAGCAGAAGAGCCAGGCTCCGGCCGATGTCGAGGCCGCCAAGCAGCGCTACCTCGAGTACGTCCGCGGCCAGCTCAACGGATTGGTCGCACAGGTGCAGACCTTCACCGGCGACGTCAAGAGCGGCGATCTGGATGCGGCTCGCAACGGCTTCGGCCTGGTTCGCACGTTCTACGAGCGCATCGAGCCGGTCGCCGAGTCGTTCCCCGACCTCGACCCCAAGATCGACATGCGCTGGGACGACACCGAGGACGGCAAGCAGGAGTTCACCGGATTCCACCGCATCGAGCGCTTCCTCTTCCCTCCGAAGGCCGATGAGGTCGGCGAAGCCGAAGGTCAGGTGGCGCCCGCGGACGCCGCCGCCGCGAAGACCGCCGATTCCAAGGCCGCCATCGACAAGGCCGCCGATCAGCTCCTGACCGACGTGACGCAACTGCGCGACGAGGTCTCCGCCCCCGGTTTCGAGTTCGAGACGCAGATGTTCGTCCACGGCCCGCAGGCGCTGATCGACGAGATCGCCAAGACAAAGGTGGCCGGCGAGGAGGATCGCTACAGCCACACCGACCTGTGGGACATCGCCGCCAACATCGACGGCTCCGAGACGCTGATCGCGGAACTGCAGCCGATGATCTCGGCGCGCGACCCGAAGCTGATGGACAAGATCACCGCTCAGTTCGCCGACGTCCGGTCGTTCATCGACCAGTTCCGCGAGGGCGACGGCCACGCCTCGTACGACAAGGTGTCGCCGGCACAGCGCAAGGAGTTGTCGGACAAGGTGGACGCCCTCTCGGCGACTCTGTCGCAGGTGCCCGGCCTGGTTCTGCAGAAGTGAGCGGGAATACGAAGTGAGTGACAGCGAAGCGCAGCCGACCGGAGACCCTGAGGCTGGTCGAGTGCCCGATGCGAGCGAAGCGAGCAACGGGCGTATCGAGACCCCCGCACCCGACGCACCCAAGCCCGGTGTGTCCCGCCGCACCGTGCTCGGTGCCGCGGGGGTCGGCATCGCAGCCGGTCTCGCCGGCGGAGCCGCGATCGGCGCGACCGTCGGAGGTCGTGGCGACTCCGAGCCCGACCGCGTCGTCGCATTCCGCGGCGAGAGGCAGGCCGGCATCGTCACCGAGGCTCAGGACCGCCTGCACTTCGCCGCCTTCGACGTCATCACCGACTCGCGTGAAGCGCTGGTCGACATGTTGAAGAAGTGGACTGTCGCGGCCGAGCGGATGACGCGCGGTGAGGAGACCGTTCCCGGCGGTGCCACCGGCATGGGCGAGTATCACCCGCCCGCCGACACCGGCGAGGCACTGGGCCTGTCGCCCGCACACCTCACCCTCACCATCGGCTTCGGCCCCGGACTGTTCGGGCCGAGCGCCTCCGACCCCGGCCGCAAGGACCGGTTCGGCATCGCCGACCGCAAGCCCGCGGCCCTCGCCGACCTGCCGGCGTTCGCGCAGGAGAAGATCGAGCCCTCGCGCTCGTTCGGCGACATCTGCATCCAGGCGTGCGCCGACGATCCGCAGGTCGCGGTCCATGCCGTCCGCAACCTCGCGCGTATCGGCGTCGGCGTCGTCTCCGTCCGGTGGTCGCAGCTCGGTTTCGGTCGCACGTCGTCCACGACCCGCTCGCAGGAGACGCCGCGCAACATGTTCGGTTTCAAGGACGGCACCGCCAACATCCGGGCCGAGGACACCGAGACCCTCGATAAATGGGTGTGGGTGGCTCCCGGCGACAACCCGCCGGCGGCACAGTGGATGACCGGCGGCACCTATCTCGTCGCACGGCGCATCCGGATGGACATCGAACCCTGGGACCGAGCGAATCTGAAGGAGCAGGAGGACATCATCGGCCGGACCAAGCAGTCCGGCGCGCCGCTCAGCGGCGAGGACGAGTTCGACGAGCCCGATTTCCAGATCACCTCATACGGCACGCCGATCATTCCGCTGACCTCCCACGTCCGTCTCGCTCACCCCGACATGAACAACGGTGCGCAGATCCTGCGGCGCGGATACAACTTCACCGACGGCTCGGACGGTTTCGGCCATCTCGACGCGGGACTCTTCTTCGTCGCCTTCAACCGCGACAGCTTCAAGCAGTTCGTGCCGATGCAGCACCAGTTGTCACGCAAGGACGCGATGACCGAATATCTGATACCGAACGGTTCGGCGATCTTCGCCGTCCCGCCGGGGCTGCGTCCCGGTGAATACTGGGGACAACGTCTGTTCGAGAAGTAGCAGCGTCCCCGGACAATCGTAAGGACCTCACCGCCGTGCCCACGACCATGGACCGGATCAGATCACTCGGAACCGCGTACACGCGCGTCCGTCGGACGTCTCGATTCGGCTGGGTGCTGCGGTACCTCACCATCGCGGTCGGCTTTCTGGTCACCGCCGCCGGGGTCATCACGATCCCGTATCCGGGGCCCGGATGGGCCATCGTCTTCCTCGGACTGCTCATTCTGTCGCAGGAACTGGAATGGGCGGCACGCCTGCGCAAGTGGATCATGTCCAGACTCAACTCGATGTACTCCGATTACATCGACGGCAATCGGCTGGCGCAGTTCGCGCTCGCCGTCGGTACGTGCGCCATCGTCTTGCTGACACTGTGGGTGACGGGGGCACTCGACTTGGCGCAGGGCTGGGTCGGCCTCGACTACGGCTGGCTCGACTCGCCGCTGGGCTGACGGGTTGAGCTGACGGGTTGCGCTCACGGGTTGAGCCGCCGGTCGTGTGATCGATCGACGCCTCGCCCGGCCGGGGCGACTTCGATCATCGGTGGCCCTCCCGGGTGCGAGGATCGACGGGTGAACGAGACCTCACCCGCCGCCGGCCGATCGACCTCCAGGCTGCGCGCCGTGGTCAGCGCACTCATGATCGTCGTCGCCTTGATCCTCGCGCCCGTCGCCTCCGTCGGGACATGGGTACGCCTGCAGCTCGTCGACAGCGACCAGTTCGTCGCGACCTTCGCCCCGCTCGCGGACGATCCGGCGGTCCAGAACTTCGTCGCCGACCAGATCACCGATCAGATCAACCAGCAGGTCGATTTCGACCAGATCATCGGTCAGGCCTTCGACGGAATCTCCGAGTCCGGACTTCCGCCGCGGGCCGCTGCTGCCATCTCGTCTCTCCGGGGGCCCGCCGTCGCCGGCATCCAGTCGCTCGTCGCGTCGACGGCCCAGCGGCTGGTGGCCTCCGATCAGTTCGCCGATCTCTGGGCGCAGAGTCTGCGCGTCACCCACAGACAGGCGACGGCGCTGCTCAAGGATCAGCCCGACGCGGCGCTGGCGCTCTCCGACAGCGGCACCCTGAGCCTGCAGCTCGCCCCGCTGGTCGACGCGGTGAAGCAGCGTCTATCCGCCCGCGGCCTCGACTTCGTGAACCGGATCCCGGTGACGAACCGATCAGTCACGATCCTCCACTCGGACTCGTTGGGTCTGGCGCGCGTCTCGTACCGGGTGGCCGTGATCGGCGGACTCTGGCTGTCGTGGGTGGCGGTCGGACTGCTCGTCGGCGGGATCCTGGTAGCCAACCGCCGGCGACGGGCGACGGTCGCGTCGTCGTTGGCCGCGGCCGTCATCTTCGCACTGATGTCGATTGGCGTCTGGATCGGTGGAAACGTCTTCGTCTTCTCGATGAGCCCGAATCCGTTGCCGAGCGCTGTCGCGCACGCGATCTTCGACCAGGTGACCGCGATGATGGCGTCGACGCTGCGGGCCCTCACCTTCCTCGGGCTGCTGATCGCGGTGGTCGGCTGGTTCGCCGGCCCGGCGCGGCCCGCCCGCGCCGTGCGGTCGGTCCTCGACTCGGGGTTCACTGGTCTGCGTGGCGCGCTGGACCGCGCCGGCGGCGACACCCGTGGCTTCGGCCGAGCCGTCGACAAGTACCGCGCCGTGATCTACTGGATCGCCCTCGCACTCGGCATGGCCGCCTTGTTCGCCTCGCGGCCGGTGACATTCACCGCGATGGCCTGGCTGGTAGTCGCGCTGGTCGTCGTGGCAGTGGGTGTCGAGGTGGTCCGGAGACCGGAGGTGGGTGAGGGCGGCGTCACGTCTGAGCCGCCAGAAACCAGTTTGCCCGCAGCGACTCCTTCACCGACCGACCTCGGGTAGTCGCTAACAGCGCAAACCGGGGTGTTCGTGAGAAATGTCGGTGGCGGATGCAACACTGTGCGAGTGGAAGAAGGCATCTACGAACAGCTGGTAACCCAAGAGCTCCACGCTGAACTCGAGTCCAGCGGACGGCGTTACGAAACAGCCCGCATCGATGCTGTCGACGAACCGCATCTACTCGCTCGGCACGTGAGCGACGTAGTCTACCGGCATCTCACCGCGATCAAAGATCGATCGGACCGGTTGAATGCCGCCAACGACGTCATCCGTCGTCTCGACTCCGAGAGCGCCGCTGTTGAGGAGCCTGCACGTCAGCTCCTCCGCATTTACCAATCAGAGCATCCCGGCCTAACAAACCGAGCTTCAATTCGCCCCACAACTCCTTTGTCCGAAGCTGCGCTCCTCACCAACGCTAGCGGCGAGCCTTCGATCGGGCATGAGCTCCCAGCCGAACTTGCGTCGGCAGATTCGGTCGACCTAGCCTCGGGCTTTCATCGCTGAATTCGCCTGACCTGCCGTTTTCATGAAGAAAGGTGCTCTGAGCTGCAATAATTGTTGTTGCGAAACGACAATCACAAGCAGGGCAAGGAGCACCTTTCTGGTGAAGA
>NZ_BAAARB010000006.1:0-178190 GCF_039531975.1 Gordonia cholesterolivorans | reverse complement strand
AGCCCCCGCGCGATCCGACGCATCCTCAAACGCTACCTCGCCCGACGCATCTACCGGATCCTGAACCAGCCCGGAGCAGTCACCACCGCCGCTTGACAAACATAGAAGCGTCTCGCTCAACCAGCCTGGGGGAGCGTTCGACAGTCGCAGGCCTTCTCCAGGCCAGTTGAGCGAGCGAACTCCAGGCCAGTTGAGCGAGCGAAGCGAGTCGAAACAAGCGCTGCCCGCGGCGCAGACGACGAGGCCCCCGGAAGTAACCGGGGGCCTCGTCGGGGCTGCAGAGAAAGGTCTGCTTCTAGCGGGCGAACATCAGGGCGCGCTTGACTTCCTGGATCGCCTGCGTCACCTGGATGCCGCGGGGGCATGCGTCGGTGCAGTTGAAGGTGGTGCGGCAGCGCCACACACCGTCGACGTCGTTGAGGATGTCGAGACGCTCGGCGGCGCCCTCGTCACGGCTGTCGAAGATGAACCGGTGAGCGTTCACGATCGCGGCCGGTCCGAAGTACGATCCCTCGTTCCAGAACACCGGGCAGCTCGTGGTGCAGCACGCACACAGGATGCACTTGGTGGTGTCGTCGAACCGGGCGCGGTCGGCCTGGCTCTGGATCCGCTCGTACGTCGGCTCGTTGCCCGAGGTGATCAGGAACGGCTTGATGGCGCGGTACGCGTCGAAGAACGGCTCCATGTCGACCACGAGGTCCTTCTCCACCGGGAGGCCCTTGATGGGCTCGATGGTGATGGTGATCTCCTTGGACGAGTCCTTCGGCAGCAGATCCTTCATGAGGAGCTTGCAGGCCAGCCGGTTGACGCCGTTGATCCGCATCGCGTCCGAACCGCAGACGCCGTGGGCGCAGCTGCGGCGGAAGGTCAGCGAGCCGTCCAGGTAACCCTTGACGTACAGGAGCAGGTTGAGCAGGCGGTCGGTCGGCAGCGCCGGGACACGGAAGCTCTCGAAGCCCTGGGCGTCCGGGTTCTCCGGGTTGAACCGGTAGATCTTCAGCGTGACCATCGTCGCCTCGGCCGGAACCGGAGGCAGCGGGGGCTCATTGGTCGCCGGGGTGGATTCGAGTGTGGCAGTCATCAGTACTTACGCTCCATCGGCTCGTAGCGGGTCTGAACGACGGGCTTGTAGTCGAGCTCGATGTCGGCGAGCAGGCCGTCGCCCTTCTTGTACGCCATGGTGTGCACCAGGTAGTTCTCGTCGTCGCGCTTCGGGAAGTCCTCGCGGGCGTGACCGCCGCGCGACTCCTTGCGGTTGAGCGCACCGGCGACGGTGACCTCGGCCAGTTCGAGCAGGAAGCCCAGCTCGACGGCCTCGAGCAGATCGCTGTTGAAGCGCTTGCCCTTGTCGTGGACGCGGATGTGGTTGTACCGCTCCTTGAGTGCGCGGACATCGGCGAGCGCCTTGTTCAGGGTCTCGTCGGTGCGGAACACGGACGCGTTGTTGTCCATGGTCTGCTGCAGTTCGGTGCGGATGTCGGCCACGCGCTCGTTGCCGTGCTCGGACAGCAGGCCGGCGAGCCAGCCGTCGACCATCGCCGTCGGGTTCTCCACCTGCTCGGTGAAGTCGGTGGAGTTGGCGTACTCGGCAGCGGCGATTCCGGCGCGGCGACCGAAGACGTTGATGTCGAGGAGCGAGTTGGTGCCCAGGCGGTTCGCGCCGTGGACCGACACGCAGGCGCACTCGCCGGCGGCGAACAGACCGTGAACGATCTGCTCGTTGTTCGCGAGCACCTGGCCGCGGACGTTGGTCGGGATGCCGCCCATCACGTAGTGGCAGGTGGGGTACACCGGGACCAACTCGGTGACCGGGTCCACGCCCAGGTAGGTGCGCGAGAACTCGGTGATGTCCGGGAGCTTCTCGTTGAGCACGTCCTCGCCCAGGTGACGCACGTCGATGTAGACGTAGTCCTTGTTGGGTCCGGCGCCGCGGCCTTCGAGCACCTCGAGCACCATCGACCGGGCGACGATGTCACGCGGGGCGAGGTCCTTGATCGTGGGTGCGTACCGCTCCATGAAGCGTTCGCCGTCGGCGTTGCGGAGGATGCCGCCCTCGCCTCGGACCGCCTCGGAGATCAGGATGCCCAGACCGGCCAGACCCGTCGGATGGAACTGGTGGAACTCCATGTCCTCCAGCGGCAGGCCCTTGCGGAAGATGATGCCCATGCCGTCGCCGGTGAGCGTGTGCGCATTGGACGTGGTCTTGTACATGCGACCCGAACCGCCGGTGGCGAAGACGATCGACTTGGCGTGGAAGACGTGGATCTCGCCGGTGGCCAACTCGTACGCGACGACACCGTTGGCGACGGGCTCGCCGTTCTCGTCGGTCGTCATGTTGACGTCCAGAGCGTAGAACTCGTTGAAGAACTCGACGTCGTGCTTGACGCAGTTCTGGTACAGGGTCTGAAGGATCATGTGACCGGTGCGGTCCGCGGCGTAGCAGGCGCGGCGGACCGGCGCCTTGCCGTGGTCGCGGGTGTGACCGCCGAAGCGGCGCTGGTCGATGCGGCCCTCGGGGGTGCGGTTGAACGGCAGACCCATCTTCTCCAGGTCGAGCACCGCGTCGATGGCCTCCTTGGCCATGATCTCAGCGGCGTCCTGGTCGACGATGTAGTCGCCGCCCTTGACCGTGTCGAAGGTGTGCCACTCCCAGTTGTCCTCTTCGACGTTGGCCAGAGCGGCGCACATGCCGCCCTGTGCCGCGCCGGTGTGGGAGCGGGTGGGGTAGAGCTTGGTCAGGACTGCGGTGCGGGCCCGCGGTGCGGCCTCGATGGCAGCGCGCATACCGGCGCCGCCGGCGCCGACGATGACCACGTCATAGCGGTGTTCCTGCATGGGTTTCTAGTTCTCCTTAGCTGGCGCTGCCGAAGGTGAGGATCGCGTAGGTGCCCAGCACGAGGATCAGGATCATCGACAGGGCGAGCAAGGTGTTCAGCCAGAAGCGGGTGGAGTCCTTGCGCGAGTAGTCGGCGATCACCGTGCGGACGCCGTTGCCGCCGTGCAGCTGCGCGAGCCAGAGCATGAAAAGATCCCAGACCTGCCAGAACGGCGACTTCCAGCGGTCTGCGACGAACGACGCGTCGATGCGGTGCACGCCGCTGTCCCACATGAGCATGATGAACATGTGGCCGAACGTCAGGACGATGAGGGCCAGGCCCGAGAAACGCATGAACAGCCACGCGTTCTTCTCGAAGTTGCCGCGGCTGCGGATGCGCGGGGCACCCGGCGCGTCCAGGCTGGCGGGGCGGTCGTAGGCGGTGCCGAGGGTCTTTGCTTCAGTCATTGTTTCTCAGCTCCCTTAAAGCGCGTGCGTGATCAGGATCTGCAGCATGCGCACGGCAGCCGCGATGAACACGATCGCGAAGACGGTGAGGATGGCCCACAGCATCTGGCGCTGGTACTTGGCGCCCTTCGACCAGAAGTCGACGAGGATGACGCGCAGACCGTTGAGGGCGTGGTAGAGCACGCAGAAGACGAGACCGATCTCCATGAGGCCGATGATCGGCGTCTTGTAGGTGTCGATGATCTCGGTGTACGTGTTCTCGTTGACCCGGATGACGGCGGTGTCGAGCACGTGCACGAAGAGGAAGAAGAAGATGGACACGCCGGTGATGCGGTGCAACACCCACGACCACATGCCTGGGTCACCTCTGTAGAGAGAGCGCTTGCGCACCGGTGCCGGTGCAACCTCTGTGGGGGTGCTCATCGCGAAACTACGCCTCCGTTGTCGTGGACTTGGGGTGGGACCGCAAGCGCACGCGTAGGTCGCTGCAAGACCCAATGCTCCTGACTTTAAACCTAAGCTGAGTGTTGTCGTAAATTGCCGGAGCAATGTGACCAAGGTCCACCGATTTAATTAGGTGTGCCTTACCTACGGTGATTTGTGTGGAGAGGGGATCAATTGACTGCGGGAATCGACTTCGATTCATTGCGAAACGCGGCGTCGACGGCGATGACCAGGGCATACGCCCCCTACTCCGGCTTTGCGGTCGGTGCGGCGGGAATCACACTCAGCGGCCAGATCATCACCGGAAGCAATGTGGAGAATGTCTCATACGGCTTAGGGCTCTGCGCCGAGGTGTCGATGGTCGCGGCGGGCATTTCTCTCGGTCGTATGGACGCCGATCGCGCCTCGCGCGAACGACTGATAGCGGTGAGCGTCTGTGACGCGCGCGGCAGCGTGCTGACCCCGTGCGGCCGCTGCCGACAGGTGCTCCTGGAGTTCGGCGGCGAGGAGCTTCTCGTCGACTCGGCCGGGGGGCCTCGGCCGCTGCGGGAACTGCTGCCGGACGCCTTCGGCCCGGGCCACCTGGAGGCGATCCGGTGACCGCATCGCTCGAGCCGGTCGACGCGATCCTGGCCAAGAAGGACGGCCGCGAACTGACCGGTGAGCAGATCCGCGGGATGATCGCCGGATTCACCGCGGGCGACGTGGCTCCGGAGCAGATGTCGGCGCTGCTGATGGCGATCGTCCTGCGCGGGATGACCCGTCGCGAGATCGGAGACTGGACCGCCGCGATGATCGACTCCGGCATCACGATGGACTTCTCGGACCTGCGGCGCGGCGGCCGGCGGGTGCCGACCGTCGACAAGCACTCCACCGGCGGCGTGGGCGACAAGATCACGCTGCCGCTCACGCCGCTGGTCGCGTCGTACGGAGTCGCGGTGCCGCAGTTGTCCGGCCGCGGGCTCGGTCACACCGGCGGCACCCTCGACAAGCTCGAGTGCATACCGGGATGGCGGGCCGAGGTGTCCGTGGACGCGATGCGCAGTCAACTGGGCAGGGTCGGTGCGGTGATCTGCGCGGCGACCGCCGACCTCGCGCCCGCCGACCGCAAGCTGTACGCACTGCGCGACGTGACCGGGACCGTCGCGTCGATCCCGCTGATCGCCAGCAGCATCATGAGCAAGAAGATTGCGGAGGGCACGCAGTCGCTGGTGCTCGACGTCAAGGTGGGCTCCGGCGCGTTCATGAAGGACATGGCCGACGCGCGGGAGCTCGCCGAGACGATGGTGGCGCTCGGTGCGGACGCGGGCGTGCGTACCAGCGCCCTCCTGACCGACATGGCGACGCCGCTGGGCCGCACCGCGGGCAACGCCGTCGAAGTCGCCGAGTCCCTGGAAGTGCTGGCCGGCGGCGGTCCCGCGGACGTGGTGGAACTGACGGCGGCGCTGGCGTCGGAGATGCTCGACGCCTCCGGGATGCACGACGTGGATCCGCTCCGCAACCTGGCGAACGGCAAGGCGATGGACACCTGGCGCTCGATGATCGAGGCGCAGGGCGGAGATCCGGATGCCCCGTTGCCCGCGCCGCGCTGCACCCACGAGGTGATCGCCGACCGCGACGGCCGATTGGCGAGGCTCGACGCGCTGGCCGTGGGGCAGGCGGCCTGGCTGCTCGGTGCCGGGCGCAGCAGGCCCGGTCAGGCCGTGTCGGCGACCGCCGGCGTCGTGTGGCACGCCGCCATCGGCGACCAGGTGCGCCGCGGGCAGCCGCTGCTCACCCTTCACACCGACGACGAGACACGCATCGAGGGTGCGCTGGCCGCCCTCGACGGCGGGGTCGATGTGCGCGTCGAGCCCGTGTCCCGGCCCGCTTCACGCATTCTCGACCGGGTCCCGGCCGCCGGGTGAATCGACGAGCGGCGACTGGCTTTCGGCGCTACGTTGGATCGCATGGTCGACAAGCGGATTCGCATCGGATACCAGATTCCCAACTTCACCTACCCCGACCCGCTCGAGCCGGAGAACGCCGGACCGGTCGCGGACATCTTCCCGACCGTTGCGGCGCAGGCGCGGGAGGCCGAGCGCTCCGGCTTCGACACCGTCTTCGTGATGGATCACTTCTACCAACTGCCGGGACTGGGCGCGCCGAGCGAGCCGATGCTGGAGGCGTACACCACGCTCGGTGCGCTGTCGGGTGCGACATCCGAGATCAAGCTGTCGGCGCTCGTCACGGGCAACACATATCGCAATCCGGCGATGCTGGCCAAGACCGTCACCACCCTCGACGTGGTCAGCGGCGGCCGGGCGGTGTGCGCGATCGGCGCGGGTTGGTTCCAGCTCGAGCACGATCAGATGGGTTTTGAATTCGGGACCTTCACCGATCGGTTCGAGCGGCTGTCGGAATCGCTCGAGATCCTCTCGCCGATGCTGCGCGGCGGGCGGCCGGAGCTGACCGGCAAGTGGTACTCGGCGCACGACACGCTCAACCAGCCTCGGTTGCGCGACGACCTGCCGATCATGCTCGGCGGCGGCGGGGAGAAGAAGACCTTCGGTCTGGCCGCGCGCTACGCCGACCACCTCAACGTCATCTGCAACGCCTCCGAACTGCCGCGCAAGATGGACGCGCTCGCGGCACGGTGCGAGGAGGCCGGACGCGATCGCGACACCCTGGAGACCAGCTTCCTGAGCTTCGTGATCATGGACGCGGACGGCGACCGTGCCCGGAGCCTGGCGCACGACTACCTCCGCAAGACTGGCGTGGACCCGGAAGTGATCGACGACGAGACCTACTCGCGCGCCACCGACCGGATGTTCATCGGTACTCCGGACGACGTCGCCGACCAGTTGCAGCGGCGGGTACTCGACCAGGGGATCGACGGGCTGGTGATCAACATGGTCCCGAACGGGCATCTGCCCGGGAAGGTGGCTGAGGCCGGGGCGATGCTGACGGCGCTGCTGAACTGAGCGGTCGCGCTCATCGCGCGCGGCCGCCGGATCGGCGCTACCGTCGAGGCCATGGTCACTTCCGCCACGATCACCGTCGAAGAATGCCGGTTGGCGCCGAAGGTGCTGCTGCACGATCACCTGGACGGGGGACTGCGCCCGGCCACCGTCGTCGACCTCGCTCGCAGGGGCGGCTACGACCGCTTGCCCGCCGATGACGCCGACGAGCTGGCGGAGTGGTTCGCCACCGCCGCTGACAGCGGATCGCTGGAGCGCTACCTGGAGACGTTCGCGCACACCGTCGCCGTGATGCAGACCGCCGACGCCCTCGAGCGGGTGGCCCGCGAATGCGTGGAGGATCTGCACGCCGACGGTGTGGTGTACGCCGAAGTGCGGTTCGCTCCCGAGCTCCATCTGGAGCAGGGACTGTCCCTCGACGAAGTGGTGGAGGCGGTGCTGCGCGGCTTCGCGGCGGGGGAGGCCGCGGCGTCGTCGGGAGGAGGCCGGCCGATCATCGTCCGATGCCTCGTGACGGCGATGCGGCACGCGGCGCGTTCTCGCGAGATCGCCGAACTCGCGGTCCGCTTCCGTGGCCGCGGTGTGGTCGGGTTCGACATCGCGGGCGCCGAGGCCGGGAATCCGCCGAGCCGACATCTCGACGCCTTCGAGTACCTGCGCGGCGAGTGCTCGCACTTCACCATCCACGCCGGCGAGGCGTTCGGGCTACCGTCGATCCACGAGGCGGTCGCGTTCTGCGGCACCGACCGGCTCGGCCACGGGGTGCGGGTGATGGACGACGTGGTGCTCCCGCCCGGCTCCCGGCCGACCGACTCATCCTTCGACGGCGCGAAGCTGGGCCAAGTCGCCGACTACGTCCGCGACAAGCGGATTCCGCTGGAACTGTGCCCGAGCAGCAATGTGCAGACCGGTGCCGTCGCGTCGCTGACGGATCACCCTTTCAACATCCTCGCGAAACTGCGGTTCCGGGTGACGGTGAACACCGACAACCGCCTCATGAGCAACACGTCCATGAGCCGTGAGTTCATGGTCCTGCATCGTCAGTTCGGCTACGGGTGGGCCGATTTCGAGCGGTTCACCGTCAACGCGATGAAGTCGGCGTTCCTCCCGTTCGACCAGCGTCTGCGCCTGATCGACGACGTGATCAAGCCCGGGTTCGAGGTGCTGATGGGCTGAGCGGGGTGGAGTGGGGTGGGTTTCGACTCGCTTCGCTCGCTCAACTGGCCTATTAGGAGGGGAGGCTCGCTCAACTGGCCTAGGAGGCTAGGAGGGAGGCTCGCTCAACTGGCCTAGGAGGGAGGCTCGCTCAACTGGCCTATTAGGAGGGGAGGCTCGCTCAACTGGCCAAGGAGGGCGCAGAGGCGTGCTCGCGTAACTGGCCGTGGGGCGGGGCGGCGGCTAACCCCGCCGTACCAGGCGGTCCTCGAAGTCGTGGACCAGCGCGCGCCACACCTCGGCCTCGTTGTCGAACGGGCCCGACGGGGCGAGCCGCTTCGGGTCGGGATTGATGGCGTAGTCGACGAACCAGCCGAGCGGCGTGGTGGTGGCGAGCGCCTCGTTGACCGTGTCGATGCCCGCGTAGTCGGCGGCGTCGGTGAGCAGTTCGACGGCCAGATCGAGCTGGCGGCTGTCGATCCGGCGCGGGCCGTCCAGGATGTCCTCGTCGATGCCCTGGAGCGCGTAGACGTTCTCGGGGAGGACGTCGTACTCGATCTCGTTGGTGTCGGCGGCGGCCTGCACCTCATTGAAGGTCGACAGCTTCGCCAGATCGTGGTCGTCGTTGTCGGCCAGGAAGCGAGTGAGCGCCCGCTGCGATCCGAAACCGTAGATGGTGCCCTTACGGCCCAGGAACACTGGATCGTCGCCGAGGTAGCAGCGCAGGGTCAGGAACTCGCCGGCGTCGGTGTAGATGCGGATGGGATCGATCCCGACGCCGGCCCAGAAATCGTCCTCGTCGATCTCGTCTTCCTCGTCGTCGTCCTGCTCGTCATCGTCGTCGGCGTCGTCGAGGACCACTTCTTCGGCATCGAAGTCGGGCTCGTCCTCGTCCTCGGCGGAGGCCGCCGCGGCCAACTCGTCCTCGGCGATCGTCACCGCGTCGGCGTCGACCTTCGGCACGGTGATGACCGCATCGAGAGCGTCGATCACATCGTCCCAGTGCTTGGCGATGAGACGCCCGATGCGGACCCAGAGGTCGACGCCGTCGCGGCCCTCGAAGTTGTTGGTGCCGACCGTGACGGCGCCCAGGATCGGGTTGCCCGTGAAGAACTTGGTGACCGGGGCCAGTTCGCAGACCTCGCCGATGATGCGGACGATCTCCAGCGCGTCCTCGAGCTCGCCGAGGACCTCCGGTCGCGGGTCCTCGGCGGCCAGCTCGGGGACGCCGATGAGGTCGTAGCTGTGCCGGTCGTCGGGGACCAGCTCGGCCGCCTGCACCTTCTTGATCGTCTCCCACGCGGGGTGATCGACGAGGTCGTTGTCGTCGTCTGTGCGCACGAAGGCGACGAGTTCGGCGACGCCGGGCAACGCGTACAGGTCGTCTTCCAGACCCAGGAACGCTTCCCACTCGTCATCGCCCTCGCGCCACCGCGGAGCCCACAGTGTGAAGAGGTTGCCTTCGGTCAGTCCGAGTTCGATGGGAACGATGTCACCGGCCATGGTCACTGAGCCTAATCAAGAACTCGTTCGCGTGCTGCACGGGGCCGGTCGACGTCGTGAATTCGGGTCAGTGGCCGGTCATGGCTGGACCGTTCTCGTCCGTCATCGCACCCGGCGGAGTCATCATCTCGCTGGTGGCCGGCGGCGCCATCGTCGGCGACATGGGTGCCATCTGCGAGGACATCGGCGGTGACATGGGCGTCTGGGACATCGGCGGGGACATCGGGGTCTGAGACATGGGTGCGGGGGACATCTGCGAGGACATGGTCGACGGGGTGGTCGGAGTCTTGTCGTTGTCGTCGCCGCACGCCGAGAGCACTGCGACCAGGGCGGCGGCGCCCGCGAGCGTGACCACGGCGGTGCGACGGGTGGAGGTGGAGATCATCGGAGTTCGTTTCGTCGACGGGGTGGCCGGCTCGGCCGCCCTCGCTGATGATTCGTCGCCGAGACGGCCGAGTATTGGTTTCGATCGAAATCGGCAGTGACACCAATCCGTGACGCATCGGGTGTCGAATGGTTGGTGTGGACCACACGAATCAGTCTGTCGTGACCGGCACGGTGTCGTTCGACGACCTCCTCGAAGCGGTCGGCGAAGGCGACCGCGACGCCTTCGACGTGCTCTTCGACGAACTCGGCCCGCGCACGTTGGCGCTGGCTCGACGCGTGGTCGGCAGCAGCGCCCGCGGCGAGGAGGTGCTGCAGGACGCGTGGCTGCAGGTATGGCGCACCGCAGGCGCCTACGACCGCGGCCGCGGCAGCGCGCGGGCCTGGATCACCACGCTCGTCCACCGCCGCGCCGTCGACACCGTGCGCCACGACGTGGCCGAACACCGGCGTGACGAGCGGTTCGAGGCCGCGCGCGTCCCGGACTTCGACTCGGTCAGCGACGACGTGGTGGCGCGTGACGAACGGATCCGGGTGCGGGCCTGCCTGGACACGCTGACCGTCAAACAGCGCGAGGCGATCGATCGCGCCTACTTCGGCGGACTGCCGTACTCGGAGGTCGCGGCGGCCCTCGCGCTGAGTCCGGCCACGGTCAAGACACGTATCCGTGACGGGCTGCAACGGCTCCGGACCTGCATGGGAGGACGGTGACCATGAGCGTTCCACGATCTGGAAGCACCCGCGACCACCCGCGTGATCTGCTGCCCCTGCACGCGCTCGACGCGCTCGACGAACTCGACAGGCGCCGGGTGGAGGCGCATCTGCAGACGTGCCCCGAATGTGCGGCCGCATGGGCCGCCTGGCAGGAGACCGCGGCAGATCTGAGTACCGACGCGGACCCGGTACCGCCGCCGGTGCGGGCCGCGCTCATGCGCGCCGTGGACGGTGAGGCGTCCGCCGCGCCGTCCGCCGGCCGCTCGCGCCGCTCGCGCCGCTGGGTGCGCGCGGCGGCAGCGGCGTGCATCGCGGTCGCGGCCGCGGGCGGCGTCGTCACCTGGCGGGTCGTCGCCGACCACCGGCCGTCGGCGACGTCGACCTCGGGGACCTCGATGGACGACGTGCTCGCCGCACCCGACATGGAGAAGGCCACCGGTGCCGTCGGCGACGGCACGGTCAAGGCGATGTACGCACCGTCGCAGCGCGCCACCGTGGTGAGTGTTGAGAACCTGCCGCCGACCGACCACCGGACCGGATACCAGGTGTGGATCACCGTCGACGGGCGGAAGAAGTCGGCGGGCATGGTGCACGGTGCCGACACGTCGAGCGTCATCATGACCGACATGAGCCGGCCGGCCGACGTCTCGCTGTCGGTGGAGCCGATGACCGGTTCGCCGCAGCCGACCTCACCGATGGTGGTCCAGTTCCCGATTCCCTGAGATCTGTCCCGCGATCCAATCCCCGCCGCGCTCGGCGTCGAATCAATCGTGAACAGACCGGTCGAGAGGAATGGATCCGCGATGCTGACGATGATTCTGGTGGGGTTGGCCGGAGGTCTGGTGACCGGGGTGTCGCCGTGCGTGCTGCCGATGATTCCGATCATCTTCGTGACCGGCGGCGCTCAGACCGGGACTCGCGAGACGTCGGCGTCACCGGGCCGGGCGATCGCGATCATCGGCGGAATCGTGGTCAGCTTCAGTCTCATCACGCTGCTCGGGACTCTGGTGCTCGCCGCGCTGGGACTGCCGAGCGGACTGCTGCGATGGACCGGCATCGTCCTGCTGGTGTTGATCGGACTGGGCATGCTGATCCCGTCGGTGGCGCATGTGCTGGAGCGTCCGTTCGCGCGACTGCCCGGGTGGACGCCGAAGGGCCGAGGCGGGCGGGCCGCGCCCTTCCTTCTGGGCCTGGGACTGGGCGCCCTGTACGTGCCGTGCGCCGGCCCGGTGCTCGCCGCGATCTCGGTGGCCGGCGCGACCGGCGACATCGGGTGGCGCACCGTGGTCCTGACCGTCTCGTTCGCCGTCGGCGCGGCACTGCCGCTGGCCGTGTTCGCGGTCGCGGGGGCGTCGCTGGCGAAGCGGCTGGCCGCGTACCGGCGGCGGCAGCGCACCTTCCGCGCGGTGGGAGGGGTGATCCTCATCGGGCTGGCGGTGGCACTCGTCTTCGACGCCCCGGCCCGGCTGCAGGCGGCGATTCCCTCGTACACCGCCTCGGTCGACCGTGCGCTGTCGCAGTCGGACGCGGTCAACCGCGCCCTCGGACGGCAGACGGGCGGTGCCGCGGCGTGCACGGGCGGCGACGGGCTCGCCGACTGCGGCAGTGCGGCCGACTTCACCGGAGGCGGTCGCTGGTTCAACACGCCCGGCGGCGCCCCGCTGACGGTGGCCGGGCTCCGGGGCAAGGTGGTCCTCGTCGACTTCTGGACCTACTCGTGCATCAACTGCCTGCGCGACGGCCCGCACGTGCGCCAGTGGTGGGACGCGTACCGGACGTCGGGACTGGAGATCGTCGGAGTCCACACGCCGGAGTTCGCGTTCGAGAAGGACTCGGGCAATGTGGCCGCCGCGATCGGCGACGAACACATCGGCTATCCGGTGGTGCAGGACAACGACTACGCGATCTGGAACGCCTACGGCAACCGCTACTGGCCGGCGAAGTACCTGATCGACGCGCACGGCACCGTGCGTGCCGTCTCCTACGGTGAGGGCGGCTACGAGGAGATGGAACAGCGAATCCGCACTCTGCTCCACGAGGCCTCGCCCGAGCGTGCGCTGCCGGCACCGGTCAGCGGCGCCACCGTGAGTGCCGGCGACCTCGGCGGCGGACCGGCCTCCGGACCGATCTCGCCGGAGATGTACGTGTCGGCGTCGCGCTCGGAGGGCTCCTACGCGGGCGGTGCGCTGACTGTGGGACGCCGCACCTTCTCATTCGGCGCCGACTCGAAGCCCAGCACATACGCGCTAGCGGGCGAGTTCGACGTGACCGACGAATCGGTGCGCGCGGTCGACGCCGCCCGTATCCGCCTCGACAGCACCGCCTCATCGGTCAACGCGGTTCTCGGCGGCACCGGCCGCGCGGTCGTGCACACACCCGGAGCCCCGGACCGGACGATCGACGTCTCGGGCCCGCCGCGGCTGTACAACCTCGCCGACGACGGTTACCGCCACCGTGACACGACGATTGATCTGAGCGACGGACTCGAGGTGTACAGCTTCACCTTCGGCTGAATCCGGACCGACGGCCGCCCGCCTCGACCGTCATCGGGGCCGGTAGAAGCCCTCGAAGGTCTGGTCGGCGTTGGAGGTGCGCAACGGCGTCACTCCGACCGGATCGCCGCCGGTCTCCACGAGCTGGCCGTTGCCGATGTACATGGCGACGTGCCCGGACCAGACGGCGAGGTCTCCCGGCTGCAGGTCGTCCTGTGACACGGCGAACCCCGCGGTGTCCTGGTCCTGGGCGAGCCGAGGCAGCTCCACTCCCGCCTGCCGGTAGGCCCACTGGGTGAAGCCGCTGCAGTCGAAGCCGTCGGTGGTGGTTCCGCCCCAGACGTACGGGGTGCCCTGGACGCTGAGCGCAGCGCGGACCGCGGTCGCGGCGCGCTCGTTCTCGGCGTACGACACGGAGCCGTCGGGGAGGGTGATCGGGATCCGTCCGCCGCCCGACGACGGAGCACCGGCCGACGGGGCACCGGAGACGGCCCGCGCCGTGCTCGGATCGGCCGCCGCCTGCCCCTCCAGGGCGGAGGCGTCGCGCGAGAGGTCGACCTGCGCTCGCTGCACCACGTGGACCCCGCGCGCCAGATGGCTCAGCGCGAGCGGGACCAGCGCGGCCAGCCCTGCGGGCGAGGCGATCGCCGGGACCGTCGCGGCAGTCGCGACGAACGATTCGACGAGAGCATTCAGTTCGGTGTTCGCCTCCTTCACCCGCCCGGCCGCGTGCTCGATGATGGACGTGATGTCGCTGCCGGCGGTGCCGATCGAGTCGTCGACGGCCGCCAGACGGCGTGATGCGGTCCCCGCGCGGTCGCCGCCCGCGCCGCGCCAGCCCGCTGCGGTGGCGGCGACACTCCGGTCCGACAGTGTCGAGGCCTCGGCCAGTGCGGACCCGGTGTCGGAGTAGACCGCCGTCGCCCCGGGCGGGAGCACTCCGGTGCCGAGTGTCGCCACCAGCGCTTTGAGCGGCGCGATCAAGAGTTCGGCACTCATGCCGGCACCCCGGCGACGGCGTCGGCGTTGGTGCCGTCGCAACACTGGTACGCGGTGCGGGCGGTGCTCGCGCAGTCGGCGGCCGACGCGTGGCGCGAGGCGAGAGCGTCGAGTCGGTCGGCCCGCGCCGCGCCCAGCCGTTCGAGCGCGGCCAGGAACTCGACGCCGATCAGCCCGAAAGTCGGTACCAGCGTGCTCGTGCCGGATCGCTCGGCTGCCGTGCGCGCACGGACGGCCTCTGCCGCTCCCGACTGGTTGGCGGCGACGGCGTGGACCGCGGCCGGATCGACGATGACCGGTGTGCCGGATTGGACGTTCATACCTAATTGGACGCACCCGGCCGCCGAACGGTTCCGCCGCCGTCGGCCACGGCGTGTCACCGACTGCCCGACATTACGATGAGCGCATGACCGACTCCCCCTCGTCAGGCCTGCGCGTCCGCATCGTCGATCACCCGCTGACCCGCGCGTGGCTGTCGGTTCTGCGCGACGAGGCCACCGACAACGCGGCCTTCCGGAACGCGCTCGCCCGACTGGCCCAGATGCTGGTCTACGAGGCCTTCGCTGATGCTCCGGAACGGCCGTTGCAGGTGCGGACTCCCGTCGGGGAGGCGTCGTGCAGCAGGCTCGCGTCCACGCCGCTGTTCGTTCCGGTCCTGCGCGCCGGTCTCGGCATGCTCGACGCCGCGCTCGCAGCGGTGCCCGAGGCCGGGATCGGTCTGGTCGGCGTGGCCCGCGACGAGACCACGGCCATGCCCACCGAGTACCTCGCATCGCTGCCGCAGGACCTCACCGGGCGTCCGGTGTGCGTGCTGGACCCGATGCTGGCGACCGGCGGCTCGCTGGTGCACACGCTGGATCTGCTCGTCGCCCGCGGCGCCACCGATCTCACGGCGATCTGCGTGGTCGGGGCACCGGAGGGGCTCGACGCGCTGCGCGCGTGGGGCGGATCGCTGCGCCTGGTGATAGGCGCGGTCGACGAACGGCTCAACGAGGCCAAGTTCATCGTTCCCGGGCTCGGCGACGCGGGCGACCGCCAGTTCGGTCCGCGCTGAGCCCCCCGGATCATCCCCGGGTCGCCGGGGGCAGTCGCCGCGGCCCCGGCCCCTGTTCGCCCAGGACATCCCCCGGATTGACGTACGGACACTCGGTGAGCGACAGGCAGCCGCAGCCGATGCAGTCGGCCAGATCGTCTCGCAGGGCCACCAGACCGGCGATGCGGCGGTCGAGGTCGGCCCGCCAGTCCTGAGCCAGCCGTGCCCAGTCCTGCCTGGTCGGCGGCTTGTCATGCGGGAGTGCGTCCAGTGCGGCCTTGATGCGGGCGAGCGGAATGCCGAGTGTCTGCGAGGCGCGGATGAAGGCGACCAGCCGCAGCGTGTCCCTGCGGTACTCCCGCCTGTTCCCGGCGGTGCGGCGGCTGGTGATGAGCCCGATCTGCTCGTAGTAGTGCAGCGTCGAGACGGCGACCCCCGCACGGTCTGCGACCTGTCCCGGTTTGAGCCACGCTCCGCGCGGCGAGCTCTCGGCCATCGGCCCTTTCCTTGACATCAAGTGCACTTGATGAAGTGCACTGTAAGTCATGAGCACCGAACGGGGCGATCTGCGATGAGCATGGAATCGGTCGCATGGGACGTCATGTACAAGTCGATGCACGCCGCCGACGCGAAATCGGCGCGGGCTGACCGGCGGGCGACACTGCGCCGGATCAGCGGTTTCGCGCGCCCGCACCGGCGGCGCATCATCACCTTCCTCCTGCTGTCGGTGGTGACCGCGGTACTCACCGTCGTCACGCCGCTCCTGGCCGGCCGGGTGGTCAACCTCATCGGATCCGGAGGCTCGGCCGCCGGCCGGGAGATCGTGATGCTGGCGCTGTTGATCGCGGCGATCGCCGTCGCCGAGGCTGCGGCCTCGATCGGCACGCGGTGGCTGTCGTCGAACATCGGTGAGGGGCTGATCCTGGACCTGCGCCGAGCCGTGTTCGACCACGTTCAGCAGATGCCGGTCGCGTTCTTCACCCGAACCCGGACGGGTGCGCTCGTGAGCCGGCTCAACAACGACGTGATCGGCGCGCAGCGCGCCTTCAGTGACACCCTCTCGGGGGTGGTGTCGAATGTGGTGACCCTGCTGCTGACCCTGGGCGTGATGGTCGCGATCAGCTGGCAGATCACCGTGCTCGCCCTCATCCTGCTCCCGGTGTTCGTGGTGCCGGCGCGACGCATGGGCAGCCGGATGGCGGGGCTCGCGCGGGAGAGCGCGGATCACAACGCGCGGATGTCGACGCAGATGACCGAGCGCTTCTCCGCTCCCGGCGCCACGCTCGTGAAGCTCTTCGGGCACCCGGAGATCGAATCGAAGGAGTTCGGCGACCGCGCCGACGCCGTTCGCGACATCGGAGTCCGCCAGGCGATGCTGCAGAGTTACTTCTACACCGCGCTGATGCTCGTCTCGGCACTCGCTCTGGCTCTGGTCTACGGTCTCGGCGGTTGGCTGGCGGTGCATCAGCATCTGTCCGCCGGAGCGGTGGTCTCACTGGCTCTGCTGCTCACCCGCATGTATGCGCCGCTGACCGCGCTGGCCAATGCGCGCGTGGAGGTGATGAGCGCGCTCGTCAGTTTCGAGCGAGTCTTCGAGGTGCTCGATCTGCGGCCGCTGATCGTGGACCGCCCCGGGGCCGAGACGGTACCCGACGCCGCGGACGGCGTCACGGTCCGGTTCGAGAACGTGTCATTCGGGTACCCGTCCGCGGACAAGGTGTCCCTGGCCTCGCTGGAGGAGGTGGCGCAACTGGACTCCCGCACCGGCGGCACGGTCCTGCACGAGGTCGACTTCGAGGTCCCCGCCGGCTCGATGGTCGCTCTCGTCGGGAGTTCGGGCGCGGGCAAGTCGACCGTCGCGTCGCTGGCCACCCGGCTCTACGACGTCGATGAGGGCGGCATCTCGCTCAACGGTGTGGACCTCCGCGACCTGCGGTCGGATGCGATCCACCGCACCGTCGGCCTGGTCACGCAGGACGGGCACCTCTTCCACGACACCGTCGGCGCCAATCTGCGGCTGGCCCGGCCGGACGCCTCCGACGACGAACTCTGGGAGGCGTTGGCGCGGGCGCGTCTGGACGATCTGGTCCGCTCGCTGCCCAACGGTTTGGACACGGTGGTCGGCGAACGCGGCTACCGCCTCTCGGGCGGCGAACGCCAGCGGCTGACCATCGCGCGGCTGCTGCTCGCCCGACCGTCGGTGGTGATCCTCGACGAGGCCACCGCGCACCTGGACTCGACGTCGGAGGCCGCCGTCTCGGCGGCCCTCGCGGAGGCGCTGACGGGGCGGACGTCGCTGGTCATCGCTCACCGGCTCTCCACGGTCCGGGCGGCCGACGAGATCATCGTGTTCGAATCAGGCCGGGTGGTCGAGCGCGGCGACCACCGATCGCTGCTGGAACGCGGCGGCCGCTACGCCGAGCTCTACCGGACGCAGTTCGCGACCGGTCCGACTCCGAGCACCACGACCGCGAGCGGAGGAGCGGGCCGCTAATCCACCCAACTGGAGACCATCGGCTCCACGGTGAGCGTCGAGCCGTTCTCCCGGATCGTCAGCGAGCTGGGGGAGACCACGTAGTCGACGCTGCCGTTGGTCGCGACGAAGGTGTCGCCGCTGCGGGTCGGATACCCCACCTCGACCGTGTCACCGTCGGCCTCGCCCTTGTAGTAGTAGCGGCCGGTCTGTGTGCCCACCTGGCAGATGACGACGCGAGAGCGCTCGGTGTATCCGACGAACACCGCGTCGTCCTCTGAGGCGTTGCAGCGCGGCCCGGACAGGAAGCCCTGGCGGTCGGCGCCGGGGACGGTGACCGGACCTGAGCCCGGCGCGGTGGTCGGGATCGTCGGCGCGGTGGTGGTGGGCTGCGCGGTGACGGTGGGCGGCGTCGGAGTGCCGGTCGCGGTATGAGTGACGGGCGTCGGTGGACTCGACGACGAGACCGGGGCCGCGGTGTCCGACTTCCTCCCCTGCGAGTACAGGACGGCGGCGGCGATCCCGCCGATCAGCAGCACCACGCCGGCGATGATCGCGACCAGCACCGCCGGCGACGACCAGGGCGACTGGTTGCGGGGTGGCTGAGGACCGGTCGGGGGCCCGCCCTGCGAATACCCCGGATCCGGATACTGCGGATAGCTCATCGTCGGATCTCCTCCCCGCGACGACCGGCCGGAAGCTCGGCCAGGACGTCGTCCAACAGCTGCGACAGCTCGTGGTGCACGGTGCTGACGCTACCGTCCGCGACCGGCGCGCTCAGCTGTCCGTAGTACTTGAGTTTCGGTTCGGTTCCGCTCGGACGGGCGAAGACGCGCAGAGCGACGCCGTCCGGCCGCCGACCGGTCAGCTCCACGCCGTCGGTTCGCAGGCCGTCGGTGCGTTCGGCGTAGTCGGCGGCCGTCACCGGGATGCCGGCGAGCGCCGCCGGCGGCGCGGTGCGCAGACCGGCCATGATCGCAGCGATCTCGGACGGATCGTCGAGCCGGAGCGACCGCGGTGCCGTCACGTGCACGCCGTTCTCAGCGTGCAGCGCGCCGAGTGCCGCGGCCAGCCCGCCGCGCCCGATCCAGGACGACGCGAGGAAGGCGGCGGCCACCGCCGCGCTGATTCCGTCCTTATCGCGGACGGCAGCCGGGTCGACGCAGTGCCCGAGCGCCTCCTCGTAGGCGTAGACGAGCGGTTCGCCCGCCCGAACGAGCCATTTGAACCCGGTGAGGGTGCGGCGGGCGTCGGCGCCGCGACGCAGCGCCGCGGCGTGCAGCAGCGTGCCGGAGACGATCGAGCTGGCGACCACCGGGCGGTCGCCGTGCGGCACCGCCGACTCGGCGACGGCGTCGAGGACCCAGGTGCCCAGCAGCGCCCCCGTCTCGTCGCCGGTGAGCATGCGCCAGCGGTCGCCGTCGCGGATGCCGACCGCGCCGCGATCGGCGTCCGGGTCGAGCGCGACCGCGAGATCGGCGTCCACGTCGTCGGCCAGTGCCAGCAGCAGGTCGGTGGCGCCGGGTTCCTCGGGGTTCGGGAAAGCGACCGTGGGGAAGTCCGGATCGGGAGCGAACTGCTCGCCGACCACGTGCACGTCGGAGAATCCGCAGCGGGCGAGCGCCTCCACCGCGAGGTCGCCGCCGACGCCGTGCAACGGTGTCAACGCGATCCGCAGGGGCCGCGCAATCGCCCCCTCGAAGCGTGCGCAGATCCGCGCCAGGTAGTCGGCGCGCGCGGCGCGGGCTCGTCGGTCCGGAGCCACCGGTCTCCGGGGAATCGTCTCCGCCGGTCCGGTCGCGGCGATCGCGGCCTCGATCTCCCGATCGGCGGGGCCCACCAACTGGGCGCCCGGGCACGGCGGATCGCCCAGGTACACCTTGTAGCCGTTGTCACGCGGCGGATTGTGTGAGGCGGTGATCATCACGCCGGCGGCGGCGCCGTGCACGCGGGTCGCGAAGGCCGTCACCGGCGTCGGCGCCGGGCCGGGCAGCGCGATCACGTCGAATCCCCTCGCGGCCAGGACCTCGCGCGTCGCCGCGGCGAACTCCTCCGAGCCGTGGCGGGCGTCGCGGCCCACGACGACGGGCGCTCCGGCGTGTCCGCGCGCGATCAGCCAGTCGGCCAGGCCCGCCGTCGCGCGGGTCACCGTGGCGACGTTCATCCCGTCGGGCCCGGGCGCCACGGGGCCCCGCAGACCGGCGGTTCCGAAGGTCAGCATCGGCTCACCGTTCGGCGAGCGCGCCGATGACCGCGCCGAGCAGCCGGCCCATCCGCTCGGCCGACTCGCGGCCCACGGCCAGGACCTCCGCGTGGTCGAGCGGCTCCCCGGTGATTCCCGCCGCGAGATTGGTGACCAGCGACAGTCCGAGGACGTCGAGGCCGGCCGCCCGGGCCGCGATCGTCTCGTGCACGGTGGACATCCCCACCAGGTCGGCCCCCATCACGCCGAGCATGCGGATCTCGGCGGGCGTCTCGTACTGGGGACCGGGCAGTCCCGCGTATACGCCTTCGGCCAGTTCGGGGTCGACGCGGCGGGCCGCCGCACGCAGCGCCGGGCTGTAGGCGTCGACCATGTTCACGAAGTGCGCGCCCTCCAACGGGGACCGGCCGGTGAGGTTGATCTGGTCGGCGATGAGCACGGGTCGGCCCACCTCGAGTCCGGGACGGATGCCGCCCGCCGCGTTCGTCAGGACGACGGTGTGCGCGCCGGCGGCGGCCGCGGTCCGTACCGGGTGCACCACGCGCGCCAGGGCATGGCCCTCGTAGGCGTGGATCCGGCCGAGCAGGACGAGCACGCGGGTTTCGCCGAGCTGAATCGATTCGACGGTGCCCGCGTGTCCCCGCGCGGACGGGGTCCCGAAGCCGGGGATGTCAGCCATCGGCAGTCGCGCGACCGGCGTGCCGAGCGCCGCCGCAGCCGGTGCCCACCCGGATCCCAGGACGACGGCCACGTCGTGGCGGGGACAGTCGGTAGCGGTGGCGATGACGGCGGCCGCGGCGGCTGCCGCGGCGTCATGATCGACGGTTGGATCCATGAGGCAACCGTAGTGTCTCACCCGTGCCTGCTCCTGCCGAGGTGTGCGGCGATAAGGTTTCTGCCATGCCGTACTTGACTCTCACCGAAGACGCCGCCGAGTTGTACCTGGGTACCGAGGGCATGGAACTGGACGAGGCGAATCCGGAGAACCGCTTCGGCCGTGAGTGGATGGCCCGGGTGTCGGAGCTGACCGATGAGGCCGTCGCCGCGAAGAAGCCGCTCATCATCAGCGCCACCGGCAAGTTCTTCACCAACGGCCTCGACACCGATTACATCTTCTCCGGTGCGGAGCCGCTGCCGGCGTATCTCGATGCCGTCCACGCCCTGTACGCGAAGGTGGTGACGGCCGCGACGCCGACGATCGCGGCGATCAACGGCCACGCGTTCGGCGCCGGAGCGATGCTCGCCCTCTGCGCCGACTACCGCATCATGCGCTCCGACCGCGGGTTCTGGTCGCTGCCGGAGGCGGCGCTGAACATGCCCTTCCCGCGCGGGATGGCGGGTCTGCTGCGCACGCGTGTTCCCGATGCGACCCTCACCGAGGCGATGCTGACCTCCCGCCGCTACGGTGCCGCCGACGCCGTCGCCGGCGGGATCGTCGACGAGGCGGTCGAGGCCGACCGCCTGCTCGACCGCGCCCGCGAGGTCGCCCGCGAGCGCGCGTCCTTCGCCGGCGACAACCTCGGTGCCGTCAAGCGCGCGCTGCGACTGCCGCTGTTGGAGGACCTCACCGCCCCGACCCCCGAGACACTGCTGTGAGTTCTCCCGTGATCGACGCCTGGCTCGCATCGAATCTCGGCCGCGTGGTGGCGTGGCGCCGGGAGATCCACGCCGAACCCGAGCTGTCGATGGCCGAGTTCGCGACCACGGCGAAGGTCGTGCAGATCCTGAGCGATGCGGGCCTGTCCCCGAAGATCCTGCCGAAGGGCACCGGGGTGGTCTGCGATCTGGGGCCGGCCGACAAGCCGCGCATCGGGCTGCGCGCCGACCTGGACGGGCTGCCGATCCCGGAGCAGACCGGACTTCCGTTCACCTCGCGGGTGGAGGGTGTCTCCCATTCCTGCGGGCACGACGCGCACGCGGCCATTCTGCTCGGCACCGGGCTGCTGCTGTCCGAGTTCGCCGAGACCGGCGGCGAACTGCCGTTCGGGGTCCGGCTCCTGTTCCAGGCGGCCGAGGAGGTGATGCCCGGCGGTGCGCTCGACGCGATCGACGCGGGAGTCACCGACGGGCTCACCAGGATCTTCGCGCTGCACTGCGATCCGCACCTGGCGGCCGGAACGGTCGGTCTGCGCGCGGGTGCGCTGACCTCCGCGGCCGATCGTGTGGAAGTGCATCTGCGCGGGCCCGGCGGGCACACCTCGCGTCCGCATCTGACCGCCGACCTCGTGTACGCGATGGGCACCGTCATCACCGGGCTCCCCGGACTGCTGTCGCGCCGGGTGGACCCGCGCTCGGGCACCGTGATGGCATGGGGTGCCGCGCATTCCGGTGACGCCCCCAACGCGATCCCGCAGGAGGGGCGCTTGCGCGGAACGGTCCGGACCGGCGACCGCGACGTGTGGCAGGACCTCGAGCCGCTGGTGCGGAGCATCATCGGCGAACTGGTGTCGCCGCTGGGAGTCACCTACGACTTGACCTATGTGCGCGGTGTTCCGCCGGTGGTCAACGACCCGCACAGTGTCGCGATGCTGCGCCGCAGCGTGGAGGCCATCGGTCCGGCGGCAGCGGTCGACACGCCGCAGTCGCCCGGCGGCGAGGACTTCGCGTGGTATCTGGAGTCGGTGCCCGGCGCCATGGCCAGGCTCGGAGTGTGGACCGGCGTCGGCCAGCAGTGCGATCTGCACCAGCCGAACTTCGACATCGATGAGCGCGCGCTCGGCGTGGGCGTCGCGACGCTCGCGGGAGTCGTGCTCTCCGGAGAGCTGGACTGAGCGGCCGAAAAATTTTGGCTCCCGCAACGGCCTCTCAGACCGCTCCGGGAGCCAAAATTCTTCCCGACCGCGGTCAGCCTTCGTTGTCCATCGGCTCCGCGGGCCCGGGACCCACGTTGCGCGCCTCGTGCAGGCGCAGCCGCTCGACGTAGTCCGCGGGCGCGCCGGCGATCTCGGCCGCATCGGCCATCACGCCGAGATACCGCGCGGACGGCAGACCGCCCTCGTAGCCGTCGATGACGTACAGCCACGCCAGTACCGGTCCGTCGGCGGTGTCGACTCGCGCGCGGATCTTGCGGTGCACGCCGAGTTCGGTGCCCTCCCAGCGGTCGAGGTTCTTCTCGTCCTCTGCGGTGACGTCGTAGAGCACCACGAATACGCGCGCGTCGGGATTGTCGCGGTCCTCGGTCACGGTGGCGAGCGAACCCTCCCAACCGATGTCGTCGCCCGCGAAGGTCAGCCGCCAGCCGTTGAGCCATCCGGTCGAGGCCATCGGCGAGTGCGGAGCCCGCTCCAGCATCTGGGCAGGGTCCATGTTCGACGCGTAGGCGGCATAGATCGGCACGTCGCCAGCCTATTCGGTCGGTGGCCGATGAGGGAACACCGGCCGGTCCGGGCGGCGCGCGCAGCAGCCAGGGGATAAGTTTGTTCACGGAGTCCAGAGTCGTGTCTAAGGAGTGTGCACAGTGGCGAAGATCGTGATCATCGGTGGTGGGCCGGCCGGCTACGAGGCGGCCCTGACCGGTGCGGCCTACGGCGCGGAGATCACGGTCATCGATTCGGACGGGATCGGCGGCGCGTGCGTGCTGTGGGACTGCGTTCCGTCGAAGACGTTCATCGCGTCCACCGGAATCCGCACCGAGGTGCGCCGTGCCGTGGACCTCGGCATCAACATCGCCACCGACCAGGCGATGGTGACCCTGCCGCAGATCCACCAGCGGGTGAAGGATCTGGCCTTCGCGCAGTCGGCCGACATCCGTTCGCGTCTCATCAGCGAGGGCGTGACGATCGTCAATGGAACCGCACGGCTCGGTCGGACGGGAACCGGAATCGGAGCGCACGAAGTGGTGGCGACGCTCGCCGACGGCACCACCGAGACCTACGAGAGCGACGTGGTGCTCATCGCCACCGGGGCGTCGCCGCGGATCCTGCCGACGGCGCAGCCGGACGGGGAGCGGATTCTCAACTGGCGCCAGCTCTACGACCTGGCCGAGCTGCCCGAGCATCTGGTGATCGTCGGATCGGGTGTCACCGGCGCCGAGTTCGCTCACGCGTACACCGAGCTGGGCGTGAAGGTGACGCTGGTGTCGAGCCGGGACCGCGTGCTTCCGCACGAGGACGAGGATGCCGCGCGCGTCCTGGAGGAGGCCTTCTCCGAGCGCGGAGTGACCCTCATCAAGTACGCGCGCGCCGACCGGGTGACGCGCGATGAGGACTCCGCCACCGTGCACCTCGCGGACGGCAAGGAGGTGACGGGCACCCACGTGCTGATGACGGTCGGTTCGGTCCCCAACACCGGTTCGCTGAACCTGGAGGAGGCGGGCGTGGTGACCGATCGGGGCGGGTACATCACCGTCGACCGGGTCTCCCGCACATCGGCGCCCGGCGTGTACGCCGCCGGCGACTGCACGGGGGTGCTGCCGCTCGCCTCGGTGGCCGCCATGCAGGGACGCATCGCCATGTACCACGCGCTCGGCGAGGGCGTGAGCCCGATCCGGCTCAAGACGGTGGCGTCGGCCATCTTCACCCGGCCCGAGATCGCCAACGTCGGTGTCTCGCAGAAGGCCATCGACGCGGGGGAGTACCCGGCGCGCACCGTGATGCTGCCGCTGTCGACCAATCCGCGCGCCAAGATGAGCGGTCTGCGCCGCGGCTTCGTCAAGATCTTCTGCCGCCCGGCGACCGGCGTGGTGATCGGCGGCGTGGTGGTCGCGCCCAACGCTTCGGAGCTGATTCTGCCGATCGCGATCGCCGTGGAGAACAAGTTGCAGGTCTCGGAGATCGCACAGACGTTCTCGGTGTACCCGTCCCTGTCGGGATCGATCACCGAGGCCGCCCGCCAGCTCGTCCGGCACGACGATCTGGATTGAGCACCTGGCGGGAACTGCTGGGGCGCGACAACCGCGCGCCGATGGTGGTGATGGCGGGCGGCGTGGCGCTGTTCGCGATCAACGTCTACCTGACCACCTCGCTGCTGCCCAGTGCGGTCGCCGACATCGGCGGTCAGGACCTGTACGCCTGGACGATGACCGTCTTCCTGGTGGTCTCGGTGATCTCGTCGATGTTGGTGAGCCGCTGGCTGGCCGGGCTCGGGGCCAGGCGGTCGTACGTGTGGGCCTTCGCGCTGTTCGCTGCGGGCACGGTGGTCGCCGGCGCGTCGCCGACCATGACCGTGATGCTGGTGGGCCGGGCCCTGCAGGGATTCGGGGCCGGTCTCCTCGGCGGCCTGGGCTTCGCGGTGGTGCGGTTGGTGCTGGCTCCTCATCTGTGGCAGCGGTCCATCGCCCTGATGTCGGCGATGTGGGGAGTCGGCAACTTCGTCGGACCCGTGGTCGGCGGATTCTTCGCCCAGATCCACTTCTGGCGTGGGGCATTCGGCCTGCTCACCCTCCTGGCGCTGGCGCTGATCGCGATGACGCTTCGGGCGCTTCCCGCACGGCGCACATCCGGTGAACCGGCCGCCGCGGTTCCGTGGATGTCGCTGGCGTTGCTGACGACGGCGGTCGGAGCGATCAGCGTGGCCTCGCTGGTGCACGGGATCGCGACGTGGACGCTGCTGGCCTTCGCCGTGCTGGCGGGCCTGGGCTTCGTGGGCTGGGAGCGGCGGGCGAGTTCCCGAGTGCTGCCGGAGACGACCTATCGGGGCCGGTCGCCGCTGCGATGGATCTACCTGGCGATCCTGGTTCTCGCCGCGGTGTCGACGGTGGAGACCTTCCTGCCGCTGTTCGGGCAGCGGATCGGCGGGCTCGGGCCGCTCGCCGCCGGTTTCCTCGGAGCGGCACTGTCCTGGGGATGGACGGTCGCCTCGATCTCCGCGAGCGGAATCGAGAGCGAGCGCGGGCGGCGAGCGGTCCGGATCTGCGGTCCGCTCCTGCTGGGGTCGGGGCTGATCCTGTACGGCCTGCTGCAGATGCGCGACCCCTCGCCCGGCGTGATCGTGGCGTGGTACGCGGTGCTGTTCGTCGGCGGCTGCGGCATCGGCATGGCGATGGCGCACTGGTTCACCGCGGGTCTGCGGGTCACCGATGACGAAGCGGAGGCCGCCCAGGCGTCGGCGGGACTGAACACCAGCCAGCTGATCGCGAACGCCTGCGGCTCGGCGCTGGCGGGTCTGCTGGTGGCTCTGGGCGGCCCCGACATCGTGGGATCGGCCAGGGTCCTCAGCTTCGGTTTCGCCGCGTTGGCCTTCTGCGGCATCGCGGTCGCGCTGCGGGAGTTCGCCGTCGACCGCCGCATGCGCGAGCCCGATTCGCCTACGCGGCGAGGAGGTCGTCGATCTGGTTGATCGCCGCCGAGGCTCCCTCGATGATGCCCATCTCCAAGACCTTCTGGAGGTTCTCGGCGCTCTCGTAGGTGGAGGTGAAGACAGCGCGCGTGCCGCTGTCGGTGGCCTCGAAGACGTAGCGGTTCTGCGACACCGGCATGCCGTCGAGCGGCTTGAGTTCGGCATCGGCGAAACCGTCCTCGAAGGTGAACGACGACATCGGGTCGATTGTCTCGAAGCGCCACCAGCCCCCGAACTTCTCACCTTCGGGACTGGTCATGTAGTAGGTGGCGCGTCCGCCGGGAGTGAAGTCGTGCTCGACGAAGGTCGCCGGGTACTCGGGCGGTCCCCACACCTTCTCGAGTCGGCGCGGGTTCTCGTACACCTCCCAGACGCGCTCCACAGGCGCGGCGAATTCGGCGGTGATGGTCAGGGTGAGAGCGTCCGTGTCGGTCTGGACGTCGATGACAGGCATGGCTGGTCCTCAGGGTCGATGGTCTCGTGGGATGTCAGAGGGATCGGTGGTGTCGGTCGTCGGGGCCGGGGATGCGGCGAGCAAGTCGTCGACGCGGGCGATGCGGCCCCGCCAGATCTGTTCGATGTCGGAGAGCATCGCCGACACCGAGCGCACAGCGTTCACGTCGCCGGACGCCATCTGCTGGCGGCCCGCACGGCGTTTCACCAGCAGACCGGCCCGTTCGAGGACGGCGACGTGCTTCTGTACCGCGGCGAAGCTCATGTCGTACTTCTCCGCCAACGCGGTGACCGAGTGCTCGCCGGCCAGCACCCGCCGGAGGATGTCCCGCCGTGTGCGGTCGGAGAGGGCGTGGAACAGCGCGTCAGCGCGGTCCTCGTCGTCCTCGGTCACCTCTCAAACATACAACTAATCGGTTGTATGTCAATGGCTCATGCCAGATCGAAACTGTGCGTCACCGCGCGGTTCCAGCCCTCGAAAAGCCGTGTGCGGTCGGACTCCGACATCCGCGGTTCCCACCGCCCGCCGCGCGCCCAGTTGTCGCGGATCTCATCGGTGCTCGACCAATAGCCGACGGCGAGGCCGGCCGCGTATGCGGCGCCCAGCGCGGTGGTCTCGTTCACCACCGGCCGCACCACGGGGACATCCAGGATGTCCGACTGGAACTGCATCAACAGCTCGTTGACGACCATGCCGCCGTCCACCTTCAGCGTCTGCAGGTGCACGCCCGAGTCGGCCTGCATCGCCTCGATCACCTCGCGCGTCTGGTACGCGGAGGCCTCCAGGACGGCGCGTGCGATGTGCGTGCGGTCGGCGAACCGCGTGAGCCCGACGATCACGCCGCGCGCATCCGGTCGCCAGCGGGGCGCGAACAGCCCGGAGAACGCCGGGACGAAGTAGACGCCCCCGTTGTCGTCGGCTCGGCGGGCCAACTCCTCCACCTGGGCGGCCGTGTCGATGATCCCGAGGTTGTCGCGCAGCCATTGGACCAGGGAGCCGGTGACCGCGATCGATCCCTCCAGCGCATAGCGTGCCGGCTCATCGCCCAGTCGATAGCAGACGGTGCTCAGCAGGCCGTGTTTGCTGAGCACTGCCTCGGTGCCGGTGTTGAGCAGCAGGAAGTTGCCGGTGCCGTAGGTGTTCTTCGCCTCGCCGGGTTCCAGGCAGGCCTGGCCGAACATCGCGGCCTGCTGGTCGCCCAGGATGCCGCCCAGCGGCACATCTGGGAGGGAGCCCGAGGTCCGCAGGCTCCCGATCACACCGGAGCTCGACCGGATCTCGGGAAGCATCGACATCGGGATGCGCAGGTCCGCGCAGATCTCCGGATCCCATTGCAGCGTATGCAGATCCATCAGCATGGTGCGGGACGCATTCGTCACGTCGGTGACGTGCAGCCCGCCGTCGACGCCGCCGGTCATGTTCCACGCCAGCCAGCTGTCCATCGTTCCGAACAGCAGGTCGCCGGCCTCGGCGCGATCGCGGGCGCCCTCGACGTTGTCAAGGATCCACGCGACCTTCGGCCCGGCGAAGTACGTCGACAGCGGCAGCCCGGTCCGCTCGCGATAGCGGTCGACGCCGTGCTCGCCCGCGAGTTCCTCGCACAGCGCATCGGTGCGGGTGTCCTGCCAGACGATCGCGTTGTGGATCGGAGTGCCGGTGTGCCGATCCCAGACGACGGTGGTCTCCCGCTGATTGGTGATCCCGCATGCCGCGATGTTCCCCGGATGCAGCTGCGCCGCCGCCAGCGCGGCGGCGGCCACGCGACGGGTGTTGCGCCAGATCTCCATCGGGTCGTGCTCCACCCAGCCGGCGCGGGGAAAGATCTGTCTGTGCTCCACCTGCTCGCTCATCATCACAGACCCCTTGCGGTCGAAGATCATCGCCCGGGTGGACGTGGTTCCCTGATCGATTGCGGCGACGTACTGAGCATCCGATTTCACGCCGTCAAGTCTGGCATGACGGCCGGTTACCCTCGGGTAGTCTTGCGAAATATGGAGAGCGAGTTCAATCCGGATCGGCCCGCCGACCTCAGCCCCGCCTATCGCGACGAGGCCTGGCGCAGACTGGGCTCTGAACAGTTCGACATCGTGGTCGTCGGCGGCGGAGTGGTCGGCGTCGGCGCGGCGCTCGACGCGGCCACTCGCGGTCTTCGCGTGGCGCTCGTGGAGGCCCGCGACATCGCGTCCGGCACCTCGAGCCGCTCGTCGAAGATGTTCCACGGCGGGCTCCGCTACCTGGAGCAGTTCGAGTTCGGTCTGGTGCGGGAGGCGCTGCGTGAACGCGAGCTGTCGCTGCGTCTGCTCGCTCCGCACCTGGTGAAGCCGCTGCCCTTCCTCGCTCCGCTCACGCGCCGCTTCTGGGAGCGCCCGTACATGGCCGCCGGACTGTTCCTCTACGACCGGATGGGCGGCGCCAAATCGGTTCCGGGACAACGGCACGTGTCGCGGTCGGGTGCGCTGCGCGTGGCGCCGAGCCTCAAGCGCGATTCGCTGATCGGCGGCATCCGGTACTACGACACGGTCGTCGACGACGCCCGTCACAGCCTCACCCTCGCCCGCACCGCGTCGCAGTACGGTGCGGTGATCCGGACCTCGACGCAGGCCGTCGGCTTCCTCACCGAGTCCGACCGGGTGATGGGCGTGAAGGTCCGCGATTCGGAGACGGGGGAGACCACCGAGGTGCGCGGACACTGCGTCATCAACGCGGCCGGGGTGTGGACCGACGAGGTGCAGGCACTCTCGAAGCAGCGCGGTCACTTCAAGGTGCGTGCGTCCAAGGGAGTGCACATCGTGGTCCCGCGCGACCGGATCGTCTCGGAGACTGCGATCATCCTGCGGACGGCCAGTTCGGTGCTCTTCGTGATCCCCTGGGAGACGCACTGGATCATCGGCACCACCGACACCGACTGGAACCTCGACCTCGCGCATCCCGCCGCCACGCGTAAAGACATCGACTACCTCCTCGACCGGGTGAACCAGGAACTGGTGACCCCGCTGACGCACGACGACATCGAAGGCGTGTACGCCGGGCTGCGGCCGCTGCTCGCCGGTGAGGACGACGAGACCTCCAAACTCTCCCGCGAGCATGCGGTGGCCGTCGTCGCACCCGGCCTGGTGTCGATCGCGGGCGGCAAGTACACCACCTACCGGGTGATGGGGGCCGACGCCGTGGACGCCTGCAACGATTACATCCCCACCCGTGTCGCACCGTCGATCACCGAGCGGGTGCCGCTGGTGGGGGCCGACGGCTACTTCGCACTGATCAACCAGTGCGAGCACCTGGGGCAGCGGTTCGGCCTGCATCCCTACCGGATCCGGCGGCTGCTGAACCGCTACGGCTCACTGCTCGACGACGTGCTGTACTACGCCGACGCCGACGAGTCGCTGCTGCAGCCGCTGCAGGCGGCACCGCAGTACCTGCGGGTCGAGATCGTCTACGCGGTGTGGGCCGAGGGCGCACTCCACCTGGAGGACGTGCTCGCCCGTCGCACGCGGATCGCGATCGAGTACAGCCACCGCGGGGTCGACTGCGCGCAGGAGGTGGCCGAGTTGATCGCCCCGGTCCTGGGATGGGACGAGACGAGGGTCGCCACCGAGGTCGCGACGTACAAGGCGCGGGTGGACGCCGAGATCGCCTCGCAGCGCCAGCCCGACGACGCCTCCGCCGATGCGCTGCGCGCCGCGGCACCGGAGGCGCGCCGCGAGATCCTCGAACCGGTTCCCGTTCCGGACTAGCGGCGAATCCGACTCACGTCGCCCGGCTCACAGACCAAGTGCCCTGTACAGCCCGGGCGGTCTGGGCCAGACTGGGGCCATGAGTACGCAGCCGGTGGAGAACCTGAGCAACGAACAGTCGTGGGAACTGCTGGAGGGCAGCGTCCTCGGCAGGCTGGCGGTCTGCGTCGACGGGCAGCCGGACGTCTTCCCGGTGAACATCTACGTGTCGAACGGCAAGATCCTGTTCCGGACCGCGGAGGGCACGAAGCTGGCCGAGCTCGCCGTCAACGACCGAGCAGTGATCGAGGTGGACGCCTTCACCAGCCGGATCGGCTGGAGCGTGGTGGCCAAGGGGCGCGCCCGCATCCTCCGAGACTCCGCGGAGATCGAAGCGGCCGACCAGACCCCGCTCAACCCCTGGATTCCCACGGTGCGGACGACGTACGTGGAGATCGCCGTGGAGGAGATCACCGGCAGGCGGTTCGTCTTCGGGCCCGAGCCCGACCACGAGATCCGCTGATCCGGTTCACCCGGCCGACTCTGCGGCGAAGGCGCCCTCGGTGATGATCGCCCCGGCGTCGAGTGGGCGTGTCACCGACCAGGTCTCGGTGAAGACGCACTTCGACATCTTCCATTCGCCGTTCTCGACGACGTACTCGTCGTCGTATTCGCCGGTGGCGATCGTCTCGGTACGGTCCGACAGGTTGAGCTGTCGGAATCGCAGCGTCCACCGGCCGATCGCAGACGACTCACCGGTGAGCCGGATCTCCGGGTGCATCCCGTGGTGCATGTCGAGGATGGCGTGGCGACCGTCCACCTTGTGCAGTGCCACCTGAGTGAAGATCCGCGCCATCGGCTCGACGTCGTCGAACGCGCCGAGGCGGCCGTAATCGATCCGGGCGCCGGAGGCGATGAAGGCGTCACGGAATCCGCGGGGATCCTTGGCGTCGCAGGCGCGCCAATAGCGGTACTTGAGTTCCTTGATCGCTTCGATCTTCTCGAGTGCGGCCACGCGCTGTTCGATGTCCATTCGTCCTCCTGACGTCGCGGTGCGGGTCGACGCCTGGGGCCGACCGGTCTTGCGCCCGACCCTAGGGGTTCGGCGCATCCGCGTCACCGTGTCTGACATCGCGGACACACATAGATGCTGCGCTCGGCCGGCGGCTCGCCCAGCATCCCGCGTTCGACGGCGGTACCGCATCTGCGGCACGGGCGGCGGTCGCGGCCGTACACCCACAGTTCCCGGCCGCGGCCGGTGGCGCCCGTGGTGACGCGGGCGACGCGCAGCCGGTTGGCCGTCAACAACCGGTGCGCGAGGTCCACCAGTGGCGGCAGGTCGACCGCGGCCGTCGGTGTGGCCGGGTGCACGCGCCGCATGAAGCAGAGTTCGCTGCGATACACGTTGCCGACACCCGCCAGATTGCGCTGGTCGAGGAGAGCGATGCCGATCGGGGTATCGGGGGCGGCGGCCAGATTCTCGACGGCGCGAGCCGCATCCCAATCGTCGCCGAGCAGGTCCGGGCCGAGATGGGCGACCGCGGGGCCGGGATCGGCGAGCAGTTCCAGGACGCCGAGATCGAAGCCGACGGCCTCGATGTCTCCGGCACGCAGCACCACTCGTGCGGTGTGCCACGGCCTGCGCCACTTCGCACCGATGGCGTGCACGTCCCACAGGCCCTCCATCATCAGATGCGAGTGGATCGAGACCGGGGTGCCCGAGGGACGCCGCAGATCGATGAACAAGTGCTTTCCCGCCGACCGCACGGACTCGACGCGCGCACCGGACAGGTCGGTGGTGGCGTAGCGAGGTACTCGGAAGTCGCTGTCGCTCAGGGTTTTTCCGACGAGCGCGGTGCGGAGGCGGTGCGCCGCACGGAACACGGTGTCGCCTTCGGGCACCGCTACCGGCTCCTCGGGTCGTAGTTCATCCGCAGCCCCCGGGGCGTGGTCGCGAAGCCGGAGGCGACCAGTCGGTCACCCAGCGGTGTGCGGCGTACCGGCTCGCCGTCGACCTGATCGATGTGGATGCGCGGCACCGCCCCGGTGGTGACCGCGTGCGACAGCGCCGCCGCGGCCGCCTCGAGGATCTCGGTCTCGGCGGTGAAGGTGAGCACCGTCTTTCCGCCGCGCTCGATGAACACCGCGGCGCGTCCGCCCACCAGGATCACGACCGCTCCCGGCTTCCGGCCGGGCCGATGCCCCGATTCGACGGCTCGCTCGGGCCAGTCGAGGGCCGCACCGTACGGATTCGCCGGATCGGTGGCCGCGAGCACCACCGCCGCGCACCGTTCCTGGCGTGCGACGACAGCCGACTCGCGCAGGATGTCGACGGTGTGACCGGCGGCGAACTGCGCGCCTCCCAGCCCGTCGATGTAGTACCCGCGCCGCACCTGGCCGTTGTCCTCGAAGACGCCGAGCGCCTTGTAGATTCGCGCGAACCCGCCCTCGGTCGATTCGGCGGTCACGGCTCCCTTCGTCACCACGCCGTAGCGGTCGAGAAGCACCTCGCAGGTGGCAGCGGCAGCGGTGGTCGGATCGACGGCGATGCGACGGATCACCGACCACCGCCCCCCGACCGTGGGCGGCGTGGCTGCCGCACCCGCAGCACCCGCCAGATACTGCGACGACAGCCGCGCGGCGCGCAGACGCGGCGGCCGACCGCGAGTCCGGTGGGCGGAGGTGGCCGACGATCGTGCGCTGCGCGGCGGGTTCAGCGCGGCGCGGACCACCGAGAACGAGTCGTTCGTGATGAGCCCGGCCCAGACGAGATCCCACAGCAGGTCCGGCAGTTCACCGTCGGGGATCGCGTGCTCTGCGTTGTTCAGCGCGTCGGACAGCTCGCGGAAGCGCAGGGCCCCGCCCCGGTCGAGAGCGGTCCGGACCGCGTCCTGCGCGGGAGTCAGTTCGGTGTCCTCGGCGGGCCGGAGGGTGAGTGCGGCGGCGTCGGCCAGATGCAGGGCCACCCAGCCGTCGGCCCCGCCGATGCCCCCGTGTCCGGACCAGATCACCTCGCCGGAGGCGGTCAGCTCATCGAGCATCGACGGCCGGTAGTCCTCCACCCGGGCCGGCAGCACCAGCGTCTCCCACGCCGACGCCGGTATCGGCTGTCCGGCGAGTTGCTCGACGACGGCCGCGACGCCGGCGGCGCCGCGCAGCCGTGACTTCCCGGTGACGTGCTGCCAGCCGAGCAGGAATCGGTTGTACGCCTCGGCGCTGACCGGCTCCACTTCGGCGCGCCCGGCCGCCAGCGATCCGCGGCGGAGCTGGGTGAGGACGTCGGAATGGCACCACTGGCTCGGGGTGCGCCCGGTCTGCGGTTCGGGCGGGAGCGGAATGAACTCGCCCTCGATCACCGTTCGTCGCGCCGCGAGCTCTTCAAGGGTCCGGGTCACCACCGCGGGCGCCATGCCGAGAGCTTCCGCGACATCGGCGGTGGTGAACGGTCCGTGGGTGCGGGCGTAACGGTGCACCAGGTCGGCCAGGGGATCGGCGACAGGCTGGAGGTAGGCGGCGGGGACGCCCAGCGGGAGCGGTATGCCGAGGCCGTCGCGGAGGCGCGCTGCGTCGTCGACCGAGGCCAGAGCGGTCGCGCCGCGGAAGGGCACCTCGATCAGGCGGCCGTCGGCGACGAGTCGCTCGAGCACCTCGTCGAGCGGAACGGCGAGTGGGTCGTCGCCCCGGTAGCGTTCGGCGATCTGTCCGGGTGTGCACGGTCCCAGCCATCGCAGCAGGTCCACCACATCTTGATCGTCGCGCGCCCGCCGTTCCGGAGCCGTCCGCTGGAGCCGTGCGACGACCTCCGTGATCACTGCGGGATCGAGCAACTCACGCAGGTCGACGCGGCCGAGGAGCTGGGCGAGCAACGCGGTGTCGAGGGACAGCGCGGTCGCCCGGCGTTCGGCGAGCGGGGCGTCGTCGTCATAGATGAACGAGCCGACGTAGCCGAGCAGCATCGAGGCCGCGAAGGGCGACGGCGTGGACGTCTCGACCTCGGTGATCCGGATCTTGCGCTGCATGATGCGGGTGAGGACGTCCACCAGCGAGGGCAGGTCGTAGACGTCGGAGAGGCATTCGCGGACCGTCTCGAGAATGATCGGGAAATCGCTGAAGCGCGACGCCACCGCCAGCAGCTGGGCGCTGCGCTGCCGCTGCTGCCACAGCGGGGCACGCTTTCCGGGATCACGGCGCGGAAGCAGCAGCGCCCGCCCGGCGCACTCGCGGAACCGCGACGCGAACAGTGACGAATCGGCCAGCGCGCGTGTGACGTCCGCTTCGATGTGCTCGGGGTCGAGGAGGAAGACGTCGGCCCCCGGCGGATCGTCATCGGTGTCGGGGAGGCGCACGATGATGCCGTCGTCGGTGGCAGTGGTGGCCCCGTCGATGCCGAGACGTGCCGAGAGCTGCGCGGCCACGGCACCGGCCCACGGTGCGTGGACCCGCAGGCCGTAGGGGGAGTGCAGCACCAGCCGCCAGTCGCCGAGCTCGTCGCGGAAGCGTTCCAGTACGAGGGTGCGGTCGGTCGGGAGCACGCCGGTGGCATCGCGCTGCTGGGCGATCAGCGCGGACAGGTTGCGCTCTGCATTGGCACTGAGCCCGAGTTCGGCGGCGAGTGCGGCGAGCTTCTCCTCATGGCCCGCGATCCCGATGAACTCACCGATCGCCGCACCGAGCTCGGCCGGACGACCGACGGCGTCGCCGATCCAGAACGGCAGCCTCCCCGGCATGCCGAACGCGGGCGAGACCAGCACCCGATCGTGTGTGATCTCCTCGATTCGCCAGCTCGACGCGCCGAGGGCGAACACGTCGCCGACCCGTGACTCGTAGACCATCTCCTCGTCGAGCTCTCCGACCCGGCGGGGTTGGCCGCTTTCTGCGCGGTCGGTCCCGCCCACGAGGAAGACGCCGAACAGCCCGCGGTCGGGGATGGTCCCGCCGGAGGTGACCGCCAGACGCAGGGTGCCGCGCCGGGCGGTGAGCCGCCCGGCTGCGCGGTCGTAGTCCACCCTCGGGCGCAGTTCGGCGAATTCGTCGGACGGATACCGGCCGGATATCAGATCGAGGACGGCGTCGTACACGTCGCGGGTGAGGGTCCGATACGGCATCGCGCGCCGGACGGTCGCGTACCAGTCGTCGACGTCGAGATCGTCGACGGCGGTCGCCGCGATGGTCTGCTGGGCGAGGATGTCGAGCGGGTTGGCCGGTACCGAGAGCGCCTCGATGCGGCCGGCGAGCATTCGCTGCGCCACCACCGTGCAGTGGATCAGGTCGGTGCGGTGCTTCGGAAACAGCACGCCGCGACTCACCTCGCCGACCCGGTGTCCGGCGCGGCCGATGCGCTGCAGCCCGGCCGCGACGGACGGCGGGGCCTCCACCTGGATCACGAGGTCGACGGCACCCATGTCGATGCCGAGTTCCAGTGAGCTCGTTGCGACCACGCACCGGAGCCTGCCGGATTTCAGATCGTCCTCGATCTGTGCACGCTGCTCTTTGCTCACCGAGCCGTGGTGGGCGCGGGCGAGGACGGCGGGCGCGCCCGCCGTGTCTCCACTGGCCGAGACGTAGGCGGGCATCCCGCCGGGCACTGTCGGGTTCGGTCGGTCCGGGTCGAACTCGATGCCCGCGCGTTCGGCGGCGATCTCGTTCAGCCGGGCGGTCAGACGTTCGGCGAGACGACGAGAGTTCGCGAAGACGATCGTCGAGCGATTCTCCTCGATGCGGTCGACGATCGCCGACTCCACGTGGGGCCAGAGGGAACCGGCGGTCGGGGAGAAGGCGTCGTCGAGATCGTCCGTCCCGGTGTCCGGCGGCGGGATGGCGGTCATGTCCTCCACCGGCACGTCCACGGAGAGGTCGAAGGTCTTCGCCGCAGGCGGCTTCACGACGGTGCAGTCGCCCTCGCCCGCCAGGAACTCGCCGACGAGTTCCTCGGGCCGCACGGTCGCTGACAGCCCGATGCGCTGCGCGGGCCGCTCGAGCAGCGCATCGAGCCGTTCGAGCGAGAGCGCCAGGTGCGTGCCCCGCTTGGTCGCTGCGACGGCGTGCACCTCGTCGACGATCACCGTCGTCACCGTGGCGAGGGTCTCGCGCACCGAGGAGGTCAGCATCAGGTAGAGCGATTCGGGCGTGGTGATCAGGATGTCGGGCGGATGGGTCTGCAGCCGTCGGCGGTCGGCCGCCGAGGTGTCCCCGGACCGGACTCCGACCGTGATCGACGGTGCGTCGAGTCCCATGATCTGCGCCGCGTGCGCGATGCCCACCAGTGGTGCCGACAGGTTCCGCTCCACGTCGACGGCGAGTGCCTTGAGCGGTGAGATGTAGAGGATCCGGACACCCGGAGCGGTGCCCGCACTGCCGCCGGTCGCGGCGTCGATCCGCTCGCGGTACAGCGAGTCGATGGCCCACAGGAAGGCTGCGAGGGTCTTGCCCGACCCGGTCGGAGCCACGACGAGGGTGTTCTCGCCGCGGGCGATCGCCGTCCACGCACCGGATTGGGCTCGGGTCGGCGCGCCGAACGCGTCGCTGAACCACCGCTGCGTGGCCGGATGCATGCTCCGAAGGATCTGACTGCCCGATGCCACACTCCCATTCAAGCGCACACCTGTGACACTCAGCGGATTGCGGCCGGCGGTACACTCAGCGGGCCGATGCGGTTAACCCGGTGCGAATCCGGGGCGGTCGCGCCACTGTGAGCGGTCCGCCGACGACGCCGTCGGACTGCGAGCCAGACAGTCGCATCGGTGTGAACAATGCCGACCCCGGGCGCGTGATCCGGGAGAACAGGACGTCGACGATGACCGCATCCACCGCAACGCAGGGCGTACGTTCCCTCGCCGTGCCGAACCTCTCCGCCGCGAGCGCGGCCCTCTGGCTCACCGCCACCGTGGCACTCGCGGCGCTCGCCTACTACTTCCTGGGATACGACCAGGGCGCGGTGTCGGTGTTCGGCAGCGACACCCATGTCCACGAGTTCGTGCACGACGCACGGCACTTCCTCGGCTTCCCCTGCCACTGAGCCGGGGAGACAACAGAACAATGGAGCGCAGATTCACCGGCGCAGGCGTGCTCGCAGGCCTGATCGCCGGACTGGTGTCGTTCGTCTATGCGCGGATCTTCATCGAACCGCAGGTGCGGCTGGCCATCGACTACGAGGAGGAGCGGTCGCACGCCGAGTCGATGCTGTCCGGCGAGCATGCACACGAGCAAGAGATCTACAGCCGAACCGTCCAGGAGAACATCGGTGCGGGAGTCGGCACGGTCGTCTTCGCCGTCGCGATGGGCGCCCTGTTCGCCGTCGCGTTCACAGTTCTGTGGGCCTACGTGGGACGTCGGTGGCCGGCCGCGGACCCTCGGGCGGTCGCAGCGGGGCTGGGTGCCGTGGCCTTCGTGGCCGTGATCGGCGTCCCCTACTTCGTCTACCCGCCCAACCCGCCCGCGGTCGGCGAGGAGGACACCATCGGAGCGCGGTCGGGCGCCTACCTGACGCTGACGCTGGTGTCGGTGGCGCTGATGGTCGTCGCGGTGATCCTCGGCTGCCGGCTCGCGGACCGGATCGGCGGACTGTGGTCGGGTGTCACCTCCGCGGTGGTGTACCTGGTCGGTGTGACCATCACGGCCGCGCTTCTTCCCGAGTTCAAGGAGATCCCCGGTCCGGTGATGGACGGCGACCGGATCGTCGGCGCCGGATTCCCCGGACAGGTGGTGGCCGACTTCCGGGTGTACGCGATCGCGAACCAGGTACTTCTGTGGACGGTCCTGACCGTGGCGTTCGTCGCGCTGCTCGGCGTGATGATGCGCCGGTCCAAGACTTCCGACCGCACGCTCGCGGAGGTCGGCGCCTGACGTCGGTGCATCTGGTGGTCGCCGCGCGGACCGCACCCAACAGAGCGGTCCGGTTCGGCGGCGAGCACGACGATCTCGACTCGCGTGGCCGCCGGGATGCGGCGGCGCTCGCATCGCGGCTGCCCCGGGCCGGACGGGTGATCGCCGGACCCGAGAGATCGGTGACGCAGACCGCACGCCTGGCGTGCGGTCTGTTCGGCGTCGACCCGCGACTGGCGTCGCTCGACGTCGGCCGCTGGCGGTCGACCGCGCCGGAGTCGGTCGACCCGGCGCAGTTGGGCGCCTGGTTCGGCGATCCCCTGTGGTCGGGCCACGGCGGTGAGTCGGTCGGCGCGTTCGTGGGTCGGATTCGCGGCGTTCTCGCCGCGCTCGCCGCGGGTGGGCCGGCGACGCTCGTGGTCGCGGGCCCGGTCGCACAGGCCGTGCTCTGCGAGGACGCCGCGAGCTTCTTTGCGGCCGACGTGTGCCCGGGCGGGCTGTACACGGTCACGCTCTGACGTCGCGGAGCAGGTGCGACGTCGATGTCAGAGGGCCGTGCGACCATCGGCCGCATGGACGAGAGTTGGAGCGGCGACGGCGCGGACGCGCACCTGGTGATTCCGGCGGACTGCATCGCCTGGTGCCGGAACCAGCCCTACGCCGAGACGGTTCTCGAGGATGTCGTCGAAGTGGATCTCGACTGGTGGAACGAGCGCCTGGCTCAGTGCGAGATCCCGGCGCAGGTCAGCGGGCGCGATGCGGACGGAACGCAGGTGTGGAAGGGCACCGCGTACCTGCGTCGGGGCGATCTCGAGCCGGGTGTGCACGGAATGGGCCTCGGTGACGAACCGGAACTCGATCGCCTGTACATGTGTGCCGCCTGGCTGGCCGAGCACCCGCTGCGCGGCGGTGTCCGCCGATTCGTCGACGTCCGGTCCGGGCGGGATGCGGGCACGCCGTTCGCCGCGGTCGAGCGTGCGCTCGTCGCCTGCCGGCGCGCTCCGGCACTGATCGACGCCGCGGCGTATCGGGACTGGTCGGGATGGCCGGTCGCTCCTGGTGTGGGCCACGTCCTGATGTCCCTGTACTGCTGGGCGATCCACTCCGGGGCACCCGACCGTCCGCAACTGCTGGATGCTGCCAGCGCCGGCAGTCTCACGTGGAACGGCTGGCTTGTCGCGTCGTCGGTGTCGCACTACTCCGTCCGCAGATACGTGCGGTACAACTCCCTGCTTCACCGCTGGGCCGCGCAGGCGGGCGTGGCGCCGGAACTGGTCGAGATGTGGCTCAATCGGCAGTGGCACAGTCGCCTGGCCGAGGCCGCCGTACGGGACGGATCGGCGCTGTGACGAGCCGGTCGACTGAGGGCGTCGACCTACCGGGTCGGTGACACGATGCGCTACCGTCAGACCTAAGTGAAACGTGTTCCAGTTTGGAGGCTTGATGTTCGAGTGGTCTGAGGAAGATGTGATGGTCCGCGACGCTGTGCGCGGCTTCATCGACAAGGAGGTCCGGCCCAATCTGGAGGGTCTGGAGTCGGGGTCGCTCCCGCCGTACGACATCCTCCGCAAGATGCTGGCGACCTTCGGGATGGACTCGATGAACGCCGAGAGCCTGGAGAAGGAGCTCGCAGCCGAGGAGGCGGGCGAGCCGCGATCCTCGGGCGGCGGATCGAACAGTCTCGCCAACTCGATGTTCCTGATCCTCAACATGGAGATGGCGGGGGTCAGCCTGGGCCTCATCGCGTCGATGGGCGTCTCACTGGGCCTGACGGTCTCGACGATCCGCAGCCGCGGCACCCTGGCGCAGAAGCGTCGCTGGCTTCCGGAGCTGGTGACTATGGAGAAGGTGGGGGCGTGGGCCATCACCGAGCCCGACAGCGGCTCGGACGCGCTCGGCGGGATGAAGACGACGGTGCGCCGCGACGGCGACGACTACATCCTCAACGGCAACAAGACCTTCATCACCAACGGCCCGTACGCCGACACCATGGTGGTCTTCGCCAAGCTCGACGAGGGCGACGGCACGCCGATGCGCGATCGCAAGGTGCTCACCTTCGTCCTCGACAAGGGCATGGAGGGACTCACCCAGGGCAAGCCGTTCAAGAAGATGGGCATGATGAGTTCGCCGACCGGTGAGCTGTTCTTCGACAACGTCCGGGTGGGCCGGGATCGTTTGCTCGGAGAGACCGAGGAGACCGGATCGGACAAGCGGGGCGGCGACAGCGCGAAGGCCGGATTCACCGCCGAGCGGATCGGCATCGCCGCGCTGTCCCTGGGCATCATCAACGAATGCCAGCGGCTCTCCATCGACTACGCCAAGACGCGCACCCTGTGGGGACAGGAGATCGGAAAGTTCCAGCTAATTCAGCTCAAGCTCGCGGAGATGGAGATCGCGCGGCTCAACGTGCAGAACATGCTCTTCGTCGCGATGGAGGCGGCCAAGGCCGGCAAGCCGCCGACACTGGCCCAGGCGTCCGCGATGAAGCTGTACTCCTCCCGGGCGGCGACCGAGGTCGCGATGGAGGCGGTGCAGCTCTTCGGCGGCAACGGCTACATGGCCGAGTACCGCGTGGAGCAGCTGGCGCGCGATGCGAAGTCGCTGATGATCTACGCCGGGTCGAACGAGATCCAGGTGACCCACGTGGCGAAGGGACTGCTGGCGCAGTAGGGCGCGCGACCGAACCACATCGACTCCGACCGATGCCCGCAGGGGAACCTGCGGGCATCGTCGTGTCCGGCGGGCGGTGCGCCGCCCTCCACTTCGTGCCGGCCGTCCTACGAACGGCCGATATGTCGCAGTTTTTGTGCTGGCAGCACGCAATTCGGGACGTATCGACAGCTCGATGAAGCGTTCGCCCTCGTCGGATCCATACATTTATCGGACGCTGTCGCGGCGCCCTCCCACCTGATCCCGCGCCGCGAATCGAGGAGGCTGTGTTGAAAACCAAGATCGTGCTGCGACGACTCGCAGCGGCAGGGGCGATCGCTGCGCTGGGCGCGGTCGGCGTGATGTCCGGATCGGGTGCGGCGGACGCCGACACCGTCGGTCCGGCGAAGGGCAGCAGCAGTGCCGTGAACTTCTCCCGCGAGATCAGCGGACTCAAACTGGTCGACGGCAAGGTGCCCAACGGAGAGGTCATCACCGTCACCAACCGGCTCGACCGCAAACTCGCATGGCTCATCTACTGGGTCAAGGACACGCACCCGACGTGCATGGAGGCCGTGCCCAACACCTCGGTGTGGAAGGTGAGCGGCAAGACCTACACGAACAATCCGAACGTCTCCGGCGCCATGAAGCCCGACGAGTTCTCCTCCGGTCCGGGATGGGCGAAGATCGACGCGCCCGCGGCCAACTCCTGGGAGAGCATCGCCTGGTCGCAGGACTACCTGCTCAAGTGCGACGTCGGGGTGCTGAACACCGGCGGACTGCAGTACTCGACCACCTGGGTGGGCGACAACGGCGACCATCCGAACGTCGGCCCGAACATCGAGGTGACGCGCGGCGTTCCCGGGATCTCGGTGAACCCGAAGGATGCGATGGCCGACAACGACGTCGAGATCACCGTCAAGAACCCCGACGGCCGCCCCGGCGACAAGGTGGTCCTCACCGCCGACGGCAAGTCGCTCGACGGTTGCGGCAACCTCGAGCTCGACGGTGACCGCCGCGTCAGCTGCACCTGGGTGCCGAAGAAGGCCGGGACCTACCCGCTGCGCGCCGTCATCTCCAGCGCAGAGCCGGTCACCGTGACCGAGAGCGTCTACGTCTCGGCCAGCCCGGCGAGCGGCAGTCTCGGTGGAAGCCTCGGCAGCGGAAGCGCCGGCATGGACACCGGAAGCATCTACACGGGCAGCCTCGGATGAGCGCGCATACCAACACCTCGAGAAAGCAGACGAACATGTCGACAATCAGACGGACAGTGGCGGTCGTGGGCAGTTGCGCGGCGGCTGCCGCGCTGGCGGGAATCGGCACCGGTGCGGCGGCCGCCGACACCGTCGGCCCCGTCAGCGGTGAGAACGACACCGTGAGTTTCCAACGATCGGTCGAGGGCGCCACCCTCGTCGACGGCAAGGTGAAGGTCGGTGACACGGTCACCATCACGAATCGGATCGACCGGAAGATGTTGTGGCTGGTGTACAGCGTGCGCGACAATCATCCGTCGTGCTTGCAGGCGGTGCCGAACACCTCCGTGTGGACGGTCTCGGGCGGGACCTACACGAACAATCCGGACGGTCCCGGGACCAAGAAGCCCAACGAGGTGACCTCCGGCGACGGCTGGGTGATGATCGATGCGACCGGTGGCGGTTCGTGGGAGGCCAAGCCGCTGATCTGGACGCAGGACTACGTGGTCACCTGCGCTCCTGGCACCCTGAACACGGGTGGTCTGCAATGGTCGACGACCAACGCGTTCGAGAAGAACAACAACAAGCCCGATGTCGGTCCGACCATCACGGTGGTCCCGGCGTCGTCGCCCGGTGGCGGGGACGGTTCCGGTGGAGACACCGGCAGCGGCGGCACGGGTTCCGGCGGTGACGGCTCGGGCGGCGAGGGCACGGGCGGTGCCGGCGGCAGTTCGGGGTCGGGTAGCTCCGGGTCCGGAAGCCTCGGGTCCGGCAGTCTCTCGAACCTCTTCGGATGATCAGGAGCAATCAGATGAGCAGACTCAACAGACCTGCGCTCGTCGCCCTGCTGTCGACGTCCGCGGCGATCATCGCAGGGACCACGGCGGCCGGGGCCGCGGGCGCGGAGACGATGACGCCGGTGACCGGCGGCAACGACACCGTCAGCTTCTCGCGGACGGTCGGGAGCGCGGCCTTGGTCGACGGCAAGGTGAAGGTCGGTGACACGGTCACCATCACGAATCGGATCGACCGCAAGTTGGGGTGGCTGGTGTACAGCGTGCGCGACAATCATCCGTCGTGCATGAAAGCGGTGCCGAACACCTCCGTGTGGACGGTCTCGGGCGGGACCTACACGAACAATCCGGACGGTCCCGGGACCAAGAAGCCGAACGAGGTGACCTCCGGCGACGGCTGGGTGATGATCGATGCGACCGGTGGCGGTTCGTGGGAGGCCAAGCCGCTGATCTGGACGCAGGACTACACGGTGGAGTGTGCGCCGGGCACGCTGAACACCGGCGGCCTGCAGTGGTCCACCACCAACGTGTTCGAGAAGAACAACAACCAGTCGAACGTGGGCCCGACCATCACCGTGGAAACACCCGCCCCCAAGACCGCGTCGGCCACGGCCGTGTCGGTGACGCCGGCGCCCAAGGCCGGTGAGACCTCGACTGTGAAGGCGACGGTCACGGCCGGCGGCAGCGGCGCCACCGGCGGCACGGTCGAATTCTTCAACAACGGCGCCTCGATCGGAACCGGGACCGTCGCCGCGGGAGTCGCGACGACGAACTGGAAGCCCGCCGCGGGTGGCGCCTACTCGCTGAAGGCGGTCTATTCGGGAACCGCGACCATCGAGGCGTCCAACGCGACGATCACGGGCACCGTCGCGGCAGCCGACCCCGAACCCGAACCCGGTGCGCCGGTGATCGCGGTCAACGGATCGCCCAAGGTCGGCACCGCAACCCCGGTCGTGGTGACGTCCGACGCATCCGAGGGCAGTGCGGTCACACTCACCGCGAACGGTGCCGCGATCTGCTCCGGGCTCGTCCTCGCGAACGGCAAAGCCACCTGTCAGTGGACTCCCACGACCGCCGGTGCCGTGGAGTTGAAGGCCGTGGTGGGCGCGAAGTCGTCGATAAGGAACCTGGTCGTCGAGGCCGCCGGCGGCGGCGACCCCGGTGACGGCGGAGGCGATCCGGGCGGTCCCGGTGACGGTGGCGACCCCGATCCCGGCACCGGCGGCGACGGCGGCAGCACGGGCAGCCTGGGCGGCGGCAGCCTCGGTGGCCTGTTCGGCGGGAGCCTCGGCGGGCTGTTCGGCGGCATCACCGACGCGGTCGGCAGCAGCAACTGAGCGACGCCGACCACCGATAGACACGAGTGCCCCGGACCATGAGGTCCGGGGCACCCGTACTCGAAGGGGAAGCCTCAGGCGTCGACGGTGGCGGCGACCTTCCGGTAGTCCAGGAAGGCGTCGTCGACCTCGCCCTTGCGAAGCTGCTTGACGTCGGCGGAGACCGCCATGGTCATGGTCCACGGGCTCTGTGTGCCCTGCTTCGGCAGACGGTCGAGGGCCCGCTTGACGTATCCGGCGCCGAAATCGAGCAGCGGCCGGGTCTCCATGCCGGGATCGGCCACCGGCCGCACCGAGCTGTAGCCGCCCTGGTCCATGTGGGTCAGCATGCGGCAGAAGTACTCGCACAGCAGGCCGATCTTCAGCGTCCACGACGAGTTCGTGTAGCCGATCGCCAGCACCCAGTTGGGCACGCCGGACAGCATCACGCCACGGTAGGCGACGGTCTCGGACAGGTCGATCGGCTCGCCGTCGCGGCTGAGCTCCATCCCGCCGAACAACTGCAGGTTGAGACCGGTGGCCGTGACGATGATGTCGGCCTCGAGCACCTGACCGGACTCGAGTTCGATGCCGTCGGCGACGAACCGCTTGATCCGGCCGGTCTCGATGGACGCGGTGCCCTTCTTGATCGCCTTGAACAGGTCGCCGTCCGGGACCACGCACAGCCGCTGGTCCCACGGGTTGTACGGCGGGTTGAAGTGGGTGTCCAGGTCGTAGTCGCGGGGGAGGAGCGCCGCATTGGAGGCGCGGATGACCCTGCGCGCGACGCTCGGGTAGCGCTGGCAGAACTGGTACACCAGCTTCTGCTGGAAGATGTTCTTCTGACGGCTCAGCCGGTAGCCGCGCTCGGCGCCGAGCGTCTTCTTGAGCGCGTTGGAGATGGCGTCCTCGCGGGGAAGCGGGATCACGTAGGTCGGCGTGCGCTGGAGCATCGTGACGTGGGCGGCATCGCCCGCCATCGAGGGGACCAGGGTGACGGCGGTGGCGCCGGACCCGATGACGACGACCTTCTTGCCCCGGTAGTCGAGATCCTCGGGCCAGTGCTGCGGATGGACGATCTGCCCCGCGAAGTCGTCGCTGCCTGCGAACTCCGGAGTGAAGCCCTCGTCGTAGTTGTAGTAGCCGGTGCCCGCGAACACCCAGCGGGTCTTGACCTCGGAGGTCTCGCCCGTGTCGTTGTGCTTGACGGTCAGGGTCCACAACTGCTCGGCCTCGGACCAGTCGGCCGACACCGCGCGGCGGTTGAACGCGATCTTCGACTCCAGGCGGTCCTCGGCGACGGCCTCACGCAGGTAGTCGAGGATGCGGGGTGCGTCGGCGATGGCCTGGGGATCGCGCCACGGCTTGAACTCGTACCCGAATGTGTTGAGATCGGAGTCGGAGCGGATACCGGGGTACCGGAACAGATCCCAGGTACCGCCGATGGAGTCGCGTGATTCGAGGATCACGAAGCTCTTTCCGGGATGCTCGGTGGTGAGGTAGTGCGCGGCGCCGATTCCGGAGATGCCTGCGCCGAGGACGACGACGTCGAGCGGCTGCTCGCTCAAAATCGAGTCGGCGGTGGCCGATGTGCCCGTCGATTCGGTGGTCATGGTGTTCCTTCTCGTCAGGAGGGCTGAACCTTCGATACCAATGATCGTTGTAACCGTCGATGAAAAGCAAGGATGAATCGCACCAGCATGGCCGCAGTCGGAGTGCATAATCAACCATATGGCGTCTGACGAGGCAGAACTGGCCGAGCCCAGTCGCGAGGTGGCCGACCTCATCCGGGCCGGGGTGGAGACGGTTCTGAACGCTCCGCCCGAATGGATCGCCGATATGAACCACGCCGCGATGCACCCCGCCGGGATGGAGCGCGTCCTCGTGGATGCGGATCTGCGAGAGGTCGCCCTGCGGATCAACGAGGGCAATCTCAACCACTGGGCTCGAAGCAACCTGGCCGATCCCGGCGCACGGGTGAGCGTCAACCTCAACGAGGAGACGATCGGCTTCGTCCGCGATCTGGTCAGGCGCGGATTCGACGCCGGTGCGCTCGACTCGTTCCGCACCGCGCAGAACACCGCCTGGCGGCTCTGGATGCAGATCTGCTTCGGTCTGACCTCGGACGCGAGACTGCTGCGGGAGCTTCTCGAGGTGACCTCGGTCTCGATCGCCACCTTCATCGACGACACGGTGGCCGAACTGACGCACCAGATCGACGTCGCCCGCGCCGAACTCGCTGGCGACAACCACGCCCAGCGGCGTGCTGCGGTCGCGCTGATCCTGGAGGGTGCGCCGATCGCGCCGGCCCGCGCCGACCTCGCTCTCCGATATTCGATCGAAGGACCGCAGTCGGCGATGGTGATCTCCGGGGACGCCGGGCTGGCACCTGACGATCTGGAGGCCGCCTGCGAGGCGATCATGGTCGCCTCCGGCGTCGGTCGCCGTCTCACCGTCCTGGCCGGGGCCTCGGAACTGTGGGTGTGGCTGCCGACCGATCGGCTGGTGGTGGACGCGGCCCTCGCGGCGCACCCGCATGTACGGGTGACGGCCGGCTCGCCCGGCGCGGGTCGAGAGGGGTTCCGCCGCAGCCACTTCGAAGCACTCGAAGGACAGCAACTGCTGACCAGGCTCGGCTCGACGGCGCGGTTCGCCGCATACGACGATCTCGCGTTGCTGGCGGCGATGACGCGCGATCTGACACGGCTGGACGCCTTCGTCGCGCACACCCTCGGCGATCTGGCGTCCGCCGACCGCGGTCTCCACGAATCGGTTCGGATGTGGTTCGCCTGTCAGTGCAACGCGAGCGCGGCCGCCGCACGCCTGTACACGCATCGCAATACCGTGGTCCGGCATGTGGCGCGTGCCCAGGAGTTGCTGCCGCGGCCGCTGGAGACGAACGCCGTCGCCGTGGCGGCGGCGCTCGAAGCGCTGCGGTGGCGCGAGTAGGGGCGCGGCGGGTCAGACGTCGGCGAGGACGTCGTCCGTCTGATGAGTGAACGGCTCCTTGGACCGGCTCAGCTCCACCGCGCGGGTGAACTCGGCATCGATCTCCGGGTCCGCGCGGAAGGTCAGCAGGCTGACGACCACGGTGACGATCAGGCTGGCGGCGAAGCCCGGGATGATCTCGTAGAGGTCCTCGCTCAGCGAGGTCTGACCCCACACGTAGGCGACGACCGCGCCCGCGACGATGCCCGACAGGACTCCGACGGTGCTGACCCGGCGCCAGTACAGGCAGAGGATCACCGCCGGGCCGAAGGCCGACCCGAAGCCCGCCCAGGCGAAGGCGACCAGATCCAGGATGCTGTTCGACGGCGAGATCGCCAGCAGCGCGGCGATCACCGCGATCGTCAGAACGCCGAGACGGCCGAGCATGACGTAGGTCTTGTCGGTGAGTTCACGGCCCCTGCCGGTCTTCTCGGCGACCAGCTTGTACAGATCCTCCACCAGAGCCGACGAGCAGACGACGAGCTGGGACGAGATGGTGGACATGATGGCCGCGAGCACGGCGGCCAGCACCAGGCCCGCGATGAAGGGGTGGAACAGCAGCTGCGACAGCGACAGGAACACGGTCTCGGCGTCTTTCGGGGCCTGCGCGGTGTGCTCGGCGAAGTAGGCGATGCCGACCAGTGCGGTGCCGACGGCGCCGAGCGCGCACAGCAGCATCCAGCCGATGCCGATTCGGCGGGCGACACCGGCCTCGGACGGGGACCGCAGCGCCATGAAACGCACGATGATGTGCGGCTGCCCGAAGTAGCCCAGGCCCCACGCGGCCGCCGAGATGATGCCGATGACGGTGGTCCCGGCGAAGAAGCTCAGACCGTTGTCCATGGCGGCGTTCACTCCGTCGATGGTGGCGCCGACGCCGCCCAGGTCGATGATGCCGATGATCGGAACCGCCAGAAGCGCGACCACCACCAGCAGCCCCTGCGCCACGTCGGTGAGCGACGCGCCGAGGAACCCGCCGAACAGCGTGTACAGCATGGTGGTGCCGGCGACGATCAGCATGCCCGCGGTGTAGTCGACCCCGAAGGAGCTGTCGAAGAACTTGCCGGAGGCGACCATGCCGCTGGAGACGTAGAACGTGAAGAACACCAGGATGATGACGCCGCAGGTGATCCGGAGGATGCGCGAGTCGTCGTGCAATCGCGATTCGAAGAAGCTCGGAATCGTGATCGAGTCACCTGCCACCTGCGTGTATGCGCGCAGTCGCGGCGCGACCAGCTTCCAGTTGGTCCACGCGCCGATCAGCAGGCCGATCATGATCCAGGACGCCGAGAGGCCGGAGAGATACATCGCGCCCGGCAGGCCCATCAGCAGCCAACCCGACATGTCCGACGCACCCGCGCTGAGTGCGGCGACCCACGGCTTGAGGCCGCGGCCGGCGAGCATGTAATCGTCCAGACTGTTCCGCGTGCGGCGGTACGCGTACCAGCCGATGCCGAGCATGGCTGCGAAGTACAGCGCGACCGCGACCAGCTGGATGGTCTTCTCGTCGGGCGCGACGGTCATAGGTCATCTCCTAGAGGTGGGTTCAGCCGGAAGCAACACACGCGTCAAATGTGACACAGGTCTCCCGCTCACGACGATTCTTCCCGGTGACCGGCCCGGCAAAGCATGTGGGGACGTACAAGATGCACGTCCCCACATTGTGGCGATCTATGAAGACTTGAGGTCTTCGGCCAATTCGACGAAGGCGCGGTCGAGGTTCCCGAATCGATGCAGGGTCATCGAGACCGACTGCTCGGCGAGCCAGTACCGCAGTTCGACGCGTCCGGACGCGGTGACGGTGTCGTCGAGCACCGCGAGTTCGGGCCGTCCGAGGGTGAGATCGCGCAGTGCCGGTGTCGCCGGAGAATCCAGGCGGACACGGGCGATGCCGGCCCGTCCGATCCGGTCGACGAAGGCCCGGTCGTCGCGGGCGGGATCGACCGGCACGCCCAGCGCCGCCGCGGCGTCGAGCACCGCGCGCAGATCGTCGCCGATGTCCGGCGCCGGTGCCGCCACCACGCGCGCACCGCTCCGGTGCGCGGCCGCCAGCAGTCGTGCCACCTTGGCGGGCGTCGACTCCGCCGTCACCCGCAGCGCCACCGCCGCGGGGCGATAGCGGAAGATGTTCGCCTCGCCGGCCAGGCCCGTCTCGTCGCGCGGCGTCCCGAACTCGGCGGCCCACGCGGTGTCGTCGTCGCTCACCGCCGCTCGCAGCCATGCCGTCTCGCCGGCGGTGAGCACCGGCGAGACCGAGTCGATGAAGGCGCCGACCTCGGCGAGCGCGGCCGGTGCGGCGTCGGGCAGGCAGTCGCGGTCGGCCCACGATCCCATGAGCATCAGGTAATTGGGACCGCCCGCCTTGGAACCCAGACCCACCGACGACCGCTTCCACCCGCCGAAGGGCTGCCTGCGGACGATCGCGCCGGTGATGCCGCGATTGACGTAGACGTTTCCCGCCTCGACGCGGTCGATCCACGAGCGGACCTCGCGCGGCTCGAGGGAGTGCAGACCCGCGGTGAGTCCGAAGTCGGTGGCATTCTGCAACTCGATGGCCTCGTCGAGCGTCTCGGCGCGCATCAGTCCGAGAACCGGTCCGAAGCACTCGGTGCGGTGGAAGAACGTTCCGGGCGCCACACCGTCCTTGATTCCCGGTGACCACAGTCGGTCGTCGATCCGCCGCGGCTTCAGGAGCCAGCGTTCGCCCGGCTCGAGGGTGGTCAGGGCCCGCAGCAGCTTATCGCTCGGATCCTCGGTGAGCGGTCCGACGGTGGCCGAGAGGTTGGTGGGCCAGTCGACGACGAGTGAGGCGGCCGCGTCCACCAACTGACGGCGGAACCGCTCCGAGGAGTACGTGCTGCCGACGAGGATCGCCAGCGACGCCGCCGAGCACTTCTGGCCCGCGTGGCCGAAAGCGCTGTGGACCAGATCGGCGATGGCGAGGTCGCGATCGGCGGACGGGGTGATGATCAGCGCGTTCTTACCGGAGGTCTCGGCGTTGATCCGCAGGTCCGGACGCCAGGACGCGAACAGGGCCGCGGTCTCGGAGGCACCGGTGAGCACGACGCGGTCGACGTCGGGATGACTGATCAATCGTCGCCCGGCCGGGCCCTCGTCGGGAAACACTCCCTGGCACGCCTCGCGCGGAACACCTGCCTCCCAGAGGGCTTCGAGAATGGCCATCGAGCAGTGCGGTGTCGGCTTCGACGGCTTGTGGATCACCGCTGCGCCGGCGGCCAGGGCGGCGAAGGTGCCGCCCGCGGGGATCGCGATCGGGAAGTTCCACGGCGGTGTCACCACGATCACCCGGTCCGGAGTGAAGGCGGCCGCGGCGACCTCGTCCAGTTCCAGTGCTCGATGCGCGTAGTAGCGGGCGAAGTCGATGGCTTCGGAGATCTCGGGATCGGACTGGGCGACGGTCTTGCCCGCCTCGGCCGCGGCCAGTGAGACGAGGTGTCCGCGCCGGCGGGAGAGGATGTCCGCGGTGCGGTAGAGGATCGCTGCGCGGTCGGCGGCCGGGCGTGCGCTCCACTGTGCGGCGGCCGACCGGGCGCGCTCGACCAGCGCGTCCACCTCGTCCTCGGCGATCGCGTCGGGAACGGGCTGGGAGGCGAGCCACTGCGGTGTCGCGGTGGCGAGCGCGTCGCGCGCCCATCGCTGATTGGCGGGCAGGGCGGCGTTGGTGTCCGGTTCGTTCGCGAAGGCCGGAAGCGGCAGTGCCGGATCGAGGGCCGTCTCAGCGGACTGGTCGAGTGTCCGGTCCTGCCGGTCGTTCGGCAGGGGAGGCGCGTAGCCGTCGGTGGTGAGGATGCGGCCGAGTTCGGCGAGCGCATCGCGGAACCGCCCCGACTCCCGGTGATAGATCGCACTTCCGGGCGCGAGGTCGAAGATTCCCGACATGAAGTTCTCGGGCGCGGCGTTCTCCTCGAGACGGCGTACCAGGTACGAGATCGCGACGTCGAATTCCTTCGGTTTCACCGTCGGCACGTACAGCAGCAGCCGGCCGACGTCGGCGCTGAGGACGTCGGCCTGCTCGGTCGCCATGCCCTGCAGCATCTCGAACTCGACGCGGTCGGACACACCGCGGCGATCGGCCAGCAGATGGGCGAAGGCGATGTCGAACAGATTGTGCCCGGCCACACCGACGCGCAGGCCCCGCATGTGATCCCTGTTGAGCAGCCAGTGCAGCACGAGTTTGTAGTTGGCATCGGTCGCGGTCTTCGACGAGCAGGTCACCTGGGGCCATCCGGCCACCTCGGCGTGCACCGACTCCATGGCGAGGTTGGCGCCCTTGACCAGCCGGACCTTGATCCCTGCGCCGCCGGCCGCCACCCGGGCGGCGGCGAAGTCCGACAGGCGCTGCATCGCGCCGAGTGCGTCCGGCAGGTAGGCCTGCAGCACGATCCCCGCTTCGAAGTGCTTGAGTTCGGGGAGGCTCAGGAGCCGGGTGAACACCTCGATGGTGAGTTCCAGATCGCGGTATTCCTCCATGTCGAGGTTGATGAACTTGGTGCCCGCGGGCGCGGCGGCGGCCTGGAGATACATCGGCGTCAGTCGGTCGATGATGTACTGCGCCGTCTCCTCGAACGCCCACATCGAGATCTGGGAGGCGACGGAGGAGACCTTGATCGAGACGTAGTCGACGTCATCGCGCCGCAGCAATGCCCGCGCGTCCGCGAGATGGTTGTCGGCCTCGGCGTCACCGAGCACGGCCTCGCCCAGCGGGTTGATGTTGAGCCGATGGCCGCTCTCGCGGAGCTTGGCGACCGCCCGGCGGAAGGGCCGCTCACGGGCGTCGACGATCATGTGCCCGACCATCGAACGCATCCGTGCGCGCGCGGCGGGGATGACCACCCCGGGCAGCCTCTCGGCCAGGACGCCGCCGGCCTTGATCTGCAAGCGGTCCCAGGCGCCCAGCGTGGCCGGGGTGCTCGCCGCGAGTTCGGCGAGCGCCTGGGCGGCCGCCTTCTGGTCCTCGGTGCCGATCACCCGGTCGACGAAACCGACGGTGAAGTCGAGCCCGCGCGGATCGGACAGGACCGAGGCGAGACGGCGAGCGGACGCATGCGGCTCGGTCTGCGCCGCCGCGGCGGCGCGCAGCCAGTCGGTGACGAGTTTCTCGGAGGAGTCGGCGAGCTCGTTCAGTTCGGTGAACACTTCGGTGGGCGCCGGAATCGGGTCGGCGGCGTGTGCGGTGGTCATGATGCCAGTACACGTCGGCGGGCCGCGGCGGTCGTCGGACAATACTACGAACGATCACGTGGTTTCTTGTACGATTCTCCAGCTGACCTGACAGACTCTACTGCCATGACCACTGGTGACGAGGATTCCGGAGCGACGAGCGACGAGGTGTCGGCGACGCATCCGTCGGTGCTCCTCCGAGACGTCGTCTCGGCCCTCGACACCGCCGTGGCACACGTCCTCGCCGACGCCGATCCGGAACGGCGGATCACCTCGGTGTCGATGATCGATGCCGACGATCTGGCCGGCGGTCTCGATGCGCCGACGGACGCGGTGCTTCTGGTGGGACTCGGCACCGGCGCGGTCCTCGAGTGGATGCGAGGGCGCCACACGGAGGGGAGGCCCGTCGAGGGGCCGCGTGTGGTCTTCACCAAGGCGAATCCGTCCGGGTTGGCAGAGGTCGCCGCGCGGGCGGGGGTGGCCGTGGTGGTGGTCGATGCCCGGGCGCGGTGGGACCGGGTGCTGACGACGGTGCAGGGATGTCTGGACCGGGTCCGGGACGATGACCCCGCGGACCTGACGCCGCCCGTCGACGTCGATCTCTTCGGTCTGGTGGCGCTGGTCGCGAACGGTACCGGGGGACTGGTGTCCATCGAGGACGCGACCAGTGCGCGGGTCCTCGCGTACTCGCCGTCGAAGGGCGAGGCCGACGACCTGCGGGTGCAGACGATCCTCGGTCGGGCCGGGCCGCCCGCGTACTTGGATCTGCTTCGTCGCTGGGGTGTGTTCGACGCGATCCGCCGCGGCGGCGAGGTGGTCGACGTGCCCGAGCATCCGGAACAGGCCATGCGCCGCCGCCTCGTCGTCGGCGTCCACGCCCGATCCGGCAGGCATCTCGGCTCCATCTGGGTGCAGGAGGGTGCCCGACCGCTGGCCGACGACTCCGCCGACGTGATGCGCGGGGCCGCCGCCATCGCCGCGCGCATCCTGACCCGGGAGATGCGTGCGCCGTCCACGGAGGGCCAGTTGGTGCAGCGTCTGTTCGGTGCGCACGGGGGCATCGACGTCTCGTCGGCGGGCGCGTACCTGCGGTGGCCGGTGGACGAGGCCGTCGCGGTGATCGGGATCGCGCCCACCGGCGGCGACCAGGCCGTCTACGAGGACGCGATGGCCGCAGTCGGCGGTGCACTCCGGCTGCACGCCAGCGCCTTCGCCGCCGCGGCCGTCACCACGGTGCTCGACGGTCGCGCGTACCTGCTGCTGCCGGCGGTCAACACGGCCGCGATCATGCGTTGGGTCGGCGGACTCGTCACGAAGTTCGACGGGGACGCGGCCCTGGCGGGCGCGGTGCTGCACGCCGCGGTGGTCAGCCCGCTCGCCGGGCTGGCCGACGTTCCTGCCGGGCGGGCCGAAGTGGACCGGGTGCTCACGGCCACCGCATCGGCTCCGGGTGCAGCGCGGGTGACGAGTCTGGCCGAATCACGGACCGCGGTTCTGCTCGGCGAGATCCTCGACGTGGTCGCCGCGCGCGAGGACCTCCTGGACCCGCGGGTGGCCGCGCTGGCGGACTACGACCGCAAGCACTCCGCCGACCTGGTGGCGACCGTCCAGGCCTATCTCGACGCGCACGGCAACGTGCGCGATGCGGCCGCCGCGGTGGGCGTGCACGCGAACACCCTGCGCTATCGGATCGAGCGGGCCCAGCAGCTCTCGGGCCTGCGCCTGGAGGACCGGGACGACCGGCTCCTCACCACCATCCAGCTCGCGCTGCTCCGCACCGCCGTCCGTCGCTGATCCGCTCTCAGGCGAACGACAGGAACAGCTTCTCCATCTTGGCCTGATCGACGCTGTCCGGGCCCTCGGTGCTGATGCAGTGGATCAGGCCCGTGGAGACCAGGGCGTAGCCGCTGCGCGCCAGCGCCTTGTCGACCGCGGCGAGCTGGGTCAGGGCATCCTCGCATTCGGCACCCTCTTCGAGCATGCGGATCACGGTCGCCAGATGGCCATGGGCGCGTCGCAGCCGCGTGAGCACCGGTTTGAGCTTCTCGTCGGGTAGTTGCATGTCGACTCCTCTCGTCGCCTCGATTATTGCATAACCCCCTGGGGGGATGTACGGTCTCCCACTAACCCCCCAGGGGGATATGGAGGAGGACGAATGACATGAGAAGTGAAGAACTGGAACCGACGCGGGCGTCCGCCGCGTCCGTGGGCGCGGTGGAGCCGCGGCCCGGGCCGCTCGGTCGGCTCGGCGTCTGGGTGAGTGCCCACGGCCGCTTGGTCGCGGCGGCGTGGATCCTGATCGTCATCGGGCTCGGCGTCTTCGCACCGTCGGTGGAGAAGAGTCTCTCCGGCGCCGGCTGGCAGGCACAGGGGTCCGACTCGGTCGCGGCCCGCGATCTAGCGGTCGCGCACTTCGGCGGGAACGCGTCGTCGGCCATCCAGGTGGTCGTGACGGGCCAGCGGTCCCTCACCGAGGGTGATGGGCCGGAGGTGATCGCCGCTGTCGGCGACATCCTGCGCGCCGACGGACGGATCAGCCAGGTGATCGAGCCGACGCCGGGGGCCACCCTCTCCGCCGACGGCCGGACGGCGATCGTGATCGGCGGTGCGGGCGCGGACACCAACGAGATGGTGCGCGCGGCGACCGATCTGTCGCCGCCACTCGAGGCCCTCTCACGCGACGGCGTTCAGGTGGCGCCCACGGGTGCGTCGGTGATGTGGTCGGATTTCAACAAGGCCAACCTCGAGGCGATGCTGACCTCCGAGATGATCTCATTCCCGGTGACGCTCTTCATCCTGGTGGTGGCGTTCGGTGCGCTCGTCGCCGCCGGGCTGCCGCTGCTGCTGACGATCGCCGGTCTCGTCGCGTCGGCGGGAATTCTGGTGCTGGTGAACGCCGTTGTCCCGGTGTCGATCTGGGCGATGAACTTCGCGATGATGTTCTCCCTCGCCCTGGGCATCGACTACGCGCTGTTCCTCGTCGTCCGGTTCCGGGCGGCACGGATGGGACAGCGACTGCCGATGCGGGCCGCGATCGCTCAGACCATGGATACGGCGGGCAAGGCGGTCCTGCTCTCGGGCGCGACCGTGCTGGTGTCGCTGTCCGCCGTGATGCTGGTGCCGTCACCGTCGTTCCGGTCGATGGCGGGCGGGATCATGATCTCGGTCGTGTTCATCCTCGCGGCCACCCTCACCCTGTTGCCACTGGTGCTCTCGAAGCTCGATCACCGCATCGACAAACTGCCGCTGCCGTGGGTCAAGGCGGGCGAACACCGTTCGCCGCGGTTCGAGGCGTGGGCGCAACGACTGTGGCGGCACCCGCTGCGGTGGGGAGCGGCGGCCCTGGCGATCCTGGTGGTCCTGGCGATCCCGCTGGTGGGCCTGACCACCGCCATGCCGTCGATCAAGGTGCTCCCGGAAGACGCCAGTGCCCGCGTCGGCTACCACCGCGTGCAGGAGGCTTTCGGTCCGGGAGCGCCGGGCATGCTGACCGTCATCGCACCCGCGGCGGTCGCCGACGAGGCGCGCACGGTGCTGGCGGACGATCCGGGAATCGCGGCCGCGACCCCGCCGGCCGCACCGTCCGACGGCGTCGACTACCGGATGATCCAGGCCGTGCCGACCGTCGATCCGTCGGACCCGGAACTGGCGCAGACCGTCGACCGGTTGCGCGCCGGCCTGCCCGCCGGGGTGCTCGTGGGCGGTGCCGCCGTAGAGAATCTGGACCTGAAGGCGAAACTCGACCGGAGCACTCCGGTGGTGATCGCGGTGGTCTTGACGCTCGGATTCCTGCTACTGCTGTTCGCGCTGGCGGCGCCGCTCATCTCCTTCCTCGGAACGCTGGTCAGTCTCCTCTCGACCGCGGCGGCGTTCGGCGTGGCGCGGTTGGTGTTCCAGGACGGACTCGGTGCCGGACTGTTCGGCTTCGAGTCGCAGGGCTTCCTGGACGCCTGGGCGCCGGTGTTCTTCTTCGCGATGATCTTCGCCATCGCGATGGACTACACGGTGTTCCTGCTCGCCTCCGCCAAGGAGCACTGGGAACGTGACGGCGATGCGAGGTCGGCGATGGTGGGCGCGGTGGCGCACTCGGGGCGGGTGATCTTCGCCGCGGGCGGAGTCATGGTGGCGGTGTTCTTCACCTTCGCCCTGTCCGGACCGCTGCCTCCCAAGGAGATGGGAGTGATCCTCGGCGTCGCGGTGCTGCTGGACGCCTTCCTGATCCGGCTGGTGCTGCTGCCGGTGCTGCTGCGGCTGACCGGACGGGCGGCCTGGTGGACGCCGGCCTGGCTGCGGAAGGTGCTCCCGACCGTGAGCTTCGCTCACGACTGATCGACTCCACCGACATCGGTCGATCCGCACGGCTGCGGTCCCGTACCGCCCCGGTTCACTCCGACCGGCGGTACGGGATCGAGTCGCTGATCCGTTCGTCGATGTGGATGCCGCGGCCCAGCATCGGGAAGGCGCGCTGCGAGCAGTCCGGCCGCGGACACACCTTGCAGCCGGCGCCGATCGGCACCATCGTGCGGTCCTCGGCGAGGTCGACTCCGGTCGAATAGATCAGTTCGTCGGCGTGTGCGAGATCGCAGCCCAGGCCGATCGCGAAGTCGGACGGCGTCGCGAGGTGGCCGCCCGAATGCGAGTCGATGGTCCGCGCCAGCCAGAAGTAGCTGCGGCCGTCCGGCATCTGCGACACCTGGGTCCGCACCCGGCCGGGCGTGGCGAAGGCGTCGTGGACCACCCACAGCGGACAGCTGCCGCCCACCCGGGAGAAGTGGAACGCGGTCGCCGACTGACGCTTGGAGATGTTCCCGGCCTTGTCGACACGGACGAAGATGAACGGAACTCCGCGGTCGCCGGGGCGTTGCAGGGTGGACAGGCGGTGGCAGACGGTCTCGAAGCCGACCTCGAACCGCCGACTCAAGAGGTCGACGTCGTAGCGGAGTTCACGTGCGGCAGCGGCGAATTCGCCGTAGGGGAGAACCAGCGCACCTGCGAAGTAGTTCGCGAGGCCCACGCGCGCCACGGGTATCGAGGCGTCGTCGAGGCTGTCCGCGGAGGCCACCAGCCGATCGATCTGCGGGCGTTGCGAGAGCAGTGCGAGCTGCGTGGCGAGTTGGAAGGCGCGCTGGCCCGCCGACAGTCGCCGCGCGAGCGTCACCGTCGCCGACTCCTCGTCGAATACGCGCTTGGGTCCGGTGCCGCGCTCGGCGGGCGCGATCGTGACGCGGACGCCGAACCGGTGTTCCAACAGGTCGGCCAGCTGCAGATCCAGCCCGCCGACGGACAGGCCGGCGTCGGCGAAGAGTCGCTCGGCGGCCAGGTCGAGCTCGGCGATGTAGTTGCGGCGGTCGTAGAAATAGTCGCGGACCTGCTCGAACGGGGTGATGTGGGGTTCGGTGGAGCCGTCACCGGTCCGCGCTCGGAGCGTCTCCAGCTCGGCGGTCGCCGCCGCCAGCCGACGGTGCATGCCGACCAGGGCGCGGCCGATCTGCGGCATGCGCGCCACCATCTCAGCCACCTCGGTCCGGCTCACCTTCTCTCCCTGCTCGAGGATCGCGTCGGCCAGGTCGGCGGCGAGGCGGGCGTCGCCGGACGCGGAGAAGAAGTCCGGCGCGAGGTCGAACGCGGAGGTGATGGTGAGCAGCACCGGGACGGTGATCGGGCGTTGGTCGTTCTCGAGCTGATTGACGTACGTGGTGGACAGGTCCAGCCGCCGGGCGAGCGCCGCCTGCGACAGCCCGAGCTCCTCGCGCAGCCGGCGGAGCCGGCCGCCCACATAGGTCTTGGCCATGCGCCAACTGTATCCGGCACGGTATCCGCAAGATTCGCAACATAGTCCTGAAAGATCCGCAGAAATACGCATTTGCCAGGCCTTTCGCGAGACGAGAGCGCCTGCGTACGGTGCGAACATGATCAATCACGAAGTCCGCACCCGCCGCAGCGCCGAAGAGTTTCCGTTGAGCGAGCATCTCGCGTACAAGATCGCTCAGGTGGCCGCCGACCCCGTCGGTGTGCCCGACGAGACCGCCGAGATGATCGTCAACCGCATCATCGACAACGCGGCCGTGAGCGCCGCGTCGGTGGTGCGGCGACCGGTCGTGAGCGCGCGCAGGCAGGCGCAGACCAGGCCGGTCGCCGGCGGCTCCACGGTCTTCGGCGTCGACGGCTCGTACGCACCGGAGTGGGCGGCCTGGGCCAACGGCGTCGCGGTGCGTGAGCTGGACTTCCACGACACCTTCCTGGCCGCCGAGTACTCGCACCCCGGCGACAACATCCCCGCCCTGGTGGCGGTGGGGCAGCGAGTGGGCGCCGACGGCGCCGATCTGATCCGCGGACTGGCCACCGCGTACGAGATCCAGATCGATCTCGTGAAGGGCATGTGCCTGCACGAGCACAAGATCGACCACGTCGCGCACCTCGGTCCGTCGGTCGCGGCCGGTCTCGGCACCATGCTGCGGCTCGATGTGCCGACGATCTACCAGGCCGTCGGCCAGGCCCTGCACCTGACCACCGCCACGCGGCAGTCCCGCAAGGGACTCATCTCCAGTTGGAAGGCGTACGCCCCGGCCCATGCGGGCAAGATCGCGGTCGAGGCAGTCGACCGGGCGATGCGCGGCGAGGGGGCGCCGTCGCCGATCTGGGAGGGCGAAGACGGTGTGATCGCCTGGATGCTCGGTGGGCCCGAGGCGCGCTACACGGTGCCCCTGCCTGCGCCGGGTGAGGCCAAGCGGGCCATCCTCGATAGCTACACCAAGGAGCACTCGGCCGAGTACCAGAGCCAGGCGCCGATCGACCTGGCCCGGCGGATGCGCGACCGGGTCGGCGACCCCTCGCAGATCGCGTCGATCGTGCTGCACACCAGCCACCACACCCACTACGTGATCGGCACCGGGTCGAACGACCCGCAGAAGTTCGACCCGACCGCGAGCCGTGAGACGCTCGATCACTCGGTCATGTACATCTTCGCCGTCGCGCTCCAGGACGGTGAATGGGACCACGAACGCTCGTACGCGCCCGAGCGCGCCGCCCGCCCGGACACGGTGGAACTGTGGCGCAAGATCTCCACCGTCGAGGACCCGGAGTGGACGCGCCGCTACCACTCCACCGACCCGAACGAGAAGGCCTTCGGCGCCCGCGCCGTCATCACCCTCGCGAGCGGCGAGGTGATCGAGGACGAACTGGCCGTCGCCGACGCCCACCCGCTCGGCGCCCGTCCATTCGCCCGCGACCAGTATCTGGCGAAGTTCGCGCGCATGGCCGAGGGCGTGATCGACCCCGCCGAGCAGGAACGCTTCGTCGCGGCGGCGACCGGCCTCGCGGACCTGCCCGCCGGCGGTCTCGACGCCCTCAACGTCCGCGTCCTGCCGGACGTGCTGGCGTCCGCGCCGGAGACCGGGAAGGGAATCCTCTGAGATGACCGCCACTTCCGGAAGCGTCTTCTCCTCCGGCCGCAGCGACGCCGACAAGCGGCGCGGCCTGCGCGACGCCCTGAACTCCGGCGAACTCCAGCGCTGGCCGGGCGCGTTCTCACCGTTGGTGGCCAAGATGGTGGCCGACGCCGGATTCGAGGGCGTGTACGTCTCGGGCGCCGCGCTGGCCGCCGACCTGGGGCTGCCCGACATCGGCCTCACCACCCTCACCGAGGTCGCCGCGCGCGGCGGAGCGACCGCGCGAGCCACCGACCTGCCGACGCTCATCGACGCCGACACCGGGTTCGGCGAGCCGATGAGTGCGGCCCGGACCGTCGCGACGCTCGAGGACGCCGGGCTGTCCGGCTGCCACCTCGAGGACCAGGTGAACCCCAAACGCTGCGGACACCTCGACGGCAAGGAGGTGGTCCCGGTCGACGACATGCTGCGCAGGCTGGGAGCCGCGGTCGGAGCCCGCCGCGACGAGAACTTCATCGTGTGCGCCCGCACCGACGCCCGCGGCGTCGAGGGCCTCGATGCGGCGATCGACCGAGCGAAGGCGTACGTCGACGCCGGAGCCGACCTCATCTTCACCGAGGCCCTGGCCACCGCCGCCGAGTTCGAGCGTTTCCGCGCGGCGGTCGACGCGCCGCTGCTGGCGAACATGACCGAGTTCGGCAAGTCGGAACTGCTCACCGCACAGCAACTCCGGGATCTCGGCTACAACGCGGTGATCTATCCGGTCACCACTCTCCGGATCGCGATGGGTGCCGTCGAGGCCGGTCTCGGCGAACTCTCCTCGACCGGCACGCAGCGGGGGCTCCTCGACGGCATGCAGCACCGCGCCCGCCTCTACGAGTTCCTCCGATACGCCGACTACAACGCCTTCGACAACCAGCTGTTCACCTTCACCCGACCGGGGGTTCAGAAATGACCGACACGCCCACCGCGCAGTCCGCGGCCGCACGGACGAGCGGGACCGACGCCATATACACCGACGCCATATACAAGGGATTGGCCGGTGTCGTCGTGGACACCACCGCGATCTCGAAAGTGGTCCCGGAGACCAACTCGCTCACCTATCGCGGCTATCCGGTGCAGGAACTCGCGGAGAAGTGCTCGATGGAGCAGGTCGCGTACCTGCTCTGGTACGGCGAGCTGCCGGGGGATCATCAGCTGCAACAGTTCACCCAGCGCGAGCGCGCCGCCCGGCGTCTGGACCGATCGGCACAGGCGGTGCTCGCCCGCACTCCCGAGACCTGCCACCCGATGGACGTGGTCCGGACGATGATCAGCTATCTCGGCACCGAGGACCCCGACGAGGACGTCGCCGCACCCGCGTCACTGCTCGACAAGGCTCAGCGGATGTTCGCGGTGCTGCCCACCATCGTCGCCGCCGACCTGCGACGCAGGAGGGGACTGGACCCGATCGCCCCGCACCACGGTCTCGGCTACGCGGAGAACTTCCTGAACATGTGCTTCGGAGAGGTGCCCGATCCGGTGGTCGTCCGGGCCTTCGAGAAGTCGATGGTGCTCTACGCCGAACACAGCTTCAACGCCTCCACCTTCGCTGCCCGCGTCGTGACCTCGACCGGATCGGACATCTACAGCGCGGTGACCGCGGCGATCGGCGCGTTGAAGGGACCGCTGCACGGCGGCGCCAACGAGGCCGTGATGCACGACATGATCGAGATCGACCGCCCCGAGCGGGCGCGCGCCTGGCTCGACGCGAAGCTGTCCGCCGGAGAGAAGGTGATGGGTTTCGGCCATCGCGTCTACAAGCGGGGAGACTCCCGGGTGCCCACCATGTACCGCGCGCTGCGGGAGGTCTCCGAACACCTCGGTCAATCCAGATGGCTCGCCATCTACGCCGAGCTCGAAGAGGAGATGGTCTCGCGGACCGGGATCCGGCCGAACCTCGACTTCCCGACCGGACCGGCGTACTTCCTCATGGGTTTCGACATCCCGATGTTCACGCCGCTGTTCGTGATGAGCCGCATCACCGGGTGGACGGCCCACATCATCGAGCAGACCGAGTCGAACGCCCTGATCCGTCCGCTGTCCGCGTACTCGGGCCCGCAGCAGAGGTCCGTTCCGGCGTGAGCATCTCGAAGATCCTGGTCGCCAACCGAGGCGAGATCGCGGTCCGGGCCTTCCGTGCGGCCCGCGACCTCGGCCTCGGAACGGTGGCCGTGTTCCCGCACGAGGACCGCGGCGGCATCCACCGATTCAAGGCCGACGAGTCGTATCAGATCGGCACGCCCGGCCACCCGGTCAAGGCCTATCTGTCAGTCGACGAGGTGATCGGGGCGGCGCTGAGATCGGGGGCCGACGCGGTGTACCCGGGCTACGGCTTCCTCTCGGAGAACGCCGGACTGGCCCGCGCGTGCGACGAGAACGGACTCGTCTTCGTCGGACCGTCGGCCGCGGTGCTCGACCTCACCGGCGACAAGAAGCGCTCGGTTCAGGCCGCCCGCGAGGCGGGCCTGGCCGTGCTCGCCGGGTCGGCGCCGTCATCCGACCCCGACGAGCTGGTAGCGGCGGCGGCCGAGCTGACGTTCCCGGTATTCGTCAAGGCGGTGGCCGGCGGCGGGGGCCGCGGGATGCGAAGGGTGGAACGGATCGAGGATCTCGCCGATGCGGTGACGGCGGCGGGCCGGGAAGCCCATGCGGCATTCGGCGATCCCACGGTGTTCCTGGAGCAGGCGGTGGTGCGACCGCGACACATCGAGGTACAGATCCTGGCCGACGCCGGCGGTGACGTGGTGCACCTGTACGAGCGGGACTGCAGCCTGCAGCGGCGGCATCAGAAGGTCATCGAGATCGCCCCCGCCGTGGGCCTGGACCCCCAGGTGCGCAACCGCATCTGCCGCGACGCCGTCGCCTTCGCCCGGCACATCGGGTACACCTGTGCGGGCACCGTCGAGTTCCTGCTCGACGAACGCGGCCGGCACTACTTCATCGAGATGAACCCGCGGATTCAGGTGGAGCACACGATCACCGAAGAGGTGGTCGAGGTGGATCTGGTGTCGGCCCAGCTGCAGATCGCCGGCGGTGCCTCGCTCGCCGGGATGGGGCTGCACCAGGACGCGATCACCGTCCGCGGTGCGGCGCTGCAATGCCGCATCACCACCGAGGATCCCGCCGACGGCTTCCGGCCGCAGACCGGCCGCGTCCGCGACTACCGCGCGCCCGGCGGGGCGGGGGTCCGGCTCGACGGCGCCGCCGCTCTGGGCAGCGAGGTGACCGGCCACTTCGACTCGATGCTCGTCAAACTCACCTGCCGGGGCCGCGATTTCGCGACCGCGGCCGCGCGGGCCCGGCGGGCGCTGGCCGAGTTCTCGATCCGCGGCGTCACCACCAACATCGGGTTCCTCCGCGCGGTCCTGGAGAACGACGACTTCCTCGCGGGCGGGACCACCACCTCGTTCATCGACGACCATCCGGAACTGCTCACCGGGCACGCACCGGGCGACGACGTCGGCAAGCTGCTGGCGTATCTGGCCGACGTGACGGTGAACCGGCCGCACGGTGAGGCGCCGTCGACCGTCCGTCCCACCTCCAAACTGCCCGCCGTCCCGGCGAGCCTGCTGGCGCGGCCGCCCGCGGGCTCACGGCAGCGTCTGCTGAGTCTGGGGCCGGACCGGTTCGCCGAGTCGCTGCGGACTCAGTCCGCCGTCGCGATCACCGACACCACCTTCCGCGACGCCCATCAGTCGCTGCTCGCCACCCGGCTGCGCACCAGCGCCCTCGACGCCGTCGCACCGTACGTGGCGGCACTGACCCCGCAGCTGTGGTCGGTGGAGTGCTGGGGCGGTGCCACCTACGACGTAGCGCTCCGCTTCCTGAAGGAAGATCCCTGGGAGCGGCTCGAACGACTCCGGGAGGGGTTGCCGAACGTCTGCCTGCAGATGCTGCTCCGCGGTGCCAACACCGTGGGCTACACCCGGTATCCGGACGATGTGTGCCGCGGCTTCGTCGCGGAGGCGGCGGCCACGGGCATCGACGTGTTCCGGATCTTCGATGCGCTCAACAGCGTCGAAGCCATGCGGCCCGCCATCGACGCGGTACGCGAGACGGGGACGGCGGTGGCCGAGGTGGCGTTGAGCTACAGCGGCGACCTGTCGGATCCGAGTGAAGATCTGTACACCCTCGACTACTACGTGCGTCTGGCCGAGCAGGTGGTCGACGCCGGCGCCCACGTGCTCGCGATCAAGGACATGGCCGGTCTGCTTCGTCCGCGTGCCGCGACCGCCCTGGTCGGCGCGTTGCGCCGGGAGTTCGACATCCCGATCCACGTCCACACCCACGACACCGCGGGCGGTCAGGTCGCCACCTATCTCGCGGCGATCGCCGCGGGAGCAGACGCGGTCGACGCCGCCAGCGCTCCGCTGTCGGGCACCACCAGCCAGCCATCGCTCTCGGCGGTGGTGGCGGCGCTGGAGAACGGCGAACACGACACCGGGCTGGATCTTCGCAGCGTGTGCTCCCTGGAGCCCTACTGGGAGGCGGTGCGCCGCGTGTACGCGCCGTTCGAGTCCGGGGTGGGAGCCGCGACCGGACGCGTCTACGAACACGAGATCCCCGGGGGACAGCTGTCGAATCTGCGGCAGCAGGCCATCTCCCTCGGCGTCGGCCACCGCTTCGAGGAGGTGGAACGGGCCTACGCCGACGCCGACGCACTGTTGCGGCGGCCGATCAAGGTGACGCCGTCGTCGAAGGTGGTCGGCGATCTCGCCCTGTCGCTGGTGGCGCAGCAGATCACCGCTGCCGAGTTCGCCGCCGACCCCGCATCGCACGATGTCCCCGACTCGGTGATCGGCTTCCTCGCCGGCGATCTCGGAGAGCCCGCCGGCGGTTGGCCGGAACCGTTGCGCACGCAGGCCCTCGCGGGCCGGACCCACACGCCGCCGACCGCCGCCCTCGCGGCCGACGATCGCGAGGCGCTCACCCGATCCGGGCCGCGCAGGCGGCGGGTTCTGGACCGGCTGCTGTTCCCCGGTCCGGCGGCCGAGTTCGGCGACCATCGGGCGACGTTCGGCGACACCTCGCGGCTGTCGGCGACGGAGTTCTTCTACGGTCTGCGGCCCGGCGAGGAGCATCGCGTCCGACTGGGTCCCGGCACCGAGATGCTCGTCGGTCTCGAAGCGGTCGGCGAACCCGACGACCTCGGCCGCCGCACCGTGTTGTTCACGGTGAACGGGACACTGCGGCCGGTGCCGGCCCAGGACCGGTCGGTGGAGCCGTCGGCAGCTGTCGCCGAACGCGCCGACCGCAGTGATCCGCGCCAGATCGGAGCGCCTTTCGCCGGCGTCGTCACCGTCACCGTGGCCGAGGGCGACAGCGTCACCGCGGGATCGACCGTGGCGACGATCGAGGCGATGAAGTTGGAGGCCTCCATCACCGCGCCCGTCGGTGGGGTGGTCGAGCGGGTCGCCGTCGACGCGGTCGCCGAGGTGGCGCCCGGCGACCTGCTCGTGGTGATCGGTTAGCCGCCCTCGGGACGCCGCACCGGGTAGAGATGACGGCATGGAGATCACGCGGCAACTGGCACGGGAGCGGATCGGGAGCTGGGCCCGCCGGACCATCGACGACCCGGCGGGCAGGCTCGGGCACTCGGCGGTCGCCATCACCGTCGTCCGTCACGGCGGGGAGTACGGGATCTGGATCGCCCGGCGGCCGTCGTCCCTGCGCAACCACTCCAATCAGTTCGCGCTCCCGGGCGGACGCCTCGATCCCGGCGAGACGCCGACCCGGGCCGCGTTGCGCGAACTGCACGAGGAGATCGGGATCGAGCTCGGTGAGGAGACGGTGCTCGGCCTTCTCGACGACTACGAGACGCGGTCGGGCTATCTGATGACACCGGTGGTGTGCTGGGTGGACGACGACCCGCCCGTCCATCCGAGTCCGGCCGAGGTGGACAAGCTCTTCTTCGTGTCCTTCGACGAATTGCGCAGGCCGGCGGTGTTCAGCCGGATACCGGAGTCGCCGCGCACCCTGGTCGCGCTGAACATCGCCGGCGCCCGGATCCACGCGCCGACGGCCGCGGTCGTGTATCAGTTCGCCGAGGTGGTGCTGGCGGGCCGGGACACCCGCGTTCACGATCTCGAACAGCCGGTGTTCGCCTGGCGCTGAGAGCGCCGCGAGCGGGCCTACACCGCGAGCGGATGCTGGGTGCTGCCGTGGCTCGGCGGCCGGTGTGACGGATCGGGTTCGTGCGCACTCGTGAGGACGAAGGACTCCGCACCGTGTTGTTCACGGTGAACGGGACACTGCGGCCGGTGCCGGCCCAGGACCGGTCGGTGGAGCCGTCGGCAGCTGTCGCCGAACGCGCCGACCGCAGTGATCCGCGCCAGATCGGTGCGCCTTTCGCCGGCGTCGTCACCGTCACCGTGGCCGAGGGCGAGAGCGTGACCGCGGGATCGACCGTGGCGACGATCGAGGCGATGAAGATGGAGGCCTCCATCACCGCGCCCGTCGGTGGGGTGGTCGAGCGGGTCGCCGTCGACGCGGTCGCCGAGGTGGCGCCCGGCGACCTGCTCGTGGTGATCGGTTAGCCGCCCTCGGGACGCCGCACCGGGTAGAGATGAAGGCATGGAGATCACGCGGCAACTGGCACGGGAGCGGATCGGGAGCTGGGCCCGCCGGACCATCGACGACCCGGCGGGCAGGCTCCGGCACTCGGCGGTCGCCATCACCGTCGTCCGTCACGGCGGGGAGTACGGGATCTGGATCGCCCGGCGGCCGTCGTCCCTGCGCAACCACTCCAATCAGTTCGCGCTCCCGGGCGGACGCCTCGATCCCGGCGAGACGCCGACCCGGGCCGCGTTGCGCGAACTGCACGAGGAGATCGGGATCGAGCTCGGTGAGGAGACGGTGCTCGGCCTTCTCGACGACTACGAGACGCGGTCGGGCTATCTGATGACACCGGTGGTGTGCTGGGTGGACGACGACCCGCCCGTCCATCCGAGTCCGGCCGAGGTGGACAAGCTCTTCTTCGTGTCCTTCGACGAATTGCGCAGGCCGGCGGTGTTCAGCCGGATACCGGAGTCGCCGCGCACCCTGGTCGCGCTGAACATCGCCGGCGCCCGGATCCACGCGCCGACGGCCGCGGTCGTGTATCAGTTCGCCGAGGTGGTGCTGGCGGGCCGGGACACCCGCGTTCACGATCTCGAACAGCCGGTGTTCGCCTGGCGCTGAGAGCGCCGCGAGCGGGCCTACACCGCGAGCGGATGCTGGGTGCTGCCGTGGCTCGGCGGCCGGTGTGACGGATCGGGTTCGTGCGCACTCGTGAGGACGAAGGACTCCGCACTCGCGTACTCCCAGTCCTCGCGCCACGACTCCGGCGGGCGGGTCAGCAGTTCGCCCGGCGCGAGCCACTCGTAGATCTCCGCGTACGACTTCGATCTGTTCGGCCCCACCGTCCGCATCAGCATCGACGGGTGGAGATCGTCGAAGCTCGTCAGCCCCATCGACGCGACGAACTGCTTGGCGTTGTCGACGACGTGGCGCTGCAGGTTGTAGACCCGTTCGGTCTTATCGGACACGTCGAGTGCGCGGGCTCGCTTCGGATCCTGGGTGGCGACGCCGACCGGGCACTTGTTGGTGTGGCACTGCTGCGCCTGAATGCATCCGACGGCCATCATCATCGCCCTCGCCGCGAGGGTGAAATCGGCGCCCTGGATCACGCGCTTGACGATGTCGATGCCGTTGGTGATCTTGCCCGACGCGCCGATCCGGATATGGTCGCGCAGACCGGTGCCGACCAGCGCGTTGTGCACCGTCATCAGGCCTTCGGTCAGCGGGGTCCCCACGTTGTCCTCGAATTCCACCGGCGCGGCCCCGGTGCCGCCCTCGGCCCCGTCGACGATGATGAAATCGGGTGCGATCCCGGTCTGGCAGATGGCCTTGCAGATGCCGAGGAGCTCACTGCGCGAACCGACGCACAGTTTGAAGCCGACCGGCTTGCCGCCCGACAGGTCGCGCAGACGGCCGATGAACTCGCACAGCCCGACGGGGGTGTGGAAAGCATTGTGCGAGGGCGGTGAGACGACGGACCGCCCGGCGGGGACACCCCGCATCTGCGCGATCTCGGCCGTCACCTTGGGGCCGGGCATCACTCCGCCGAGACCGGGTTTGGCCCCCTGGGACAGCTTGATCGAAATGCACTTGACCTGCGGGTTCGATGCCTTGTCACGGAACTGCTCGGGATCGAAGTGCCCGTCGGGGGTGCGGCAGCCGAAATAACCCGTGCCGATCTCCCAGATCAGATCGCCCCCGGGCCGCAGATGGTAGGAGCTGAGCCCGCCCTCACCGGTGTCGTGTGCGAAGCCGCCTTTGGCGGCACCGCCGTTGAGTGCCAGGATCGCATTCGCCGACAGCGCGCCGAAGCTCATCGCGGACACGTTGTACATCGCCATGTCGTACGGCTGAGTGCACGCCGGCCCGCCGATCCGCACGGTGGGGGTCTCGTCGGTGGCGGAGTGCGCGACGATCGAGTGCCGCACGTACTCGTATCCGATCACCGTCGGATCGCGCTGGGTGCCGAACGGGTCGACGTCCTTGACGTCCTTGGCGCGTTCGTAGATCGTGGTGCGCGTCTCCCGGTCGAACGGGGTCCCGTCGGTGTCGCGTTCGATGAAGTACTGCTGGATCTCCGGCCGGATGCTCTCCATGAGGAAGCGGAAATGCCCGAGCACCGGATAGTTCCGCAGAATGCTGTGGCGGGCCTGCACCAGGTCGTACGTGCCGACCAGGGCGATGAAGGCGAGGACGCCGGTGACGAATAGCCACCACGGGGAGACCAGGACGAGCGTCGAGGACACCGCGGCGAGAACCCACGTCGCGGCAACAGCCAACCATCTGAGCATCGTCTCCACCTCTTGTCGCGGGCACCGCCGGTCGGGGAATCGGGCGGCTCCCACTGTAGTTCGGACGCGGCGGTACCGGAGGCAGGACGGGCGCACCGGATCCATCGGTCACCGGTGAGCGGTGTCCGATGGATCCGGTCGCGATCAGGTGGCGGGCACCGTGGCCCGATCGGCGGCGATCTCCTCGCGGACCCGGCGGGCGGCGTCGACCATGTTCCGCAGCGCGGCGGTGACCTCGTCGGTGCGGCGGGTCTTGAGCCCGCAGTCGGGATTGACCCACAGCCGGTCGGCGCGCACCGCGTCGAGCGCTTCACGCAGCGACGCGGCCACCTCATCGGCGGCCGGCACGCGCGGCGAATGGATGTCGTAGACGCCCGGACCCACCTGGGCGGCGAAGCCTGCCGCGTCGAGGTCGTCGAGGACCTCCATATGGGAGCGCGCCGCCTCGATGGAAGTGACGTCCGCGTCGAGCGCGGCGATCGCACCGATCACCTCGCCGAACTCCGAGTAGCACAGATGCGTGTGGATCGCGGTGGCGTCGCCGACCCCGCCGGTGGCGATACGGAAGGCGGTCACCGCCCAGTCGAGGTACGCCGCGCGGTCGGCGGTCCGCAGCGGCAGCAGTTCGCGCAGTGCCGGTTCGTCGACCTGGATGATCGGTACCCCCGCGCGCTCGAGATCGGTGGTCTCGTCCCGGATCGCGAGAGCCACCTGACGCGCGGTCTCGGCGAGCGGCTGGTCGTCGCGGACGAACGACCACGCGAGGATCGTCACCGGGCCGGTGAGCATGCCCTTGACCGGCTTCTCGGTCAGGGACTGCGCGTAGGTGATCCAGCCGACCGTCATCGGCGACGACCGCCGGACGTCGCCGAAGAGGATCGGCGGCCGGACGCAGCGTGACCCGTACGATTGGACCCAGCCGGCGGCCGTCGCGAAGAAGCCGTCGAGTTGTTCGGCGAAGTACTGGACCATGTCGTTCCGCTCGGGTTCCCCGTGGACGAGGACGTCCAGACCCACCTGCTCCTGCAGGGCGATCACCGCGGCGACTTCCTGCTCCATCCGGGACCGGTAGGCCGCCGAGTCGATGGTTCCATTCCGCAGCGCGAGGCGCGCCTTGCGGATCTCGACCGTCTGCGGGTACGAGCCGATGGTCGTGGTCGGCAGGACGGGCAGGCCGAGCGCGGCGTCCTGCGCCTCACGGCGGTCGGGCGCGGGCGAGCGGGTCCAGTCGGCCGGAGTGAGCCCGGCGAGGCGTTCGCGGACCGCGGCGACGTGTACGCGCGGGTCCGCTGCCCGGGACGCCAGTGCCGCGCGCGCCGCCTCGAACCGGCACGCCTGGTCGTCCCGGCCGTGCGCCAGGGCCCGAGCGAGCGCGGCCACCTCGCCGAACTTCTCTTCGGCGAAGGCCAGCCATCCGTGCAGCACCGGGTCGAGTTCGAACTCGCCGCGCACGGTGTACGGGACGTGCAGTGTGGAACACGAGGTCGAGACCGCGAGGGCACCGGCGTGCGCGCGCAGCGACTCGAGCGCGGCCAGCGCCGCGTCGAGGTCGGTGCGCCAGACGTTGCGGCCGTCCACCACGCCGGCGACTACCAGTTTTCCGGTCAGATCGGCCGTGCGGACGGTGTTCGGAGAGCCGGTCACCAGGTCCACTCCGACGCCCTCCACCTCGGTCCGCGCCAGTGCCGCGAGACGGTCGCCCGCATCGCCGAAGTACGTCTGCACCAGGATCCGCGGGCGCGTCCGGACAGCCGACAGCACACCGTAGACGCGTTCGGCCAGGTCGGTGAGACCGTCGGCCTGATCGGTCACCAGCGTGGGTTCGTCGATCTGGACCCAGTCGACACCGGTCTGGGCCAGGCGGCCGAGGAGCTCGGTGTAGAGCGGCAGGAGATCGTCGATGCGGGTCAGCGGTGTCGGGCCGCCGTCGACCGCCTTGGCGAGCGCGAGGAAGGTGATCGGTCCGATCACCACGGGACGGGCGGGCACGCCCTGAGCCTGCGCCTGAGCGATCTCATCGAGGACTGTGCCCGGGTCGAGGGTGAACTCGGTGTCCGGACCGATCTCCGGAACCAGATAGTGGTAGTTGGTGTCGAACCACTTGGTCATCTCCAGCGGTGCGATGTCGGGGCCCGGGCCGCCGGCGGTGCCGCGGGCGGCGGCGAAGTAGCGGTCCAGCGGATCGTCGATCGCCGCCACTCGCGGTGGCAGCGCGCCGAGCATCACAGCGGTGTCGAGCACCTGGTCGTAGTACGAGAACGTGTTGACGGGCACCGAGTCGAAACCGGCGTCGATCAGTCTGCTCCAGCTGTCGCGGCGGATGCCCGTTGCGACCCGGGTGAGTGCGGCGGCGTCGATCCGGCCCGCCCAATAGGCTTCGACCGCGCGCTTGAGCTCCCGGTTGGCGCCGATCCGGGCGACGCCGGGGACGGTGGCCGTGAAGCCCGCCGAGTCGGTGGTTCTGGTGTCGGTGGTGATAGTCGTGTCATCGGACATGACGTGTTCTTCTCCTGCATGAGTAGTTCGAGCCGTCGCCATACCGGGCGCTGCGAACCGCAGTTCGTCAGTCGCCCGTTTCCTCGAGGCGGACAGCCACCGGGCGCGGATGCGCTCGATACATCCGGCAGGTCTTCGGGCTCGTCGGCGCGCGGGCCAGGAATGGAGCCCGCTTCTACTGGCCGTCGCTTCCCAGGCGCCGCCGCCGGTGAGCCGTGGCTCGGGCGGGGCGGTCCCAGTGCGTGTGACGGCGGTCGTTCCGACATACCGCTGCGGGTCAGCTCCGGAGTCTCACCGGATTCCCTCTTCGCGGGCGGTCGCTGCCGTCGGCAGCGAACTCGCGTCGACGCCCGGCGGGAAGCAGGGGCTCCATAGTGATCCCGGCCGGGCGAACCAGTTGCAGTTATCGATGGTAAAGGACCGGGTACCATTGGGCAGCATGGGATCCGGCGGTGATTTTAACTCCGGCGGACCGGCTCATCCGGTCGCTGGGATCATCCTCGTAGCCCGTGGAGACGAGCGGAATCCCGCAGGTGACGGCGATGTTCCGACAGAACAGCGACTGATGGCCTGCGTGTCAAGTCTGGGCGCCGGCGGCTGCAAGGACATCTATGTGGCGCTCGGCGCCCGCGTGGTTCCGGCGCCCGACACCTCGTCGACGACGCTCTATCTCCCCGAGTGGTACGACAGTCTCGACGCCTGCTCGAGTGCGGCGCTGAAGTTCGTCGATCAGCATCCGAGTCTGGCGGGGGCGGTGATCCAGACCCTCGACAGCCCGGATGCCGGTTCGATCGCCGTCGCACGCGTCATCGAGGCCGCCGCCGACTGCCCGACGAGTCTGTGCCGCGCGGCGTTCGGCGGCCGTCCCGCCCAACCCTTCTACCTGGGAGCCGAACGCGTTCGCGAGGCCATCGCGGAGCTGGGGGCGGGACTGCCTGCCGTGCGGTATCTCGTCGCGCACCGCGACGACATGGTGCTGGTCGACTGCACCGATCTCGGGAACCCCGCCGACTCGCCCCTCTGAGCGCCGGCCTGAATGCGCGGCGACCTGGATGCGCGGCGTCCGGGTCAGCGGCCCGGCAGTCCGGAGCGCAGAGCCGCCGCTTCGACGTCGAGCAGTGCGCTCGCGCAACGGGTGGCGGGATCGACCGCGGCCGCGAGCGCGGCGTCGTAGCCGTCGCGGGCGAGGCCGGCCACCGACCCGGCGGCGTCGACGCCGATCAGCGCCGCGAGTTCTCCGGTGGTGGGGACGCACACCGCCCACGTGAGACGCGACTCGTCGGCCCACGCGGCGTCGGCGGCTCGGATGTACTCGACCGGATCGCCGACGCCGAGGAGCTCGAGCGCGGGCACATCGGACAACCGCTCGTCGTGCCGCAGGGCGCGAAGATACCACGCACCGGCGTTGATCTCGACAGCTTCCATGACGGGTCCTTCTCGTTCGCTCACGAATCGGCCGGATCCGGGCGCGTGCACGGCTCCGAAAACGGGCTGTGCCGTTCCTCCTGACTCCACATCGGTCAGGCGGAACGGCACAGCCGGAGGTGTATCCGGTTCTACTTGATCTCGAGCAGCACCGTGCCCTGGGTGACCGCGGCACCGGCCTCGGCGGACAGGCTGGTGATGGTGCCGGCCTTGTGCGCAGTGACCGGGTTCTCCATCTTCATGGCCTCCAGGACCACGACCAGGTCGCCCTCGGCGACCTCGTCGCCCTCACCGACGGCCACCTTGACGACGGTGCCCTGCATCGGCGCGGTCACGGCGTCGCCGGAGGCAGCGGCGCCGCCGCCCTTCTTGCGCGTGCGCGACTTCGGCTTGCGGCGGATGGCGCCGTTGGTGCCGCCACCGCCGCCCAGGTTGAGATCGCCGGGCAGCGAGACCTCGACGCGGCGGCCGTCGACCTCGACGATGACCTTCTGGCGCTGGGTGTCGTCCTCGTCGTCGAGCGGCTCACCGCCGGTGAAGGGCTTGATCGGGTTGTCCCAATCGGTCTCGATCCACTTGGTGTAGACCTCGAAGCCCTCGACGCCGTTCTCGTCGGTGCTGCCGATGAAGGCGGGGTTCGACACGATGTGGCGGTGGAACGGGATCACGGTGGCGAGGCCGTCGACCTCGAACTCGGCCAGTGCGCGGCGGGCGCGCTCGAGTGCCTGGGTCCGGTTCTCGCCGGTGACGATCAGCTTGGCCAGCATCGAGTCGAACTGACCGCCGATGACGTCGCCCTGGCGGACGCCGGAGTCGACGCGGACGCCGGGGCCGGAGGGCTCGCGGTAGACGGTGATCGGGCCGGGCGCGGGCAGGAAGCCTCGCCCGGCGTCCTCACCGTTGATCCGGAACTCGAAGGAGTGACCACGCGGGGTCGGATCCTCGGTGATCTCCAGGGGCTTGCCCTCGGCGATGCGGAACTGCTGGCGCACCAGATCGATGCCCGAGGTCTCCTCGGTGACCGGGTGCTCCACCTGGAGTCGGGTGTTGACCTCGAGGAACGAGACGGTGTCACCCTGGACCAGGTACTCCACGGTGCCCGCGCCGTAGTAGCCGGCCTCGCGGCAGATGGCCTTCGCGGAGGAGTGGATGCGCGCCCGCTGCTCGTCGGTCAGGAAGGGAGCGGGGGCCTCCTCCACCAGCTTCTGGAACCGGCGCTGCAGCGAGCAGTCACGGGTTCCGGCGACGACGACGTTGCCGTGCTGGTCGGCGATGACCTGGGCCTCGACGTGTCGCGCCTTGTCGAGGTACTGCTCCACGAAGCACTCGCCGCGACCGAATGCCGCGACGGCCTCGCGGGTGGCCGACTCGAACAGCTCGGGGATCTCCTCGACGGTGTGCGCGACCTTCATGCCGCGGCCGCCGCCGCCGAAGGCGGCCTTGATCGCGACCGGGACGCCGTACTGCTTGGCGAACTCGACCACCTCGTCGGCGCCGGCGACGGGATCCTTGGTGCCGGCGGCCATCGGCGCCTTCGCGCGCTCGGCGATGTGGCGTGCGGTCACCTTGTCGCCGAGGTCACGGATGGCCGACGGGGGCGGGCCGATCCAGGTGAGACCGGCGTCGATCACGGCCTGTGCGAAGTCCGCATTCTCCGAGAGGAAGCCGTATCCGGGGTGGACTGCGTCAGCGCCGGACTTGGCGGCGGCGTCGAGGACCTTGTCGAACACCAGGTACGACTCGGCCGACGTCTGGCCGCCGAGTGCGAACGCCTCGTCCGCCAGCTGCACGAACAGTGCGTCGGCGTCCGGTTCGGCGTACACGGCGACACTGGCGATGCCTGCGTCCTTCGCGGCGCGAATCACGCGAACGGCGATCTCACCGCGGTTGGCGATGAGGACCTTCTTGATGGTCGTCTGACTGATCTCAGCGGAACTGGTCACTGGCACTCCTGTGGCACCACCGGTCAGGCGGTGCCGTTGTCGGGGACGGCTCTCACCATCCGGGGTCGACGGGCTGCGTCTCGCGCGGGATTCTCCCGCTCGTGGCGTCCTACACGTGGCTCGCATCAGACGGGCAACGTGATTTCCGCGACTCAGATTAACGCACCGATCAATTGCTCGGTACGACGCATCTCACGCAGGTCAAGAAAATTGTCTACCCGGCTTCGGCTGTACGCGCGAGTAGGTCCGCGAAACGGTCGAGGAAGACGGGAACATCACCTGCGGTTTCGGCGGGATAGCGAGCGTGCATCCGCAGGCCGCCGGGCGTCCGGTTGACCCACACGTAGACCTCGTCGTCGGCATAAGAATGGCTGCGCAGGACCCGTGCGGCACCGTCGTCGGCGGCCTGGGCACGCGGTGCCCCGCGCGTGTCCATGTACGAGACCACCGTATGCGGCGAGCCGGTGACGCCGATGAGATCCGCCACACGAAGGAACGGAAGCTCGCTTCCGTGCCGCGAAGCGCTCAGTTCCGCGGTGCTCCGCCGCGACGCCTCGGCGGGCGTGGGATCGTCGGAGACGTCGATCACCAGGGGCGCCAGACCGACGAACCAGCCCAGCGAGTGCAGCCACGAGCGGTCGGTCCGCGTATGCCGGGGCATGATCACGGCGAAGTCGTCGGCGCCGCTGGTCTCGCGGAAGGCCACCGCCATCGCTCCCAGGATCCCGCCCACCGGGGACGCGCCCGAGGCGGCGCAGAAGGCCTCGAAGCGCGTCGCGCCGGCGTCGTCGAGGAGCAACCGGGTGCGCGCGAGCTGGACCGGCCCGGTGCCCTCCTCGGCGGGCCCCGCCCGACCGGGGGTCAGCAGGGGGTTCGGTGGCAGTCGGCCGCCGAACCGGGCGACGAACTCGGCCCATGTGCGCACTGCGCGGTGCTCGGGGTCGGCGACGTCGGCGGCGCGGCGCTGGGCGTCGCTGAAGTCGAGGTAGCTGCCCGTGGGCTCGAGAGCCGGTGGACGACCCTCGCGGGCCGCCCGGTACAGCTCCGACAACTCGTGATGCGCATTGACCAGGGAGTAGCCGTCCACCAGCGAGTGGTCGGCGGCGAAGAACAGGGTGAAACTGTCCGGTCGCGCCACGGTCGCGAACCGGTACGCCGGCCAGTGCAGAGGGGCGGTCGCGCGGTCGAACGATCCCGCGATCTGCTCGAGGAGCAGCGGCGTCTCGGTGTACCAGCCGATGCGTGCCATCTTGACCCGGACGGTGTCGGGCTCGGTGGTGTAGCGCTCCGTGCGGTAGCGGGCGTCGCGGTCGGCCTTGAGCACCACGTGCGTCCGCAGCACCTCGTGGCGATTGATGTACGCCACCAGCGCGGAGCGGACCGAGGGCACCGACATCGGTTCGTCGAACTCGATCGCGAGCCCGAGCCACGATTCGCGGCCGCCCTCGCGATGCGTCAGCGCCCGGTACTCGAACGCCGACCGCAGATGCTCCTCGTGGTTGTGCGAGGTCTCGCGTACGTCTCGGCTCCAGCTGCCCAGACCGCCCGGCACAGCCGGAATCCACTCGACCAGGCCGCCGGGCTGAATCGGGGCGTCGAGGATCTGCAGAAAGTCCATTGCGCTGCGACGGCGTTCAGCGGGAGGTCTGCTCGCGCACCTGACGCTTGATCCGCGTCAGCATGCCCGCCATCCCGTTGAGACGCAGCGGACTGATCACCGACGACAGACCCAGCTCGTGGAAGAAGTCGTCGGGCACCGCGGTGATCTCCGAAGCACTGGCGCCGTCGAGCCCCTCGTGCAGGATGGAGGCGAAACCCCGGGTGGTGGGTGCCTCGGGCGGAGCGCTGAAGTACAGGCGCACGGCCTCGGCGTCCGAGGCGTCCACGGAGAGGAAGATCGGCGACTGGCACTCGGGAACCGGCTCCATCGACTCGGGCTTCAGCGACTCGGGCAGCTCGGGGAGCTCGCGGGAGAACTCGAGCAGCAGAGTGACCTTGTCCGAATCCGCCAGATCGGCGAAATCCGAGACGATCTCGGCGAGAGGGGCGGGCAGCGTCATGGAACTGTTTTCCGGCGTCAGTCGGCGACGCCCGTGCCCGGCTCGTCGCCGACGGCGATCGGAACCCGGACGCGGTTGCCCCATTCGGTCCAGGAGCCGTCGTAGTTGCGGACGTTCTCGAAGCCGAGAAGATGGGTCAGCACGAACCAGGTGTGGCTCGACCGCTCGCCGATCCGGCAGTACGCGATGGTCGGGGTGGCCGGGTCGAGACCGGCGTACACGTCTTCCAATTCGGCCCGGCTGCGGAACCGGCTGTCGGGGGCGGCGGCCTTGGCCCACGGGATCGAGACGGCGGCGGGGATGTGACCGCCGCGCAGCGCACCCTCCTGCGGGTAATCGGGCATGTGCGTGCGTTCGCCCGTGTACTCCTGCGGCGAGCGCACGTCGATCAGCGGAGTCGAACCGATCTCGGACAGCACGTCCTCGGCGAAGGCGCGGATCTTGGAGTCGTCGCGCTCCACGACCGGATAGTCGGTCGGGCGGTAGACCGGGACGTCGAAGGAGGTCTCGCGCTGTTCGTCCATCCACGCGTCGCGGCCGCCGTCGAGGAGCCGGACGTCCTCATGGCCGAAGAGCGTGAAGACCCAGAGGGCGTACGCGGCCCACCAGTTGCTCTTGTCTCCGTAGATCACGACCGTGTCGTCGCGGGAGATCCCCTTCTCGCTCATCAGCTTCGCGAACTGCTCGCCGTTGATGTAGTCGCGGGTGACCGGATCGTTGAGGTGAAGGTGCCAGTCCACCTTCTGGGCGGTGGGAATGTGGCCGATGTCGTAGAGGAGCACGTCCTCGTCCGACTCGATGATCTTCAATCCGGGCGCGCCGAGGTGCGCGGACAACCACTCGGTCGTCACCAAGCGCTCCGGATGTGCGTATGCGGAGAAAGCCGGATTCGGATCGAATTCCACAGTCACTGAGGGTCTCCCGCCTCTGCTGATGTCGGAGGCGACCGGAACCGGCCGCGGATACAAGCATACGGACGACCGCGCCGAGGCGTTTCGCCGGACCGGTCTCAAGTTCGTTCCGATCCGCGGTCCGGCCTGCGCAATCGTCCGAATGACGTCGGGCACGTCGCCGGGGGCGACGGTGTTAGCGTTCCCGTCATGCCGAGAAGGGGATCGGGGCGCGGGCTCCGGACAGTGGTGGGTACGGCCCTGGCGGTCGTGGCCGCGCTGACGATGAGCGCATGCGGGGTGGACGGAACGGCGCATCGCGCGGCGCCCACGCCACCCGCGCACTGTTCGGCCGCTCGGTGTCCGGAACTGGCCGCCGTCTCGGCTGAGCGGCTGGCGGCCTCCGGGGTCGACGAGACGAATCAGTCGACCGCGGTCCCGGCGTACATGTCGGCGGTGCTCGACGACTTGGACTCGGTGTGGCAGGACTGGTTCGCCCAGTTGGCGATCGAGGGGTCGACGGCGGGCCGGGTGCTGATCGCCCCGGGCGATGCCTTCCACAGCGCGTGCCTGGACTCGGGTGAACTGCCCGACGGAATCCCGAGCGATTTCCCGAACGCCTTCTTCTGCCCGCTCGACCGCCGGCCGGACGGCGGCGGCACCGACAGGCAGGGGTCGGTGATCCTGCCCGTGCAGACCTTCGCCGACATCTGGAACGGCAAGCTCATGGGCTCGTCCGGCATCATGCTCGGTGACTTCACCGCGGCCACCATCATGGCCCACGAATACGGCCACAACGTCGTGTACCGCCTCGCGAAGGCGTACGGCATGGGCGACGCGGCCGGGCCGCCCGGAGACGACCGCGAGTTGATCGCCGACTGTTTCGCGGGCAACTGGGCGGCCACCGTCTTCGAGCGCAAAGACCTGTCATTCACGTCGATGCTGCAGGCCGCAGCGCTGATCGTCAGTGTCGGCGACGCCGCGCCCGGGCAGGGCCACGGAACCTCCGTAGCGCGGGCGCGGGCCCTCTGGCGCGGATTCACCGACAACCTCAGACGGCAGGGACAGCCCGGCGACTGCCTCAAGGCGTACTGGCCCGCCGTACTCCGGCAGTGAGGTCTCAGCGCTCGGCGGACCACAGGTCGGCGACGTCGACGCCGACCTGCGTCAGCAGGCGCCGGACCAGCGGCAGGCTGATGCCGATCACCGACGACGGGTCGCCGTCGATGCCGTCGATCAGCCAGCCGCCGATCCCGTCGAGAGTGAACGCGCCCGCGACCTCGAGCGGCTCGCCGGTCGCCGCGTAGCGTTCGATGACCTCGTCGGAGACGTCGGAGAAGAATATCGCCGTCGACTGACTGTGACTGGCGGACGCGACGACCTCGCCGTCACGCAGGCGCCGCACGCAGTGTCCGGTGATGAGATGACCGGTGGTCCCGCGCATCCGTCTCCACCGCTCGGCGGCGGCCGCCGCAGTGTGCGGTTTGCCCGCGAGCGACCCGCCGGTGAGCAGCATCGAATCGCAGGTCACGACCACGCCGTCGGTCGCCGCACCCGCCGCCTGCGGTGCGCCGTCACCGAGGACGGCGGCGACCACCGCGTCGGCCTTCGCCTCGGCCAGCCGGGTGACGATCTGCGCGGGCGGGGCGCCCGCCAGCTCGTCGAGCAGGGCGTCCTCGTCCACGTCTGACACGACGACCGCCGGCCGCAGTCCGGCGTCTCGCAGCACGCGCAGGCGTGCGGGCGAGGCCGAACCGAGGACGACGGTCGTCGCGGTGGAACGGTGTGCGGGGCTCACCAGCCGCCGCGGTTGGTGAAGCTGCCGGGCTGGCCCCAGTTCACCCGGAACATGTCGACGGGGCGGCCCCAGTCGTTCCGGATCTGCGGTCCGGTGTCGGCGGTGCCGCCGCTCGCCGCGGCGAAGACACCGACCAGGGCGGCCAGTTCCGCGTCGGTGGGCTTGCCGTCGACGATGGTCAGGAACGGGCGGGCGGGCTGCTCTTGGCTGCCCGCCGAGGTGACGTCGTCACTCATGTCGTCGCCTTTCTGGATCGGGGAGCGGACTACAGCGGGATGTTGCCGTGCTTCTTCGGCGGCAGCTGCACCATCTTGCGCTCCAGCAGCTTCAGGGCATTCGCGATCTGGCCCCGGGTGTGGCTCGGCGGGATCACCGCGTCGACATAGCCGCGCTCAGCCGCGACGTACGGGTTCACCAGGGTGTCCTCGTACTCCTGCTGCAGTTCCAGGCGCAGTGCGTCGACGTCCTCGCCGTTCGCCTGCGCCTCCTTGAGGCGGTTGCGGTAGACGAAGCCCACCGCGCCCGAGGCGCCCATGACCGCGATCTGAGCGGTCGGCCAGGCCAGGTTCACGTCGGCGCCCATGTGCTTGGAGCCCATGACGTCGTACGCGCCGCCGTAGGCCTTGCGGGTGATGACGGTGATCTTGCCGACCGTCGCCTCGCCGTAGGCGTAGAGCAACTTGGCGCCGCGGCGGATGATGCCGTTGTACTCCTGCTCGGTGCCGGGCAGGAAGCCGGGGACGTCGACCAGGGTGACGATCGGAACGTTGAAGGCGTCGCAGGTGCGCACGAAGCGCGCCGCCTTCTCCGAGGCGTCGATGTCGAGACAGCCGGCGAACTGGGTCGGCTGGTTCGCGACGATGCCGACGCTGCGGCCGTCCACCCGTCCGAAGCCGACGATGACGTTCATCGCACGCTCGGCCTGCACCTCCAGGAACTCCTCGTCGTCGAGGATGTTCCGGATGACGTTGTGCATGTCGTACGGCTGGTTGGGCGAGTCGGGGATGATCGTGTCGAGCGCGAGATCGTCCTCGGTGAGATTGTCCTCGATGGCGCCGACGCGCTCCGGTGCGGGCAGGCGCGGGGCCTCGGCGCGGCAGTTGCTCGGCAGGTAACCCAGCAGTTCCTTGACGTAGTCGAGGGCGTCTTCCTCGTCCTGGCCGACGTAATGGGCGACGCCCGACTTGGTCATGTGCGTGTGCGCGCCGCCCAGGTCCTCCTGAGTGACGTCCTCACCGGTGACGGTCTTGATGACGTCGGGACCGGTCACGAACATCTGGCTGGTCTGGTCGACCATGACCACGAAGTCGGTGAGAGCGGGGGAGTACACGTGGCCACCGGCGTTCGGGCCCATGATCAGCGAGATCTGGGGGATGACGCCGGAGGCGCGGACGTTGCGGCCGAAGATCTCGCCGTACAGGGCGAGGGAGACCACGCCCTCCTGGATGCGGGCGCCCGCACCCTCGTTGATGCCGATCAGGGGGCGGCCGGTCTTGATCGCCAGGTCCATGACCTTGACGATCTTCTCGCCGTACACCTCGCCCAGGCTGCCGCCGAAGACCGCGGCGTCCTGGCTGAACACGCACACCTCGCGGCCGTCGACGGTGCCGTAGCCGGTGACGACACCGTCGCCCATCGGGCGCCGCTCGGCGAGCCCGAAGTTGGTGGACCGGTGACGCGCCAGCGCGTCGAGTTCGACGAACGAACCCTCGTCGAGAAGGTGGGTGATGCGCTCGCGTGCGGTGAGTTTGCCCTTGGCGTGAACCTTCTCCGCAGCGGCTTCGCCGACCGGGAACTCGGCCTCGGCGAGGCGGTTGCGCAGATCGGCGAGCTTGCCCGCCGTGGTGTGGATGTCCGGCGCAGCGCCGTCGTCGCGTGAAGCAGTCGTCATGGGATCCGATGCTAACGACCGACACCTATGCGAGGTCAACCGCGCCGATAATGTGAGAATATCCTCACATTCGGGATCACTGCGGAAGCGGTGCTGTGAGTGTATTCACTCGCGGGCCGTAAAGTGCTCGTACATGAGCAACGACGTGCCCGATCAGGAAATCCTCGCCGAACAGCTGTCGGACACGCGGTGGCGCGCCGTGGAGGTGATCGCCGAGACCGGCTCGACCAATGCCGATCTGATTGCGCGAATCGATGCCGGGGAAGACGTCGACGGCATTGTTTTGATCGCCGCGCGGCAGACCTCGGGCCGCGGCAGGCATGCGCGGGTATGGGAGACACCGCCCGGACAACTCGCCGTCTCGGCTGCCATCGCGGTCGACGCCGATGCGATTCGCAGCCTCGGCTGGTTGTCGTTGCTCACCGGCCTCGCCGTCCACGACGCCGTCTCCGCACTCACCGGAACCGGTCTCGAGCTCAAGTGGCCCAACGATGTCCTCGCACCCGGTGGCGGCAAGCTGTCGGGCATTCTTTCGGAGTTCCGGCTCACCGGCGACGGCGGGGGCGTGGCGGTGATCGGCACCGGACTGAACCTGGATCTGCCCGCCGGGTCGGCGCCCGACACGGCGGCCTCGATCAGTGGCCTCGCCGACGCGCCGGTGGACCAGACCCGAGTCGCGGCCGCGTATCTGCGGGCGTTGTCCGAGCGGCTCGCGGACTGGCCCGACCGCATCGACGTCCTCGCCGGGAACTATCGCAGCGTCAGCGCCACCCTGGGGTCACGGGTCCGGCTGATCCTGCCCGGCGACGTCGAGGTGGTCGGTATCGCCACCGACATCGACGACGAGGGGCGGGTGATCGTCGACGGTCCGGACGGTCCGGTCACGGCGTCGGCGGGCGACGTCACGCATCTGCGGCCCGTCGACTAGCGCCGGACACCTCTAGCTGCGTTTGCGGTCGCTGCTGGCGCGGCCCATCGTCGGGATCAGCGTCAGCACCGGCAAGCCGATGATCAGGTGCAGCACCGCGGTGCCGATGCCGGACGAGATCTGCTCCGACAGCAGCAGCGGAAGGATCACCGCGGCGGCGATCAGCAGCCCGACGATCCATCGGTAGAACTGATTGGGCGCAGGCGTACCCACCTGCAGCAGGTACCACAGGGCGCCGGCGACGATCGCGGCGACGAACCCGGTGACGGCGAACCACACCTCGTCCTGTGCGAGCGGATTCCAGATGCCGAACCGGCCCGACTCGTTGATCTTCTGGGTGACGGCGCGGATCACCCAGGCGGCGAGCCAAGCGGCCAGCCCCGTGACCACTCCGGTCATCAGAACGCCTCCGCAGAACATCAGCGGGTCGATGTCCGGGCCGCGGCGGCGGGGTGCGGCGGGCCCCTGACTGTACTGGGCGTCGTACCCGGTCTGGCCGTAGTCGCCGGCCTCGGTGTACTGCCTGTAATCGTTCGGCCGGCTGTAGGCACGCGTCGCCGGCGGCTGAGGCGGACGGTGGTTCGGGTCGCGCGGATCGTTGTACGTCATGGTCCTTGCCTGTTGTTGCTGCTCGGTATCGCTGCGGTCGTGAGGCCAGATCCGCCCCAGTGTAGCGCCGATATCAGGCCCTCCTAAGAATCCGGCACTAAGGTGAAACGCCATGGGTTACCCGCGCGAGAACCTTGCGCCCGGCGAGGTGGTGGTCATACACCGGCATCCGCACTGGAAGAGCCTGCTGGTGCCGGTGCTGATCTTCTGGGCGGTGACCGCTGCCGCGGGAGTCGCGGTCGGTTACGCCCAGACGTCCGCAATGGCCGACCGGGCCGCGTTGTGGGTCACCGCCGTCGTCGTCGCGATCTGGGCGGCGGCCGTGGCGTGGTTCCTCATCCGGCCGCTGATCTCGTGGAAGACCACTCATTTCGTCGTCACCGACCGTCGGGTCATCTACCGCAGCGGCGTCCTGACCAGGTCCGGAATCGACATTCCGATCCGCAGGATCAACACCGTCGAGTTCCGGCACGGGGTGATCGACCGGATCCTCCGCACCGGCACTCTGGTGATCGAATCGGCATCCGACGAGCCGCTCGCCTTCCATGACATCCCGCAGGTGGAGGCGGTGCACGCTCAGCTCTACCAGGAGCTGCTCGACGAGGACGACGACGCGCTGACGGGCCGCGTCGACGAGTGGCGCCGATGATGAGGTCGCGAGCGGTGCTCCTGGCCGAGGACGACGCGGCCATCGCCGAGCCGCTGGCCCGAGCGCTGAGCCGGGAGGGCAACGACTGCGAGATCGCGGCCACCGGTCCCGAGGCGCTGGAGAAGGTGCGCAGCGGCGACTACGGACTGCTCATCCTCGATCTCGGCCTGCCCGGGATGGACGGTCTGGAGGTGTGCCGCCGGATCCGCTCCGAACTGCCGCAACTGCCCGTGCTGATGCTGACCGCTCGCACGGACGAGGTGGACTTCGTCGTCGGTCTCGATGCGGGCGCCGACGACTACGTCGGCAAGCCCTTCCGCCTGGCCGAGTTGCTCGCGCGCGTGCGCGCGCTGATGCGGCGCAGCGTCACGGCCGTGGAGGGGGAGGAGATCCTCGACAGCGGCGACATCCAGCTCGACCCGCGCGCTCGGCGCGTGGTGGTGGACGGCGAGGATCTGACGCTGGCGAACCGGGAGTTCGATCTGCTCCGCTTCCTGATGGAGCGGTCGGGCGAAGTGGTGTCGCGCGACGAGATCATGGACGCGGTGTGGGGGTCGACGGATCTGCGGTCGTCGAAGACGCTCGACATGCACATCTCCTGGATCCGGCGGAAGATCGGCGACGACCGTCCCAAGAATCGCAGACACATCGTGACCGTGCGCGGTGTCGGCTTCCGGTTCGACCCGTAGGAGCCGTGTGCGTCGTCGAATCCTGAAGATGATGATCGCGTCCCTCGTGGCGATGGGCGTGATGTTCGGCGTGCCGATGACCATCATCACCTGGGACTGGTTCTCCACCTCCGCTCACCAGGACCTCTCCGAGCGGCTCAAACGCATGAGCGAGCACGTGCTCGCGGAGGAGGCCGCCGGCCGCGCCGTATCCCCGCACGATCTGGATCTCGAACAGTTCCGTCTGCTGGTGCCGCCGAACGGTCGCCTCACGCTCACCTATCGCGTTCGCGATCGGGACGCGCCCGGCGGCTACCAGCGCGGGATCCGCCAGATCGGCCATGTCTTCGACGGCGCGGCGGTTTCGGAGTCGGTCAATCTCGGCCGCGACGTGGACCTGACGCTCGCGATACCGCAGGAGGACGTCCGTCCGACCCAGTTGCTGGCGGTGCTGACCCTGCTGCTGGCGATCCTGGTCGCCGTCGTCGGCGGTGCGGTGGTGGCCGTCCTCACGGCGCGGCGGCTGTCGGAGCCGCTGTCGGACGTCGCTCGCCGCGCCGCCGCCATGGGGCGGGGCGACTTCTCCTCCGACTGGCCTGCATACGGCATCGATGAGCTCGATCGGGTCTCGGCGGCGCTGGCTGACGCCAATGACGAGATCGTCCTGCGGCTCGAGCGCGAGGGCGAGATCATCGGGGACGTCTCCCACCAGCTGCGCAGCCGGCTCACCGCGATCGGGCTGCGGCTCGACGAGTTGACCCTGCACCGCGATCCGGCAGTGGTCGCCGAGGCCGAGGCGGGACTGGCGCAGGTGGAACGGCTCGCCGACGAACTGGACGAGATGATCGCGGCCTCGCGTGCGGATCCCAAGGCGCGGGTCGCGATCGACGTCACGTCGGTCGTTCAAACCCTGGTGCGCGATTTCGAGCCCGCGTATCGAGCGGCCGGGCGGTCGGTGCGGATGGTGGTCGACGAACCGGTCCCGCACACCTACGGTCGTCCGGGCCGCCTCCGCGAGGCGCTGAGCGTGCTCGTCGACAACGCACTGGTCCACGGGGGCGGGGAGTGCGTCGTCCGGGTCGGGGTGCTGACATCGCGCGAGATGGTCCGCGTCACGGTGTCGGACGCCGGCGCCGGCGTGCCCGACGAGGTGGTACCGGAGATGTTCCGCCGGGGTGTGTCGGGCGGGGGACGGAACGGGCTGGGTCTGTCACTGGCCCGCGCCCTGGTGGAGGCCGACGGCGGTCGGCTCGATCTGGTGTCGCGGCGGCCCGCGGTGTTCGCGGTGGTGGCGCCGCTGCATCCGGCGAGCGGTGCGTCCTACGGCGAGGAGTCAGACGCCGGCGGCGGTGCCGGTGCGGACGGCGGTGCCGGGACAGACGGCGACGGGACAGACGGCGACGGGCCGACGCTCACGCATGTCCGAGTTCCTCATCGCTGAGTTCCTCGGACGTGGGGTTGACGTCGGTGGATCCGCCTTCGCCGCCGCGCGGCTGCTCGTCGGGGAAGGCGAACCGCCGCAGCGCCCAGAACCGGAAGACCATCTGGAGCAGGTTGCCGATCACGAAGGCGAGCAGGAAGTCGAAGATCGCGAGTTCGAGGCCGACCAGGTTCTCACGCATGTTGAAGACGTTGTTCGCGATCCAGATCGGCGCGGCGGCGATCAGGACGGCGATGCCGCTGATGGCGAAGAACAGGAGTGCCTCGTGGTGCTTCTCGCGTCCGCCGCGGTTCTTGAACGCCCACTCGCGGTTGAGGACATAGCTCAGGATCGTGGCGACCACGCCGGAGATCACCTTGGCCACCGTCGGCTTCGATTCGAGAACACTGAGGGCGAGTGCGTAGTAGACCGCCATGTCGACCACGAATGTGGTGCCGCCGACGATCGCGAACTTGATCAGTTCGCTGTGCTTGAGCACCAGCCGTCGCACGGGCTCCGGCAGTCGCTTCACTGCCCCGTCAATTGTCGGCACAAGGTTCGAGTGTACGTAATCTGGCCCGCCGAATTGTCACCGACCGGCCGGGGTGCGCGTGTCCGCGGCCGGGCATGACAACATTGAACGGTGACTTCCAGCCCAGACCGACGTTCCAGCGGCATGCCCACCGTGACCATGATCGGCGGTGGTCAGTTGGCCCGAATGACCCATCAGTCGGCCATCGCCCTCGGTCAGTGCCTGCGGGTTCTGGCGGGCAGCGCCGACGAGCCGGCCGCGCAGGTGAGCGCGAACGTGGTGCTCGGCTCGCACGACGATCTCGACGCCCTCCGCGCCGCCGCCGAAGGAGCGGTCGCGCTCACCTTCGATCACGAGGGAGTTCCGCTCGCTCACCTCGAAGCGCTCGAGGCCGAGGGCGTCGCGGTGCGCCCGCCGTCGAAGGCGCTGCACTTCGCACAGGACAAGCTGGCCATGCGGACCAAACTGTCGGAACTGGGCCTCCCGGTTCCCGACTTCGTCGACCTGTCGGGCGAGGTCGGCGCGGCGCGCTCCGCGCTGATCGCCTTCGGCGAGTCCCACGACTGGCAGGTGGTTCTGAAGGCGGTCCGAGGCGGTTACGACGGTCGCGGAGTGTGGCTCACCGACAACCGCGACGAAGCGTTGCGCGTCTTCGACGACACCTCCTCGGGCGACACCGTGCTCATGGCGGAGCAGAAGGTGGCGATGGTGCGCGAGCTGTCGGCGATGGTGGCACGGTCGCCGTACGGACAGGGCGCCGCGTGGCCGGTCGTCGAAACCGTCCAGCGCAACGGCCAGTGCGCCGTCGTTCTGGCTCCGGCTCCGGGCCTGGACGCCGATGTCGCTCAGCAGGCGCAGCAGATGTCGCTCACGCTGGCCGAGGAACTGGGCGTGGTGGGCGCCATGGCGATGGAGCTGTTCGAGACGACGGACGGCGAACTGGTGGTCAACGAGCTCGCGATGCGCCCGCACAACAGCGGCCACTGGACCATGGACGGCGCCGTCACCTCGCAGTTCGAACAGCATCTGCGCGCGGTTCTCGACTATCCGCTCGGCGATACCGCGGCGCGCGCCGACGTGATCGTGATGGCCAACATCCTGGGGGCGCCGGAGGCTCCGCAGATGTCGATGGACGAGCGCCTGCATCATCTGTTCGCCCGGATGCCCGAGGCCAAGGTCCATCTGTACGGGAAGGGCGAGCGGCCCGATCGCAAGATCGGACACGTCAATGTCGTAGGACGTCCGGGTGAGGGCGTCGACGACGTCCGCGAACGGGCCGAGCGCGCCGCCCAGTGGATGAGCGCGGCCGTGTGGACCGACGGCTGGGATCCGCACGCGGGCTAGTCGGACGTGGTGACACCATCGTGACGCTGCGGTCTCGGTGCGTGAACGAGGGTGTGAAGCCGCCACGGGGTTGAATTGACACCATCGTGGTGTCATGATTGATGTCATGGACCTCGATCAGTACGTCGACGACCTTCAGCGCCGGTTCGGAGCCGCGGCGGAACGTGACCTCTCCGACGCCGCTGACAACGGGGTCGACGACGTCCGCGCCGCCGCGGAGCGTCTCGCGAACAGTATGGACGCCACCATCCGACTCGCCCTGCTCGATGTCCTGTCCGCGGCGGCCGGCGAGATCACTCGTGACCTGGTTCCCGGGTCGGTCGACCTCCGCCTGCGCGGGCGCGAGGTGGACTTCGTAGTCGCAACGCCGCGCACCACCGACGATGCCGACTCGGAGTCCGCGATCGGCGTCGACTTCGACGACACCACCACCTCACGCACCACACTGCGACTCCCGGATGTCCTCAAGGCGCAGGTGGACGAAGCCGCGGCCGCCGAGGGCGTCTCGGTCAACACCTGGCTGGTGCGCGCCGTCGCCTCAGCCCTGAATCCGCGGCGGCGACGATCCGTGCAGCGCGCGTTGCGCACCGGCGGCGACTTCGCCGGCTGGGCGCGCTGACCACTCTCCACACCTTCGCGAACGATCCCATCACCCCGTCTCGACCACGGGGTCGGTCGACTGCACTCTCCGGAAGGCTCTCCCATGCCCACCTACCGCACCCCAGAACCCGTCGATCTCGCCGTGAACCTGCCGCTCGGCCACATCGACGTCATCGCGAGCGACCGCACCGACGCCGTCGTGACCGTATCGCCCAGTAACCCGGACAAACCCGCCGATCAGCGCGGTGCGGCAGCGACCACCGTCGAGTTCGACGGCCGCCGAATCACCGTCCTCGGACCGCGTCCCAGGTTCCGCTTCCTCGGCCCCTCCGAGTCGGTGGACATCACGGTCGAACTCCCGGAGGGCTCGCGATTCACCGCCGAATGCTCCACGGGAGGTGTCCGCGCCACCGGCAGGCTGGCCGCGACCCGGGTGAAGGCGTCCGTCGGTGCCGTCGACCTCGACGCCACCGGCGACCTGTGGCTGCACGCCGCGTACGGCAACGCCACCGTCGGCACGGTCGACGGGTCGGCCGAGGTCGTCGCGGGGCACGGGCAGATCCGGATCGGCACCGTCGCCGGCGACGCCGCACTGAAGTCGTCGTACGGCAGCGTCCACCTCGGCACGGCGCACGCCGCCGTCGAAGCCACTCTCTCGTACGGCGACCTGCACATCGACGGTTCGGCGTCGTCGGTCACCGCGCGCACCGCGTACGGAAGCGTCACCGTCGGTGAGGCGCGCGGCGGCGCTCTCGACCTGGAGAGCAGCTTCGGGACGATCGTCGTCGGCGTCGCCGACGGGGTTCCCGCCTGGCTCGACCTCTCGTCCACTCAAGGACAGCTGCGCAACCGTCTCGACGGTTCCACCGTCCCGTCGACCGGTGAGCATGTGTCCATTCGCGCGCGAACGTTGTACGGCGACATCGAGATTCGGCGCGCCCACTCGGTTTCAGACAGCGCTCGCTCAGTCGAAGACGAAGGAACACGGTCATGACCACGACCATCGCTCCGCCCGCGATCAGGATCCGCGGAATCGAGAAGTCCTATGACGGCCGTTCTGTGCTGCGCGGGGTCGACCTCGACGTCGAGGCGGGCAGCGTCGTCGCACTCCTGGGCGCTAACGGTGCAGGCAAGACGACGCTCGTCCGCATCCTCTCGACGTTGACGCGGCCCGACGCAGGCACCGCCGTCGTCGGCGGCCACGACCTCGCGACCGAGCCCCTCGAGGTTCGCCGGTCGATCAGCCTGACGGGTCAGTTCGCCGCCGTCGACGAGGTACTGACCGGCCGCGAGAACCTGATGCTCATCGCCCGCCTGCGCCACGAGCACGGCCCCGGCGCCGTCGCGGACGGCCTGCTCGAGCGCTTCCGGCTCACCGACGCCGGCGGACGCGCCGTCGCCACGTACTCGGGCGGCATGAGGCGTCGTCTCGACATCGCCATGAGCCTGATCGGTGATCCGTCCGTCATCTTCCTGGACGAACCGACCACCGGACTGGACCCCGAAGCCCGCATCGACGTGTGGGACACCGTCCGCGAACTCGCCGGCCGCGGCACCGCGATCCTCCTGACCACCCAGTATCTCGAGGAGGCCGAACAACACGCCGACCGCACCGCCGTGCTGCACGACGGCCGGATCATCGCGAACGGCACACTCGCCGAACTGAAGCGACTGCTTCCGCCGACCAAGGTCGAATACGTCGAGAAGCAGCCCACCCTCGAGGAGATCTTCCTCGCGCTCACCAGACACCGCACCGAGAACGAAGGCCGGTCATGACCACACACGTCCTCAGCGACACCGGCGCCCTCCTGGGTCGCTCGCTCAAGCACGTCACGCGCAGTGTCGACACCATCGTCACCACCGCGCTCACCCCGATCGCCATGATGCTCCTGTTCGTCTACGTCTTCGGCGGAGCCATCAAGGCGAGCACCGGAACTGCGAGTTACGTCGACTACCTGCTTCCCGGAATCCTGCTGATGGCCATCGCCTCGGGCGTCGCGTACACGGCACTGCGCCTGTTCAACGACCTTCAGAGCGGGCTGTTCGAGCGCTTCGGATCGATGCCGATCGCTCGCGCCGCCGTCCTCTGGGCCCACGTCCTCACCTCGATGGCGGCGAACGCGGTCACGGTGGTCATCATCATCGCGGTCGGACTGGCGATGGGTTTCCGATCGTCCGCGGGACCGCTCGCCTGGCTCGCAGTCGCCGGCATCCTCGCCCTCTTCACGCTGTCGTTGACGTGGATCGCGGTCGTCGCGGGACTGGCCGCCAAGACCGTCGACGGTGCGACCGGGTTCTCGTACCCGCTCATCTTCCTGCCCTTCGTCAGCTCCGCGTTCGTCCCGACCGACACCATGCCCACCCCGGTGCGGGTCTTCGCCGAGCACCAGCCGGTGACCTCCATCGTCGACACCGTCTCCGCGCTGCTCGGCGAGCAGCCCGTCGCCACCGCCGACCTCGTGGCCGCGCTCGCGTGGTGCATCGGGATCGGCGCCATCGCCTACGCGGCGGCGATTCGCCTCTACCGCCGCAAGATCCGGTGATCGCGAAGACGCCGGCCGCCGGCCTTCGAGCCGCTTTCACACCGTGTCGGGGACGACAGCCGGCGTCACCGCGCACGGTTGCCTCGCCTACGCTGTTGAGAATCAGCCCCCGAGAACCTTGGAGACGTCGATGACCGCACCCGCCACCGTGCCCGCACCCCTCGTCGGCCTCATCATGGGCAGTGACTCCGACTGGCCGACGATGCAGGCCGCGGCGGAGGCGCTCGCCGAGTTCGGCATACCGTTCGAGGTCGGCGTGGTCTCGGCGCACCGCACCCCCCAGCGGATGCTCGACTACGCGAAGAACGCCGCGGGACGCGGTATCTCGGTGATCATCGCCGGTGCCGGTGGCGCCGCTCATCTGCCGGGCATGGTCGCGGCGGCCACACCGCTACCGGTGATCGGGGTGCCCGTTCCCCTGAAGTACCTCGACGGGATGGACTCACTGCTGTCGATCGTGCAGATGCCGGCCGGCGTGCCGGTCGCGACGGTGTCGATCGGCGGCGCCCGGAACGCGGGTCTGCTGGCCGCACGCATCCTCGGAGCCTCCGATCCGGCCGTTCAGAGTGCGATGGCGAAGTTCCAAGCCGGACTGGAGGAGATGGTCCTCGAGAAGGACGAGAAGCTGCGCAGGACCCTGCTCGACGGCTGACCGACCGCTACGGGCTCAATGCGGCCACCACGTCGGCCGCCGGGACCGCCTGAGCAGCCCGGAAGCCGGTCCCGGCCCAGAGATTGATGACGTCCGGGTCGGTGGAACCGGCCCGGCGTATACCGCCGGTGAGAGTGTTGACCTGGGGATACACCGGCGGTGCCGCATCACTGTAGGCGGCGATGAACTCGTTCACCAGGCCACGCGCCAAGCGGCCCGAGTACGCCCGGGTGGTGACGGTCTCGGTGAAGCGCGGGTCGGCGAGGGCGTCCCGGTGCGCCTGTTTGGTGCCGGCCTCGGGGCAGCGGAGCAGAAGCGTCCCCACCTGCACGGCGGCGGCGCCCGCCTCGAGCAGTGCGATCGCGTCGTCGCGGGAGGCGACGCCGCCCGCAGCGATCACCGGCAGGCCCGCCGCGTCAGCAACACCGGTGAGGAGGGGCAGCGTGTCGATGCCCGGGTCGGCGTCGAGGATGCCGAACGTGCCGCGGTGTCCGCCCGCCGACACGCCCTGGGCGCAGAGCGCGTCCACTCCGGACTCTCGCGCGATCAGCGCCTCGTCGACACAGGTGACGGTCCCGACCACGAAGACCTCCGCGGCGTGCAGTCGTGCCACCGTGGCGGCGTCGGGACAGCCGAAGGTGAACGAGGCGACGGGCACGCGCTCGTCGATCAGCACCTGGACCTTGGCGTCGAAGTGGTCGTCGGTGAACGGAACGTGCTCGGGCAGCGGTGCGCCCAGCCGCTCGGCGAGCGGGGCGAGCCGGTCGCGGTACTCGGCGAAGGCCGCTTCGTCGAACGGGATCTCCTCGGGCACGAACAGATTGACGCCGAACGGCGCATCGGTCAGCGCGGCGATCGCGCGGATGTCCTCACGGAGTCGTTCGGGCGTGAGATAGGCGCCACCGTAGAAGCCGAGACCACCCGCGCCGGAGACGGCTGCGGTGAGTTCCGGCGTCGACGTGCCTCCGGCCATCGGAGCGCCCGCGATCGGAACGCCGAGCAGACCGAGATCGAACATCATTCACTCTCCTTTCGGAACCCGGACGATCTCCAGGCTCACCTCGCTGCGCAGGACGAATCCCATCGCCTCGTACAGGCTGCGCGCCGGATTCTCCGCCGTCGTGTGCAGAAAGGGCAGGTCGCCGTCGTCGACGATGACCTGAGCCACCGCGGCGACGAGTCTGCGTGCCAGTCCGCGTCCGCGTGCCTCCGGATGGGTGCACACCGCGCTGATCTCCACCCAGCCGGGAAGCCGCAGCCGCTGACCCGCCATGGCGAGCAGCCGGCCGTCGCCGTCCCGGTAGCCGAGGTAGACGCCCATCTCGACGGTGCGCGGGAGAAAGGGCCCGGGCTTGGTCAGTGTCACCAGCTCGGTCATCTCGGCCACGTCCGGCGGGCCGAGCCGGACGAGTTCCGGGTCGGGTCGCCGTTCGGTGTCCTCACCGGAGTACTGCACCAGATCGAAGGTCTCGACGTGCCGCCAACCCGGGGGCGCCGGGGTCCGGCAGTCGCGCAGGCCGACGGTGTTCCCGGGTCCGGCCAGCGCTGCCATGTCGACCCAGTCGGCGTCGGTCATCTCGCGCGGATGACCGAAGAACACCGAGACCTCCGGCTCGAACGCACTGATGCGGCCGCGCCGCCGGGCGAACCGCTCCTGCCGCCCGGTCAGAGCGCAGGTGAACGGATCGTCGAGCGGCGTCAGATCGACGGTGCCCGTCATTCGACTTCCAGCTTCCGGCGGAAGAACGCGATGACCGCCTCGAGCGTGTCGTGCGTCGGCTGTCCGGGTTGGTCGATCAGGTGCTCGGTGAGCACCGAGTGCGGCGGAATCAACGCGTCCGGGGCAGCGGCGTCGTCGGGCAGGTCGACGCCGATGAAGGCGTCGCCGAGCTGTTCTCGCAGAAAATCGAAGCGGCTGCCCGGGACCAGCCGGTCGCCCTCGAACCGGGCACCCATCACCTGCAGTCCCCGCGCGCAGCGGACCTTAACGGTCTCCAGATCGCCGGGCGAGATGTCGATGGTCCTGCGCCGTGCGGGCGTGAGGCCCACCGGCAGCGAGGGCTGCGACAGCACGGGCGCCAGCATGGTGTCGTCGACCGCCATCGCGAGTGCGAAGCCGCCGGTGACGCACATGCCGACGGCGCCCACGCCGGGGCCGCCGCACTCGGCGTGGGCCCGTCGCGCGAGGGCACGCAGCCAGGACACCACCGGCGACGACCGTCCCGTGGCGAAGACGGTGAACTCGCGGCTGACGCATACCCGGCCGAGCGCTCGGGCCATCAGCGCACCGGTCCGGGCCGGTCCGGTCACACCGCCGGGGAACGGATCGGCACCGTCGACGCCGAACAGCGAGGGGACGTACACCGTGCAGCCCGCGTCGCTGACCCGGCGGGCGAAGGCGGCGACCTTCGGTGTGATGCCGGGGATCTCGGGGATCACGATCACCGCCGGGCCCGATCCGCGGCGGTAGTACCGGTGGGTGACGCCGTCGTCGGTGAACTCTGCGCGGTCGAAGCCGTCGAGTGCGTCGGTCATGCTTCGACGAGGCGGCCGTAGAGCACCGATTCGGACAGCTTGGCCGGAATCCGAGCGGACTTCACGACGTCGGGGGAGTCGGACGGGATCACCCGCACGCCGGCCACCTTCAGCTCCCTACCGCTGCGGACGAGCGTGAACTCGCCGGCGGCGAGCACGTTCTTGACCCAGTCGGAGTCGGCGCCGTAGTTCAGCGCGATGCTGATGCGGCCGGCGTCGACGAAGGCCAGGACCGGCGTGCGGTAGCGGCGGTTCGACTTGCGCCCGACGTGTTCGACGATCGCCCACGGCGCGATCCGTCCCGCCCACACTCCTTGGATCGGATTGGTCACGTACTTGTTGACGAGCGCCACGGCATGCGGAACCTTCATGTGCTCCAGCTTGCCGTATCGACGGGCGGTCGGCGAGGCCGAGGCATGAGGCGAGGGGATCTGCGCGATAATGTCGGCATGGCGACGACCGACCAGGTGCACACCGATCCCGCGGAGTTCGCCGCGCACGTGGTGGCGGAATCGATCCGCCTGTTCTCCGAACGCGGCTACGAAGCCACACCGGTCGACGAGGTCGCCGCCGCCGCCGGCGTGTCGCGCCGGACCCTGTTCCGGCAGTTCCGGTCCAAAGAGGACCTCATCTTCGCCGACCATGAGTCCCTGCTCGAACAGGTCACCGACTTGCTTCGAGGCGAGGAAGAGGCGGGCACCGATCCCTGGTGGGCGGTGTGTGCCGCGGCCGAGCTCGTCTTCGCGCACTTCGCGACGCTCCGCGATCTCGCGGTCCGGCGCTATCAGGTGGTGGCGCGGGTGCCTGCCTTGCGCGACCGGGAGCTGGTCACCACCTACCGCTATCAGCGCAAGTTCGAGGAGTTCCTCCGCCGCGCTCTGCCGGATGTGCCGCGGGTGCGGATCGTGGCCTTCGCCGCCGCCGTGACCGGCGCCCACAACTATCTGTTGCGGTCGATGGTCCGCGGCGACGAGAACGCCACCGCCGAGACCCTGCGGCGGGAGTTGCTCGCGATCTACGGCGTGGTCGGTGAGTACGCCGATCCGTCGTCGGCCTCCGCTCCCGAGGTCGCGGTGGTCAGCTTTCCGGCCGGGACCACGCCCGATGAGGTCGCGGAGGCGGTGCGGAGGCGATTGACGCGGCACCCAGTGCCGTGATGCACTTATCGAGAAGACGATCACGGCACTGAGTGACAGGGCTCGTAGCGCCGGTTTAAGGAGAAACGATGGGCAAGTTCGGGAACCCCGATTTCGACCTCTTCCAGCTCCCGGAGGAGCACCAGGCGCTGCGCGAGGCCATCCGCGCGCTCGCCGAGAAGGAGATCGCACCGCACGCCAAGGACGTCGACGAGAAGGCTCGCTTCCCGGAGGAGGCGCGCGCCGCACTCGTGGCCAGCGGCTTCAACGCGGTGCACGTTCCCGAGCAGTTCGACGGGCAGGGTGCGGACTCGGTCGCGGCCTGCATCGTGATCGAAGAGGTTGCGCGCGTGGACGTCTCGGCGTCGCTGATCCCCGCGGTCAACAAGCTCGGCACCATGGGCCTGATCCTGTCGGGCTCGGACGAGCTCAAGGCCAAGGTGCTGCCGTCGATCGCCTCGGGTGAGGCCATGGCGTCGTACGCACTGTCGGAGCGCGAGGCCGGATCGGACGCCGCCTCGATGAAGACGCGCGCCCGCAAGGACGGCGACAGCTGGGTGCTCAACGGCTCCAAGTGCTGGATCACCAACGGCGGCAAGTCCACCTGGTACACCGTCATGGCGGTCACCGACCCGGAGAAGGGCGCCAACGGCATCTCCGCGTTCATGGTCCACAAGGACGACCCCGGCTTCACGGTGGGCCCGCTGGAGCACAAGCTCGGAATCAAGGGCAGCCCCACCGCGGAGCTGTACTTCGAGAACTGCACCATCCCCTCCGACCGGATCATCGGCGACGAGGGCACCGGCTTCAAGACCGCTCTGGCCACCCTGGATCACACCCGTCCCACCATCGGCGCGCAGGCCGTCGGCGTGGCGCAGGGCGCCCTCGACGCGGCCATCGCGTACGTCAAGGACCGCAAGCAGTTCGGCAAGACCATCAGCCAGTTCCAGGGCGTCGAGTTCATGCTCGCCGACATGGCGATGAAGGTGGAGGCCGCGCGCCTGATGGTCTACACCGCCGCCGCTCGTGCCGAGCGCGGCGAGGGCAACCTCGGCTTCATCAGCTCGGCGTCCAAGTGCCTGGCGTCGGATGTCGCGATGGAGGTCACGACCGACGCCGTTCAGCTCTTCGGCGGTGCGGGATACACCACCGACTTCCCGGTCGAGCGCATGATGCGCGATGCCAAGATCACCCAGATCTACGAGGGCACCAACCAGATCCAGCGCGTCGTCATGAGCCGCGCGCTGCTGCGCGGCTGAACCCGGCCGGACCGTCGAATGGGCGGGCCGGCCGCCGTCCCGACCGAGAGGTCAGCGGGTGGCGGTCGGCCCGCGCATTCGTCTCGGTCAGGTCCGGACGACGGTCGCCTTCTCGGTCTCGGCGATCGCCCGCAGACGGGAGTCCTCGACGCCCCCCGCGACGACGACGAGAGACGCCCCGGACAACAGCGGAGCGGCGAGGTTCGCGACGACGTCGGTCACAGTGCGCCATCCGCGGGTGCTGAGCAGTCGGTCGGCCGGATCGAGCCCGCCGTCGGCGGCCGAGAGCACCTGCGCCACCGTCACCTCGTCGACGGCGTCCCGCCCGGAACCCGCCGGGACGAACTGGTCACCGTGCGCGCGCACCGACTCGCCGAAGTCCTCGACGCCGACCGGGAGGTCGCGCACACCCATGGCGAACGGATCCAGGGGAACCGCGATCACCTCGTCGGTGTCGTGCTCGTCGACCCGCTCCCGCGAGGTGAAGGTCGCGCGGTCGTCGGCCGCGTCGTCGCTCAGATCGACGGCGACGCCCGCCCACCACGCACCGAGCAGAACGGCCGCGGTCTGCCAGTGTTCCGGCAGATCCACCCGCACGCGGTCGCCGGGCGCCAGGCCCAGCCCGTCCCGCAGGTAGTTCGCGATCTTGGCGGCCCAGTTGCCCAGCGTCGCACCGGAGAGCTCGGTGCGCTCGCCGGTCGACTCGTTGTAGTAGGTCAGCATCGGCCGCGCATGGTCGGGCACGGCCGCGAAGATCGCGCCCGTGACGGTGTCGTGGCTCATCGAGTGTCCTCGCTTATCGTGTCCGGCTCCGGCGACCGCCGGAGCTAGTTGACGCAGACCGGTCCGTCGCCGTCGGCCTTGATGACCGGGGACGGGCGCTTGGACGACGGCGCCGCCGACGACCCCGAGTCCGAACCGCTGTCGCCGCCGGTGTCGGAGACCGCACCGAGACCGTAGTTGTAGGTGTTCGTCAGCACCAGCCGGAGCTTGTCCTCGGGGAGCGACGAGTCCTCGCGGATCTCGATGGGGCCCGCCTTGAGGTCCTTCACCAGTTGCTTGGCGCCCTCGTTGTCCTTCGAATCGGCGAAGATCAGCGAATCGAATTCGTTCATCGGTTTGCTCGACGTGGCGCCCTGCTGGTAGCCGAGGCCGCTCAGCAGCCGCATCACGTTGGACGCCAGACCGTCCACGGTGCCCGCGTTCACCACGTCGACGGTGTAGTCCGAGCGGGGATTCTCCGATCCGGCCTTCGATGTGCGGCCGAGCTGCCGGTCGACGAAGGCGTGGACCGCCTGCGGGTCGACCTTCAACACGCTCTGCGTCCCGTCATCGCTCCAGGCCTGATCGTCTTCGATCGGGATCGTCGTGAACTTCACGTTGCCGCCGGTGAGGTCCTTCAGATTCTCTGCGAACGAGAGGACGTCCCAGCCGTCGTCGATCATCACCGAGCGCGACACGGCATCCTGCAACTCCTGGAGTTTGCCCGCGTTGGTCAGTGTCTGCGTCGAGAGGATCTTCTGCGCCAGCGAAGCCATGTACACCTGCTGTCGCGTGATCCGGTCCAAGTCGCCGCGAGGAAGATCGTGGCGCTGCCGGACGAAGCTGAGCGCCTTCGGACCGTTCAGCGTCTGCCGGCCGGCGCGGAACTTGGCGCCCGAGAAGGGCTCGTCGACCGCATTCTTGAGACACACGTCCACTCCGCCGACGGCATCGGTGAGCAGCGCGAATCCCAGCAGTCCCACCTCCGCGTAGTGGTCGACGGTGATGCCGGTCAGATTCGCGACGGAATCGATCAGGGCCTTGCGCCCGGCCTTGGTCCCGTCCTTCTCCGCCTGCTCCTCGCTGGTGCCCTGCTCCACCTCGCGCTCGCGGACGCCCTCCTTGGTGGCGCCGTAGGCGGCGTTGATCTTGCTCATGCCGATCCCGGGGACGTCGACGTACGCATCGCGGGGGATCGAGATGGCGGTGGCCTTGGACCCGTCGGTCGGGATGCGCACCAGGACGATGGTGTCGGTGCTGGTGCTGACGTCGCCGCCCACCCGCAGCCATTTGAGCTCCTGCTCCGAGAGCGGGTTGCCCTTCGCATCCACTCGGGAGTCGGTGCCGACGAGGAGGATGTCGATGGCGCCGTCGTCACCGCCGCCGAGGCCGAGGTCTCCCAGCAGCGTGACGGCCCCGTTGAGGCTGCGCACTTTCGCCCAGCCCAGCCCCGTGACGACCAGTGTCATCACGGTGACGAGGGCGATCAGTGCCCGGCCGATGTTCTTCGGTGCGATCCCGGCGATCGGGCGGGTCGTCCAGAGTTTGAGGGCGGCGCGGAAGCTGCCCGGCGGTGGACCGGAGGGCCGCGTGCGTGTCCGGGCGCCGTGGCGCGCGCCCCGGTCCGTCTTGCTGCGGGGGTCGGTGCTGCGGGGGCGTCGGCGGGGCCGCGTGTGGATCTCCTCGGAGGTCCGGCGGGACCGGGTGCCCGCACCCGTGCGCGTCGGCACGGACCGCCGCGTCGAGGGCTCCCCGGCACGGCCGCCGGAAACGGCGTCGGCGTCGGTGTCCTCGGGCTCTGCCGAGCCGTCGCGTCGTGACTCCACCTGTCGCGATGTCCCTTCCGGTCGTCTCGGCTGCTGGTCTTCCGCAAGAATACTGATCGGGAGAGCCGTTGCCGGGGAGGCGCAGCCGGTGCCGGGCCCGGTGATCTGCAGCACTGCCCGCGACCGTGAGCTCCCGGCGGAGGTCCGGATGCACCAGGATGGTCACTCATGGGTTCGAATCGGGTGTACATCGTCGGCGCCTCCGGCCAGGTGGGATCGGCGCTCGCGTCGACGCGCGGCGGCCGGGAAGCGGTCATGCTGACCTCGTCCGATGTCGATGTGCGCGACGAGCGATCGGTTCGCGACGCGTTCGGTGGCCTTGCGCGCGGCGATGTGGTGATCAACACCGCGGCGTACACCGCCGTGGACGCCGCCGAGACCGACCGCGAGGCGGCGCACGCGGTGAACGCACTCGGTCCGGCCCATCTGGCGGCCGTCACCGGCGCGTCGGGGGCGCGACTCATCCATCTGTCCACCGACTACGTCTTCGCCCGCGACGACGCGGGCTCCGGCGACGCACCGCGACCCTTCGAACCCGGTGACGTCTCCGGTGAGCCGCCGACGGTGTACGGCGCCACCAAGCTCGCCGGCGAACGCGCCGCGCGCGAGGCCGATCCGCGGACGATCGTCGTGCGCACCGCGTGGGTGTTCACCGGCGGGTCCGCGGACAGCGACTTCGTCGCGACGATGGCCCGACTGGAGGCCGAGCGCGATACTCTGCGGGTGGTAGACGATCAGGTGGGATCGCCCACCTACGCGCGCGATCTCGCGGCCGGCCTGTGGGAACTCGCCGAACGGTGCGACGGGCCGAATCTGCGCGACGGCGCGACTCTGCACGCCACCAACGCCGGAACGGCCAGTTGGTGCGATCTGGCCCGCGCCGTGTTCGTCGAGCTCGGTGCCGACCCGGCCCGGGTCCAGGCGTGCACCACCGCGGAGTTCCCGCGCCCCGCGCCGCGGCCCGCGTACTCGGTGCTCTCCGGCGCGAGTTGGGCTGCCGCGGGTCTCACACCGCTGCGGAACTGGACGCTCGCCCTGCACGATGCGATCGCGGTCCGCACCCGGACGCTCGGTTAGTCTGAGCGCGTGACTGCCAGCTTCGCCGTCGTGACCGTGACCTATTCCTCGGGCGACTACCTCCACAACTTCCTTCGCACGCTGACGCGCGCATCGCGTGAGACGCCCGAAGTGATCATCGCCGACAACGGGTCCACCGACGGCGCACCGGAACAGGCGGCGGCCGACCACGACAACGTCACCCTGGTGCACACCGGCGGAAACATCGGCTACGGCGGCGCCGTGAACCGGGGAGTCGCGCAGATAGACGAGGACATCGAGTTCGTGGTGGTGGCCAACCCCGACGTCGAATGGTCGGAGGGCGCGATCGACGGACTGCTCGAGGCGGCGCGCCGCTGGCCGCGGGCCGCGAGTCTGGGGCCGCTGATCACCGAGCCCGACGGCACCGTGTACCCGTCCGCGCGCCGCGTCCCCGATCTGATCTCGGGCACCGGCCACGCGGTGCTCGGCACGGTCTGGAAGTCGAACCCCTGGACGGCTGCGTACCGCAACGACGACGCCGACCTCACCGAACGGCCGGTCGGCTGGCTCTCGGGCTCGTGTCTGCTCCTGCGGCGCGCGGCCTTCGACGCCATCGGCGGCTTCGACTCGCGCTACTTCATGTTCATGGAGGACGTCGACCTCGGCGACCGGCTGGGCCGGTCGGGGTGGCTCAACGTCTTCGTGCCGTCGGTGTCGGTGATGCACGCGAAGAGCCATTCGGTCAGCAGACATCCGGAGAAGATGATTCCGGCTCATCATGCGAGCGCCTATCGTTTCACCGCCGACCGGAATCCCGGCCCGTTGCGCGCGCCGATCCGCCTGGCGTTGCGGGCCGGGCTGGCGGTGCGATCGAAGATCGCTGTCGCCGCGGCCCTGCGTGAACAGCGCCGTACGGGAGGGCCCGCGTGAACAGCCGCGACACGAGTGTGGACAAGGAAGGAAACTCTGTGACCTCATCAGTTCAGGCACTGATCCTCGTCGGAGGAAAGGGCACGCGGCTGCGGCCGCTGACCCTGTCGGCGCCCAAGCCGATGCTCCCGACTGCGGGGACCCCGTTTCTGACTCACCTGCTGTCGCGGATCCGGGAGGCGGGGATCACCGACGTGGTCCTCGGCACCTCCTACCAGGCGCACGTCTTCTCCGACCACTACGGCGACGGTTCCGATCTGGGCCTGAATCTGACCTACGTCACGGAGAGCGAACCGCTGGGCACCGGCGGCGGCATCCGCAACGTCTACGACGAGCTGACCGCCGACACGGTGCTCGTGTTCAACGGCGACGTCCTCGGCGGCACCGACATCCGCGACGTGCTGTCGACGCACGAGCGCTCGGGTGCCGAAGTGACCCTGCACCTGGTCCGGGTCGGTGATCCGCGCGCCTTCGGCTGCGTGCCGACCGACGCCGACGGGCGGGTCACGGCGTTCCTGGAGAAGACTCAGGATCCGCCGACCAATCAGATCAACGCGGGCACCTACGTCTTCGACCGCAAGGTGATCGGCGAGATCCCGGCCGGTCGGCCGGTGTCGGTGGAGCGCGAGGTGTTCCCGTCGCTGCTCGCGCAGGGACGGCACATTCAGGCGCACGTCGACGACGCCTACTGGCGCGACATGGGGACTCCCGAGGACTTCGTCCGCGGTTCGGCGGACCTGGTCCGCGGCATCGCGCCGTCGCCCGCGCTGGCGAAGCCCTGCGGGGAGTCGCTCTCGCTCGACGGCGCCGACGTGGCGTCCGACGCCGTGCTGATCGGCGGCACCGTCGTCGGCCGCGGCGCGCGGGTCGGGTCGGGGGCACGGCTGGACGGCGCGGTGATCTTCGACGGCGCGTCGGTGGAGGCAGGAGCGGTGGTCGAGCGCAGCATCGTCGGGTTCGGCGCCACCGTCGGCGCGCATGCGCTGGTGCGCGACACCGTCATCGGCGACGGTGCACAGGTCGGTGCCCGATGCGAGCTGCTGCGCGGCGCGCGCGTATGGCCGGGAGTGCAGATCCCCGAGAGCGGAATCCGGTTCTCGACCGACGTGTGATCCCGAGCGCGATCGGCCGGCCGCTCAGGCCTTGGCGGCAGCGAGCAGACCCGTTCCCACCGGAATCACAGCGGGCAGCAGCCGGTCGTCCTCGGCGATGATCGACGCCGCCTCGCGCGCGGCCAGGGTCCGCGGATCGTCGGCCTCACGGTCGGCGATCGTGCCGTCGGCCGAGGCGTTGTTCACGACGACCAGTCCGCCCGGCCGGAGAATGCGGATCGCCTCGGTGACGAACAGGGGATAGCTCAGCGGTGCTCCGTCGACGAAGACGAGATCGTATGTCTCGTCGGCGAGCCGGGTGAGCACGTCGGTCGGCGCGCCGTTGATGAGCCGGGTGCGGCCGGGACCGATGTGCGCGTCGGCGAAGGTCTCGCGGGCGGCCCGGTGATGCTCGGGCTCGGGATCGATCGTGGTCAGGACGCCGTTCTCGGGCATGCCCGCCAGCAGCCAGAGCCCGCTGACGCCGACTCCGGTGCCGATCTCGACCACGTGCGTCGACCCGGCGACCCGGGCCAGCAGCGACAGCAGCGCTCCGGTGGCGGGGGAGATCGCCGTGGCGCCGAGCTCCTCGGCGCGCATGCGGGCTTCGATCAGGGCCTCGTCCTCGATGATCGCGGCTTCGGCGTACTCGCTCAGGCTTGCGGCCGCGGCCGCTGTGTCACTCATGACATCGAGGGTGCCATACGGTCGTTGACCTGCGGTTGCGGGCACGCCGTCTGCGGGCCCGGTCTTCCTTATCAAACCCTCAGGACAGTTATAGGGGCACCACATTCAGGTGCGACAGGGTAGAGCGCAATGGTCCGGAATATCGATCGCGCCGGGCGCGTTGATCGGGGAGAATAGCCCTGACAGGCCCGGAGCGAGGAAAGGAACTGGCACCTACACGATGACCGTCCCGATGATCGGCAAAGCAGACCCCGACACCACCACCGGAGCGTTCCGCGGAACCGCGGGCTTCGACGCGACCGGCGATCGAGATCTGATGCCCTCGTGGGACGAGTTGGTGTCAGAGCACGCGGACCGGGTGTACCGGCTGGCGTACCGCCTCTCCGGAAATCAGCACGACGCCGAGGACCTCACCCAGGAGACCTTCATCCGGGTGTTCCGGTCGCTGACCAACTACAAGCCCGGCACCTTCGAGGGCTGGCTGCACCGCATCACCACGAACCTGTTCCTCGACATGGTCCGACGCCGCGCCAAGATCCGCATGGAGGCGCTGGAGCAGGACTACGACCGTATCCCCACCGACACCCCGGACCCGCAGCAGGCCTTCGCCGACGCCAACCTCGATCCCGATCTGCAGGCGGCCCTCGACTCGCTGGCGCCGGAGTTCCGCGCCGCCGTGGTCCTCTGCGACATCGAGGGACTCTCGTACGAGGAGGTCGGCGCCACGCTCGGGGTCAAGATGGGCACCGTTCGCAGCCGGATCCACCGCGGACGCCAGGGCATCCGCCAGTACCTGGCGGCTCGCGGCCACACCGACAGCCGCTCGGTCGCGGCCGCAGAGTGACCTCCGCGACCCTCTCCGGTTCTGTCGGCTACGCTGGACCGTGGCTCTGAATCGAGTTCGAGTGCATCTGAGGAGAGGGGTGACGCCGGTGGGTCTGGGCCAGACAGGACGTTCACGCGGGAGTCGGTGGTCGCCGTTTCCGACGTCGATCGCACCGAACCCCGAATACCGGCGCCCGACCGTATTCGCGTCCACCGAGCATCTGAATCCCGAGGCGGTCGTCGCCTACGTCGACGACGAACTCACCCGTCAGGCGTCGGCGCGTGCCGACGCTCATCTGGCGCTCTGCCCCGACTGCTCGCGCGAGGTCGCCGCACAGGCGCGTGCGCGGGCGATGCTGCAGACCTGCCAGACCGACCTCAGCGTGCCCGACTCGCTCCGCGCGCAGCTCAGCCAGATCCCGACTCAGGAGATCGACTTCCGCAGGGATCGACGCACCAACCGCTGGGGCCGCTGACTCGTGACCGACAGCTCTGCTTCGTCCGACGACCGGCCGACCGATCCGGTGCTGCCCGCGAACGAACCGGCGTCCGACCTCGCCGCCACCTTCGGCAGGCCGGAGGGTGTCGACGGCTCGTTCGCTCCCGAGGCATCACCGGCGGAGCGCCCGCAGCCCACGATCGCACCGCCCGATCCGGTCCTCGCGGAGGCCTTCGGCCGGCCGGAGGGCGAGACCCAGACGCTGCAGCGCGACCCGTACGCCCAGCCCGCCACGGACGACGTGCCGGAACCGGATCCGTGGCGTGATCCCGACAGCGCCGCGCACCTGTCCGCACCGGCTGTCGGCGTCGACCCGGAGTCGTCGCCGAGGGAGAAGGGGCCGCTACTGGGGATACGCGAGCTGCTGTTCGGCGGCCGGGTGCACTGGTGGGCTCTGGCGACTCTCGGACTGCTCGCACTGCTCGTCGGACTCTTCGGCGGGCTCGTCGGACGATGGACCGCAGAGGTCGTCACGCCGCTGCACGCCGACACCGTTCACCTCGAGGGCGACAGCCCCGACTCCGCGACCGGCGGCACCGATGTGGAGCGGGTCGCCAAGGCCGTTCAGCGATCGGTGGTCACCATCGAGGTCCGCACCGCGGTCGACGGCGGCTCGGGTTCGGGATTCATCGTCGACAAGGCCGGGTACATCGTCACGAACAACCACGTGATCTCCAAGGCCGCCAATGACTCCAAAGCCAAGCTCGAAGTCGTCTTCTCCGATCGTCAGCGCGTGCCCGCGCGGCTCGTCGGACGTGACGTGAAGACCGATCTGGCCGTCATCAAAGTGGACGACGTCGCGAATCTGACGGTCTCCAAGCTCGGCGACTCCGCCGACCTTCAGATCGGTCAGGAGGTGATCGCCTTCGGTTCGCCGCTCGGGCTGGACAAGACGGTCACCAGCGGCATCATCAGCGCACTCGATCGGCCGGTGCCGCTGAGGCCGGACGCCGACTCCGATACCGACGCTGTGATCAACGCCATCCAGACCGATGCGGCCATCAACCCGGGCAACTCGGGCGGGCCCCTGCTCAACGACGACGGCCAGGTGATCGGCGTCAACACGGCCGGCGCGATGACCGGCGGCGGGTCCATCGGTCTCGGCTTCGCGATTCCGATCAACGAGGTCATCCCGATCGCGAACACCCTGATCGCGGACGGAAAGGTGAAGCACCCGTCGGTCGGCATCACCGCCGCCACCGTTCGAAACGACCGCATCTTCGGTGCGCAGATCAAGGACGTCGCCGGGGGCAGTCCGGCGGCCCAGGCCGGTCTGCGCGAGGGCGACGTGATCACCAAGTTCAACGGGCGCCCGATCGAGAGCGCGGACGAGTTGACCGTCGCGGTGCGGACGTCGAAAATCGGTGAGCAGGTGAAGTTCACGTATTGGCGCGACGGTCGATACTTCGACGGCGAGCTCACCCCGGTCAGCGATTAGCGCCGGAAGCGTCGGACCAGTCCAGAGAGCGGCGAGGAATCATGTTCAGCAGTGTCGGTTGGGGTGAACTCCTCATTCTGTTGGCCGCAGCGCTCATCATCCTCGGCCCCGAACGTCTGCCGGGCGCGGTCAGCTGGGCGATGGGCGCGGTACGCAAGGTGCGCGACTATGCGACGGGGGCGAGTTCGCAGCTGCGTGACGAACTCGGGCCCGATTTCGATCAGCTCCGTGAGCCGCTCACTCAGCTCAACGAACTCCGCCAGATGAGCCCGAAGAGCATCGTCACCAAGCACATCTTCGACGGTGACTCGTCGACGATCGACGATCTGGGCAAGTCGGTGCGTGAGACCCTCGACGTGAGTCGGCCGCTGGCGAAGCCGGATGGGGAGCGGCAGGTGTCGCGCGAATCGCCGCAGCCGCCCGCACCTCCTGCCCGCAAGTACGACGTGACCGACTGGGACGCGACCTAGCCGGACCGGTCGGGTCCCGGCGGGTCAGTGCCGGGTGGTGTCGATTCCGAGGCTCATGCCGGCGAGCCCGCGCCGGCGGACGGCCAGCTTGTCGGCGATGGCGCGCAGCGCCGAGCCGGAGGCGGATTCGGGTGCCGAGAGCACCACGGGAGTGCCCACGTCGCCGCCTTCGCGGAGTTCCTGTTCCAGCGGGACCTGCCCGAGCAGTTCTACGGGAGATCCCACGGCACGGGTGAGCCGCTGCGCCACCAACTGGCCGCCGCCCGAGCCGAAGGGCTCTATCCGCGTGCCGTCCGGGAGCTGCATCCAGGACATGTTCTCGACCACGCCGAGGATCTTCTGCCGAGTCTGCAGGGCGATCGCGCCCGCGCGTTCGGCGACCTCTGCGGCGGCCTGCTGCGGGGTGGTCACCACCAGGATCTCCGCACCCGGAATGAGCTGGGCGATCGAGATCGCGACGTCGCCCGTGCCCGGCGGCAGATCCAGGAGCAGCACGTCCAGATCGCCCCAGTAGACGTCGGCGAGGAACTGCTGCAGCGCCCGGTGGAGCATGGGGCCGCGCCACGTGACCGGCGTGTTGCCGTCGGTGAACTGGCCGATCGAGATGAACTTCACGCCGTGACTCTGCGGCGGCATGATCATCGACTCCACCTGGGTGGGCTTCGCGTCGCTGCCGAGCATGCGCGGAACACTGTGACCGTAGATGTCGGCGTCCAGGACGCCGACGGACAGACCGCGGTCGGCGAGTGCGGTCGCCAGGTTCACGGTGACACTCGACTTGCCCACACCGCCCTTGCCGGAGGCGATCGCGTACACCCTGGTGAGATTGCCCGGCTTGGCGAACGGGATCTCCGGCTCGGCACGGTCGCCGCGCAGCTTCTTGCGGAGTTCGGTGCGCTGTTCGTCGTCCATCACGTCCAGTTCGACGCGCACGGCGCCCACACCGGGCACATCGGCGACGGCCGTCTCGACGTTGTCGGAGATCTTGGTGCGCATCGGGCAGCCCGCCGTGGTCAGGTACACCCCGACGTCGACACTGCCGTCGGCGGCGACCGCGACGGACTTGACCATGCCGAGGTCGGTGATCGGCTTGCCGATCTCCGGGTCCATCACTTTGCTCAGTGCGGAACGGACGGCGGACTCAGTGGGTGTGGCGGGGGTGGTCACACCTCAACCATATCGCTGCCGAGACGGACTCGGCTTCTCGCCTCAGCGGTCGGCGGTCTTCGCCGGGCCGGCGGGAGCCGGCGCCGGCTTCTTGGGCGAGGGCTTGGGGGCGGGCGCCGGGGCCGGACCGATGCCGGGCGGCAGGCAGATGATGCCGAGGCAGGCCTGCGGAGGCTTGCTCGGTGACGGCTTACTCGGCGGCGTGGACGATTTCGGGGTGGACGGCCGGGTGGACTCGCCGGGCTTCTTGTCGCGGTCCCCGTTCTTCTTGTCGCGGTCCTTGTCCTTCTTGTCTTTGTCCTTGTCGTCCGGAGTCGCCGACATCTCCGGGATGGGTGTGGTCGGCATCACGCCGGTCGAGTACGCGGCCGCCCATGCGAGCACGTTGTTCACATAGGCCATCGAGTGGTTGTAGCGCAGGACCGCGTTCACCTTGTTCTGGCCGGCCATGATGTCGGTGAAACCGGCGCACAGGTAGCGTCCGGCCGAATAGGTGGCGTCGAAGATGTTGTCCGGGTCGGCCTTGCCGTCGCCGTTGGCGTCGGCGCCCCAGGCCGCCCACGTGCTCGGGATGAACTGCATCGGACCCATCGCGCGGTCGTGCCCGCCGTCGCCGTCGAGCCTGCCGCCGTCGGAGTCGTGGATGACGGCGTTTCCGGCGAGCGAGCCGTCGAGTACCGGGCCGCGGATCTTGGTCAGGGTGTTGCCGTACGCGTCGACGTTCCCGTTGCCCGCGTGGCCGGACTCGATGCGTCCGATGCCGGCGAGAAGGAACCAGGGCAGCTTGCACTGCGGCGACTCGGCGGCCACCCGGGTGGCGGCGAGCTTGTACGCCTTGAGGACCATCCCGGGAATGCCGAGGGGACCTGCGGGAAGGTCGGCGGCGAGCCGGAACTGCGGGTCGCCGCCGCCGGCGGCCGTGGGGTCGGCCGGGGGAGCGAATCCGACGAGTTGGCTGCTGCCGGAGGGCACGGTCTCCGCGACCGCGCGGGCGGCCACCGCGCTCTGGGCACCCGCGAGATCGATCGAGGGTCCCGGTTGGACCGAGGACACCGGATCGGCCGCGACACTCGACACCGTTCCGCCGAGCACCAGCGCGCCGAGTGCGGCGGCGGTGGTCCCGACCGCCAGGCCGCGGCGCGGCACGTGAATCCGGTTCGGGCGGCTGCGCCAGAAAGTCATCCCATTGGTCCTCATCGACTCTCACTGCATTCGGCGTGTCGTTCACGTCGAATCAGGGGGAGTCTGCGATCATCCCCCCGACGACTGTGAGCCAGCATACATGCAGCGTTTCCTCCGGTCATGTCGGATCCGGTTCTTCACCCTTGCCCGCGCGTGCCGAAATCCGTTCCACCAGTTCGTCGACCAGATCGTCGAGTTCGCGGCGCAGATAGTCGCGGGTGACGGTATCGCCGACCGCGAGCCGCACGGCGGCGAGTTCACGGGCCAGGAACTCGGTGTCGTCCTTGGTCTGGGCGGCGCGGGCGCGGTCCTCCTCGAGCGAGACACGGTCCCGGTTCTCCTGGCGGTTCTGTGCCAGCAGGATCAGCGGCGCGGCGTACGCGGCCTGAGTGGAGAAGGCCAGATTGAGGAGGATGAACGGGTACGGATCCCATTCGAAGGCGAACAGGCCCACGTTGAGAAGCACCCAGATCACCACGATCACGGTCTGGATCAGCAGGTACCGGCCGGTGCCGAGGAAGCGGGCGATCCGCTCGGAGTACACGCCCACCACGTCGGAGTCGAGATTGACGTTGAACCGGCTGCGACGAGGGCTCGGAGTGTCGAGATGGCGTCCGGAAGGACTCATGGAGCGGTCCCTTCGGGGTCGGTCTCGCGCCAGTCGCGCGGGAGCAGGGCATCGAGGAGGTCGTCGACGACGACGGCGCCGAGGAGGTGATCGGCTTCGTCGATCACCGGTGCGCAGACCAGATTGTAGGTGGCGAAGAACCGGGTCATCTTCTCCAGCGAGTCGTCGGGGAGCAGTCGCGGCATCTCCTTGTCGAGGATGCCGCCCACCAGATTGGCCGGCGGCTCTCGGAGCAGTGCCTGCGTGTGCACCGCGCCGAGGAACTTCCCGGTGGGGGTGTTGGTCGGCGGGCGGACGACGAAGACCATGCTCGCGGCCGCCGAGTTCACGTCCGGGTCGCGCACCCGGGCCAGCGCCTCGGACACCGTCGCGTTCGCGGTGACGATCAGGGGTTCCGGCGTCATGACGCCGCCGGCGGTGTCGGGGGAGTGCAGCAGCAGCCGCCGGACGGATTCGGAGTCCTCCGGGTCCATCCGGGACAGGAACGCCTCGGCCTCGGCCTGGGGCAGTTCACCCATCAGGTCGGCGACGTCGTCGGGGTCCATCGCTTCGAGGACGTCGGCGGCGCGGTCGGGCTCCATGCTGCCGAGAATCGCGGTCTGATCGTCGGTGGGCATCTCCTGCAGCACGTCCGCGAGACGCTCGTTGTCGAGCGCCGCGGCGATCTCGTCGCGCCGCTTCACCGGCAGTTCGCGAAGCGCGTTGGCGACGTCGGGCGCACGCATGTCCTCGAACTGCGCCAGGGCCATCTCCACGCCCTGTCCCGGGCGAGAGAGTTCCAGACGGTTCATGCCGCGGACGTGGCGCCACTGCACGACGATCGTCTCGCCGCGCCTGCGCAGGCCCTTGCGGGTGGTGCGCAGCGCCACGCGGCTGACCATCCAGTCGCGGCTGCGGTTCTGCTCGATCGCCAGATCCACCACCGTCAGGTCCACATCGTGCAGTTCGGGGTAGTCCGGATCGTCGGTGCGGACCCGGGTGTCGAGGATCTGACCCACCGCCAACGCCTCGTTCGGGCGCACCCGCAAGCGTCGCAGATTCACGTGTCCGGTGGTCAGGGTGACGGCGTCGGGCTCGATGCTCGTCACACGCAGCATCGGCACGAAAATGCGTCTGCGCGTGGTGAGTTCGACGGCGAGCCCGAGCGCGCGCGGCTGTTTGCCCGGCATGTGCATGGAGATCACGACGTCCCGGACCCGACCGATTGATTCACCATCAGGGCCGAGAACGGCGAGGCCGACTAGTCTGGCGACGAAGACCTTGAGGGCGGGCGTCATACGTCAAGCCTAAAGTGAGCCGAGCTCAGGAGCCGAAGTGACGAACCCAATGCGACCGATGCCGGGATTGCCGACGCCGCCGAAGGGCTGGCCGGTAGGGTCCTACGACACCTACGCGCAGGCCCAGCGCGCGGTGGACTACTTGTCCGACAACGAATTCCAGGTCGACAATCTGACGATCGTCGGCGTCGACCTGATGCAGGTCGAGAAAGTCCTCGGACGACTCACCTGGGGCAAGGTGATCGCGGGAGGCATCGGGTCCGGCGCCTGGCTGGGCCTGTTCTTCGGCGCACTCGTCTCACTGGTGGTCGGGACGTCGTGGACGCCGATCCTCTTCGGCGTGCTCGCCGGCATGGTGTTCGGGCTGATCAGCGCCGCCATCCCGTACGCGGCCACCCGCGGCCAGCGTGACTTCACCTCCACCATGCAACTGGTCGCCGGACGGTACGACGTGCTGTGCGATCCGCGCACCGCGGAACAGGCGCGCGACATGCTCGCCAAACTGGCTCTCTGACCGCTCCTCCGCCGTCTCGGGCGCGCCGATGTGCCATCGTGTGCGCTATGTCACCTGTCGTGGGATAACCTAAGGCCCGCATCAGCTTTCACAGCTGATTCTTAGACGAGGCCGACAGGCAGGAGGCTGGCAGCGAGATGAGCAAGGGTAGATCCGCGCCGAGGGGACGATCTCTGGCCAGGCGGCTGTCGGCAGTGGCGGTGGCGGCGGCGGTCGCCGCGCCGATGCTGGCCGGTTGCTCCACGGGCTACGAGCAGGGTGTTCTGAACATCTATGCGCCGGCCGACGGCTTCGATTACATCAAGCAGTTCGCGCAGACCTGTACCGAGGAGTCGGGCGGGCGCTACAAGCTGCAGGCCAACGTCCTGCCCAAGAGCGCCGACGATCAGCGACTGCAGTTGGCCAGGCGGCTGGCCGGAAACGACCACACCCTGGATCTGATGGGCATGGACGTCGTGTGGACCGCGGAGTTCGCGAACGCCGGCTGGCTCGTGCCGGTCCCGGACGACACCGCGGCCGAGATCGAGAAGACCAATCTCGGCGGCCCGGTGGCCACAGCGATGTGGCAGCGGCCCGACGACGCGGCCAAACGCATGTACGCGATGCCGATCTGGACCAACACCCAGTTGCTCTGGTACCGGCCCGACCTGATGAAGGACACGCTCGGCAGCCGGCGGGCGCCGGCGACCTGGGATGAGATGCTCAGCGATACGCAGGCCATCAAGAAGGCCGGCGGACCGAGCTGGATCATGGTCCAGGCCAAGCAGTACGAGGGCCTGATGGTCTGGTTCAACTCGCTGCTCGCCAGCGCCGGTGGTTCGGTGCTCGATCCGAACGACGCGTCCAAGGTGACCCTCAGCGACACCCCGGAGCACCGGGCGGCGACGCTGAAGGCGCTCGAGGTGATGAAGGCGGTGGCCACGGCGCCGGGGCACGACCCGTCGATCACCCAGTCCGACGAGGGCACCGCCCGGCTCGGGATGGAGACGGGCAAGGCGGCGTTCGAGATCAACTGGCCGTTCGTGTGGGCTTCGGCGCGCACCAACGGTGCGACCGGCGACGTCGCCTTCCTCCAGGACGTTCTCTCGCCGTACAAGACTCTGCTCACCGACGAGGACAATCCGCCGACAGACGCGCAGCTCGCTCCGATCAACGCCAAGATGCGTAAGCACTTCGACTTCGCGCTCTACCCGGGTGTCTTCCCCGGCAAGACCGCGAAGTCGACGCCCGGCGGGCTGAACGTGGCCGTCGCATCCACTTCCCGGCAGCCGGAGCTCGCCTTCGAGGCGGCGAAGTGCATGACCAGCGAGAAGGCGCAGAAGGTGTACGCGATATCGGGTGGAACGCCGCCGACCATCGCGTCGATCTACGACGATAAGGACTTCAAGCTCGCGTATCCGATGGGCGACGTGATCCGCACCCAGCTCGAATCCGAGCACTCGGCGCCGCGGCCGGCGTCGCCGCAGTATCAGGCGATCTCGACGCTCGTGACCGCCACCCTCGCGCCGGTGGGCGCCTGGGATCCCGCACAGATGGTCGACAAGCTCACCGAGCAGGTCCAGAAGGCCATCGACGGCGAGGGGATCATCCCGTGAGCGACGACAAGCACGACGACCAGCGGTCGCCGGAACCCCGTGACGGGGACGGCGTCTCGGGGGACGGGCACGGTCAGCACTCCCGCGACGGCGCCGAGCCGGTGCACTCCGACGTATGGGTGCCGCCGGAGGCCGCCGCACCCCGACCCGGTGAACCCGCCCCGCCACCGCCGCCCCCACCGATGCCGCAGGCCGTGCCCGAGACCGCGATGGCCGCGGCTGCCGCCGGAGCGACTCCCGCCGGGCCTGGAATGAACGGAGGTTCGATGTCTGAGATCCTCGACACCGGTCCCACTCCGGCGCAGCCGGCGCCCCTGGCGCCGAAGGCGACTGGACGCAAGTCGTCGGAGCGACGTCTGGCGTACTGGCTCATCGCACCCGCGGCGATCGTCATGGCGCTGGTGACCGGTTACCCGATCGTCTACGCCTTCTGGCTCTCGCTCAACAAGGCGACGCTGACCGCGCCGGACGAGCAGAAGTTCATCGGCCTGTCGAACTACGGCACCGTCCTCTCGGACGGCTACTGGTGGTCGGCGCTGGGCGTGACCGTGTTCATCACCCTGGTGTCGGTGCTGATCGAACTGGTGCTGGGCATGGCGATCGCCCTCGTCATGCACCGGACCCTGTTCGGCCGGGGCGTGGTCCGCACCGTGGTCCTCATCCCGTACGGCATCGTGACGGTCGCCGCGGCGTTCTCCTGGTACTACGCGTGGACGCCGGGCACCGGCTACCTGGCCAACCTGCTCCCGGACGGCTCCGCGCCGCTCACCCAGCAGTGGCCGTCGCTGTTCATCATCATCCTGGCCGAGGTGTGGAAGACGACGCCGTTCATGGCGCTGTTGCTGCTCGCCGGGCTGGCGTTGGTGCCGGACGACCTCCTCAAGGCCGCCCAACTCGACGGCGCGGGCGCGTGGACCCGGCTCTTCCGCATCATCCTGCCGCTGATGAAGCCGGCGATCCTCGTCGCGCTGCTCTTCCGCACGCTGGACGCGTTCCGCATCTTCGACAACATCTACGTCCTGACGGCCGGCTCCAACGGCACAGGGTCGGTGTCGATGCTCGGCTACGACAACCTCTTCAAGGCCTTCAATCTCGGTGTCGGCTCGGCGATCAGCATCCTGATCTTCCTGTGCGTCGCCATCATCGCTTTCGTGTTCATCAAGGGGTTCGGCACCGCCGCCCCCGGCTCCGACGACGAGGGGAGGTGACCACCGATGGATGCGAGCATTCGCCGTAAAGTCGGCTGGACCGTCGCCAATGTTCTGGTGGTCCTCTACGCGATCATCCCGCTGTGGTGGATCATCAGCCTGTCGTTCAAGCCGACCGGCAGTGTGACCGACGGCAGCTTCATCCCGAAGCAGTGGACCTTCGACAACTACAAGGGAATCTTCGACACCAGCCTGTTCACGTCGGCGCTGATCAACTCGATCGGCATCGGCCTGATCACCACGGTAATCGCCGTGCTGCTGGGAACCATGGCCGCCTACGCGGTCGCGCGGCTCGAGTTCCGCGGGAAGAAGCTGCTCATCGGAGCGGCCCTGCTGATCGCGATGTTCCCGCAGATCTCACTGGTGACGCCGCTGTTCAACATCGAACGCCGGCTCGGCCTGTTCGACACGTGGCTCGGTCTGATCCTGCCCTACGTGGCCTTCGCGCTGCCGCTGGCGATCTACACTCTCTCGGCGTTCTTCCGGGAGATCCCATGGGACCTGGAGAAGGCCGCGCAGATGGACGGAGCCACGCCGGCTCAGGCGTTCCGCCGCGTGATCGTCCCGCTGGCGGCGCCGGGCGTGGTGACCGCCGCGATCCTGGTCTTCATCTTCGCGTGGAACGACCTGCTTCTGGCGTTGTCGCTGACCTCCACCGAGAATGCGGAGACGGCGCCCGTCGCGATCTCGCAGTTCACGGGCAGCAGTCAGTTCGAGGAGCCCACCGGGGCCATCGCCGCAGCGGCCGTCGTCATCACCATTCCGATCATCATCTTCGTGCTCTTCTTCCAACGTCGTATCGTCGCCGGCCTCACCTCCGGCGCGGTGAAGGGATAACCCATGGCCGACATCGTTCTGGAGAACGTCTCCAAGCAGTACCCGGACGGCTCGATCGCCGTGCACGGGGTGAACCTGAACATCGCCGAAGGCGAGTTCGTCATCCTGGTGGGACCGTCGGGCTGCGGCAAGTCGACGACGCTGAACATGATCGCCGGTCTCGAGGACATCACGTCCGGTGAGTTGCGCATCGGCGGCAAGCGGATGAACGAGGTGGCTCCGAAGGACCGGGACATCGCGATGGTCTTCCAGAGCTACGCGCTGTACCCGCACATGTCGGTGCGTCAGAACATCGCCTTCCCGCTCAGCCTCGCGAAGATGGACAAGGCCGAGATCGCCCGCCGCGTCGACGAGGCCGCCGCGATGCTCGACCTCACCGAGTACCTCGACCGCAAGCCCGCCAACCTGTCGGGCGGTCAGCGTCAGCGCGTCGCGATGGGTCGGGCCATCGTCCGCACGCCCAATGCGTTCCTGATGGACGAGCCGCTGTCGAACCTCGACGCGAAGCTGCGTGTCCAGATGCGTACCGAGATCGCCTCGCTGCAGGCCCGGTTGGGGACGACGACCGTGTACGTGACCCACGACCAGACCGAGGCCATGACGCTCGGCGACCGCGTCGTGGTGATGCGCGCGGGCTACGTCCAGCAGGTCGGCGCGCCGCAGGAGCTCTACGACCGCCCGGCCAACCTGTTCGTGGCCGGATTCATCGGCTCGCCGGCCATGAACTTCCTCCCGGGCAGGCTGACCGCGACCGGCGCGGACACCGCCATCGGCCACATCGAGTTCCCCGACTACAACGAGATCGCCGGCCGTGCGCGCCAGGCCGACAGCAACGGCGAGGTGCTGCTGGGCATCCGGCCGGAGCACCTGGTGGACGCGGCGCTGACGCACGAGGCCGAGTTGGCCGGCTTCCTCAGCTTTCCGATCACGGTCGACCTCGTGGAGTCGATGGGGTCGGACAAGTACGTGTACTTCGGCTGGCAGGCGCCCGACTCGGCGACGCAGGTGCTCTCGAAGCTGGCAGAGGACCTCGGTTCCACCACCGCGGGCGGGCAGAAGGTGGCCCGGCTGTCGCCCTACACCCAGGCCCGCAGGGGCGAGACGCTCACCCTGGCGCTGAACCCGGCACGGATGCACGTCTTCGACACCGCGAGCGGCGTCAGCCTGCGCTGAGGCCGTGCGCCGGGCACGGCCCCGCACCGATCCGACTCACCCCACCGGTGTTTAACTGGTGGGGTGAGTTCTGTCAGCGATCGGGTGATCGCCCACGTGTCCGCCGCCGTCGGCAGCGAGCCGCAGCGGGCGTCGGTCACCTTTCTCGGCGTCGAACCGATCGACGTGCTGCGGTTCGCCGACGGCGACCGAGTGGTCTACGTGACGGTGGGGTGCGCACGCCACCCGATGCACGATCCGGCCGACTTCGCTCCCGACCCGGTCCGCGGACCGCGAGCCGAGGTGACGGTGACCCTGCGCGCGAGCATGCCGCTGCAAGGACTGCACAAGTCGCTGGCCATGCTCGCCGCGGCGCCCGCCGTCGAAGGGCTGATCCTGGCGGAGGACTCGCTGATCGACCTGCAGGAGCCGCTGTGGGCCGGGGCGATCTGCTCGGCCTTCCTCCTCACCGGCGACGACCGGTTCGCCGATCTGCCGCTCGACGACCCCGCCGATCCGGTGCGTTTCCTGCGTGCGGTGCCGATCACCGCGAACGAAGCGGCATGGGTGCGGCTCAAGGGCGCCGATGAGCTGCGCGCGGCGTGGGCTGAGGCCGGCACGGATGTGACCGACCCCGGCCGGGCCGCGGTGTCGCCGTAGCGTCGCTCACAGCCAGTGGGAGCGGTGAAAGATCCGCCACAGGGTGAAGCACACCGCGAACAGAGTGAGCAGCAGCAGCGGGTAGCTGTACCGGTAGTGGAGTTCGGGCATGAAGTCGAAGTTCATCCCGTAGATCCCCGCCGCCGCGGTGGGGACCGCGGCGATGGCGGCCCACGCCGAGATCTTCCGCATGTCGGTGTTCATCTGGGTGCTGACCTTGGTCGCGGCGGCGTTCAGCAGTGCCGTCAGGCGCTCGTCGTACTCGACGACCAGGTCGTTCGCCGTGGTCAGATGGTCTGCGACGTCGCGGAAGTGCCGTTGGATCTCGGTGTCGTGCGGGGTGAGCGCCGCCGATTCGAGTGTGCCGGAGCTGCCCGACAGCAGTGAGAGCGGCACCGCCAGCGGCTGGACCGCGCGGCGCAGCTCCAGCACCTCGCGTTTGAACAGGTAGACCACGTCGATGTCGAGATCCCGTGACGACGCCGCGAAGACGCGCTCTTCGAGCCCGTCGACGTCCGCCTCCATCTCGCGCACGACTCTCAGGTAGGAGTCGACCACCCGGTCGGCGATCGCGTGGACGACAGTCGCGGGGCCGAGCCGCAGATGCTCGGGTGTCTGCTCGAGGCGCGCGCGTACGCCCGCGAGATGTGTGTGTTCCCCGTGGCGGACGGTGATGACGAAGTCCCGTCCGGCGAGCACCATGATCTCGCCGGTCTCGACGATGTCGTTGGCGACCTCGTCGTCGTCGTGGTCGATGTACTTGACGGTCCGCAGAACGAGGAACAGAGTGTCGTCGTAGGTCTCGAGCTTGGGACGCTGGTGGGCGTGGACGGCGTCCTCGACCATCAGCGGGTGCAGCCCGAAGGTCTCGGCGACGTCGTTCATCTGCCGCTCGTCCGGTGCGTGCAGACCGAGCCACACGAAGCCGCTTCCGGTGGTCCGCACGAATGCGAGAGCCGAGCGGATGTCGGGCGGGGTGGGCTGCCGGATGCCGTCGACGTAGACGCCGCAGTCGACGATCGCGCGAGCCACGGGGACCGGGGGCGTTGCGACCTCGGGGTTCTTACCCGGCCCGCGGTTACCCGGCTGCAGCATTCTCGGCATGGACGGCACACGTCGACCTTAGCGAGCCGCCGGGCCGCCCGCTTACACTCAGTCCGTGCCATTCGACGTCTCCGTGTACACGACGACCGCGATCACCCTGCTCGTCATCATGGACCCGCCCGGGCAGGTTCCGGTGTTCCTGTCCCTCGTCGGCCGGCGCTCAGCCGAGTACCGGCGTAAGGCCGCCTGGCAGGCACCGCTGGTGTCGCTGCTCGTCATCAGCCTGTTCGCGGTCGGCGGCCGCGCCATCCTGGCCTACCTGCACATCGGCATACCGGCGCTGCAGGGCGCGGGTGGACTGCTGCTGTTGTTGGTCGCGCTGCAACTGCTCATGGGACTCGGCGGTTCGACCGCCGCACAGGTGTCCGACGACGTCAACGTGGCGCTGGTACCGCTCGGCACACCGATGCTCGCCGGCCCCGGAGCCATCGCCGCGGTGATCGTCGCCGTCAGCCAGGTACACGGAGATGTGCCCGGGTACACGGCGATCGCCGCGGCCATTCTCACCGTCCATGCCGTGGTGGCGCTGGCGCTGTTCTTCTCGACCGGCATCATCAGGGTGCTGCGGGTCAGCGGCATCACGCTGCTCGCCAAGATCGCCGGTCTGCTTCTGGCGGCCATCGCGGTCCAGTTGATCGCGACGTCGGTGATCGGTTTCGCGGCCACGGCGTGAGCGTCGATTAGTCTGGTCGGCGATGTCTACTCGACGATTCTCCCGCCGCGCCGCCGCTCTCGCGGCCGCGATCGGCGCGGCTGCGACCCTGATCACGGCGTGCGGATCCGATGTACCGGCACCTCTGCGCGTCGGTACCGACGGCACCCCCGAGATGCAGGTGGCAGCGCAGATCTACGCGGGAGCGCTCGCGCGCACCGGCGTCCGAGTCGACGTCGGCGGCCGGGCGTCGGCCGACAGACGGCTCCTCGACGAGGCGGCGCAGGGCGATGTGGACCTGTTCCCGGCGTTCACCGGCGATCTGCTGACCGCGTTGATGCCCGGGCCCGACGCCGTGTCGAGTGAAGACGTGGAGGAGGCGGTGAACCGCGCTCTGCCGCAGGGCGTGACGATCGGCGATCCGGCAGCGGTGAACGACCGCAGGCAGTTGATCCTCGCCCAGACCGTCTCCGACGCCGATCACCTCACCGACCTGGCGCAATGCGGGGCGGTGCCGCCCGGACTGCCGTTGGTGAGCACCGGCGAGCTGACCGCGGAGGAGAAGCAGGCGTTCAGCGTCTGCCGGTTCGGTGCGATCACGGAGCGCCTGACGTCGCAGCAGGTGGTCGACCGCGTCCGCGGCGGGCAGGCGCTCGGAACGCTGACCGGGCTGGAGGCGGCGACGGCGCTGGCCGGCCGCGACGACGTGACGGCCCTGCGGTCGGCCGAATCCGGGCCGATGGCGCAGGATCTCGTGCCCGTATTCCGCGCATCCCTGATCGGCAAGCCGCAGATGAAGGCGCTCAGCCGTGTCGCCGGTGAGTTGACCACCGCGGATCTGGCCGAGCTCGCCGCGCGCGTGGAGCGGGGCGCCGACCCCGCGGCCGTCGCGAACGAATGGATCGGCACGCACGGCGTCTGATCCGCCGGGCTCGTACACCGAGACGGGGCCGCCGCGACGATCGTCTCGTCGCGGCGGCCCCGTCCGTGGTCCGGGAGGCTACTTGGTGCGCTTGAGCGCCCAACCGGTGACGCGGGCGCCGATGCCCTGGTAGCCGGAGGCCACCAGACGGACGCACAGATCGAGAACCTTCGCGTCCGCGCCGACGAGGACGCGTGCGCGGTCGCGCTCGACCGCCTTGATGATGATGTCGGCGGCCTTCTCCGAGCTGGTGTTCGCCAGGTACTTGTCGAACAACTCCGCGGTCTTCGCCTGGTCGTGATCGCCCGACGTGGTCGCATTGCGGGCGATCGCCGTCTTGATTCCGCCCGGATGCACGCAGGTCACCTTGACCGGGTGCTTCGCGATGATCATCTCCTGATTCAGCGCCTCGGTGAAGCCGCGGACGGCGAACTTGGCGGAGTTGTATGCGGCCTGACCCGGTTCGGCCAGCAGGCCGAACAGCGACGAGGTGTTGACGACGTGGCCGTCGCCCGACGCGATCAGGTACGGCAGGAACGCCTTGGTGCCGTTGACGACGCCCCAGTAGTCGATGTCCATGACACGCTCGATGTCCTTGAACTCCATGGTCTCGACCTCACCGTGGTGCGCGATGCCGGCGTTGTTGAAGATCGCGTTGACGGTGCCGAAGTGGCCGGCCACGGTGTCGGCGTACGCGAGGACGGCCTCTCGCTCGGCGACGTTGAGCAACTGGCTGTGCACTTGCGCACCGGTCGCTGCGACCAGCCGCTCGGTCTCCGCGAGACCGTCCGGGTTCACATCGGAGATGGCGATCTTGGCACCGCGCTTGGCGAGCTTGACCGCCAGGTCGCGGCCCATCCCGGAACCGGCGCCGGTGATGACGATGACCTTGTTGTTGAAATCCTTCATAGTTCTCTCCTGAAGTCGGGAAGTTGCGGTGTCGGGAAGTCGGGTGCCGGTCGGGTCAGGCGTCGGTGCCGACGGGTTCGGCCGGGGCATCGTCAGCGGTCTGCACGGACTCTGCGACGACGGCGGGCCGGTCCGCGGTGCGCACGTCGTACGCGTCGAGGTCGAACGAACGCGTCTGATTGCGGAAGTTGAAGGTGAACCCCGGCCACAGGACGGTGATATCGCCGTTGTGATCCTTGTACCAGGAGGCGCACCCGCCGTTCACCCAGACACTGGACCGCAGCGTGCGCTGGATCCCCGCGTTGAAACGGTCCTGCGCGTCCTTGCGCACGTCCACTCTGGTGATGCCGTGGGCGCGTGACTTGCGCACGTAGTCCACCAGGTAGTTCAGCTGTGACTCGATCATGTACACCATCGACGTGTGGCCCAGGCCGGTCGACGGTCCGATCAGCAGCATCAGGTTCGGGAAACCGTGGACGAACGAGCCCTTGTAGGCCTGCATGCCCTCGCGCTCCCAGACCTGTGCCAGGCTCTCGCCGTTCGCTCCGACGATGGTGTCGAAGACAGGGGAGTCGGTGACGTGGAATCCGGTCGCGACGACGATCACGTCGACGTCGCGGGCGGTGCCGTCCGCGGTGACGATGCCGGTCTCGGTGATGCGGTCGATGCCGTCGGTCACCAGTTCCACGTTGTCCTGGTCGAGGGTCGGGTACCACTCATTGGACTTCAGGATGCGCTTGCAGCCCACCGCGAACCGCGGGGTCACCGCCTTGCGGAGCTCGGGATCGCGGATACCGCGGAAGATGTTGGCTCGGCTGAGCGCCTCGACGGGCTTGAGCGCCTTCGGGGCGTAGGTCATCCCGGCCGCGACCACCTCGTTGAACGAGTAGATGCCGCCGCGGATGGCCGCCTGCAGACCGGGGACGTTCTTGAACGCCCAGTTCTCCACGCTCAGGTACGGGCGCTCGTTGCGCGGGATGATCCACGGCGCGGTGCGCTGGTACACGTCCATGTGTCCGACCACCTTGCCCAGCTGCGGCACGATCTGGATCGCCGAGGCGCCGGTGCCGATGACGGCCACGCGCTTGCCGGTGAAGTCGTAGTCGGTGTCCCAGCGGGCCGAGTGCACGATCTTGCCCCGGTAGTCGCCGAAGCCCTCGATATCGGGGAGGTTCGGCTCGCACAGCGGTCCGACGCCGCCGATGAGGGTGCGCGCGGTGAGGGTGTGGCTCTCGCCGTCCCGCTCGTAGTCCAGCTTCCAGCGTCCGGCGGTCTCGTCCCACTCCGCACGGCGCACATCGGAGCCGAACAGAGCGTGCTCGCCGATGCGGTGCTCGTCGGCGACGGCGTTGATGTAGCGGTGGATCTCGGGCTGATGAGAGTACGACCGGGACCAGTCCGGGTTGAGCGCGAACGAGTAGGAGTACAGGTGCGACGGGACGTCGCACGCGGCACCCGGGTACACGTTGTCGCGCCAGGTGCCGCCGAAGTCCTGGCCGCGGTCGAGCAGGACGTAATCGTCCACACCCTCCTGGCTGAGCTTGATGGCTGCACCGAGTCCGGAGAACCCGGCTCCGATGATCGCGATCTCTACATCATGCGTTGTCATGGTGCCTACGATAAGCGCGTGTTGACCGCGAGTCAATAGGCAATTGAATTCAGGTCAATAAGCGCTTACGGTTGGTGCATGACCACCGCCAGAACCCGTTTGAGCCCTGCTGCACGCCGTCGTCAGCTCATCGATCTGGGCGTGCAGATGGCACGCGACCGTCCCCTGGAGTCGGTCACGATGGAAGCGGTCGCCGAAGCGGCGGGAGTGTCGAAGGCACTGATCTTCCACTACTTCGAGTCCAAGGCCGATTTCCATCTGAGCGTCATCACCGAGCAGGCGGAGGAGATGCTCGCCCGCACGGAGCCGCAGGCCGAGCTCGGCGATCCGATCGCGATGCTCCAGGCCTCGATGACCGCCTACGTCGACTACGTCGCCGACAACGGGCGCGGGTTCGTGGGAGTCATCCGCGGCGCGGCGAGTGCGGACGACGCGATCAGAGCGGTCGCCGACCGGACGCGCGCGGCGATGACCGAGCGGATTCTGACGCACGCGCCCGCCATCGGGATCGAACGGAGCCCGGCGATCGAACTGTCGGTGGCGGGCTGGATCGCCTTCGTGGAGGAGACGCTCGTCCGCTGGCTCGACGACCCGGTGATCACCCGGGAACAGCTCGTACAGATCTTCGTCGCCGCTCTGCCCACCCTAGCCGGGCTGGTCGGGAACGTGACTCAGACATGAGCCGGCGCCGGCGATGCCGGCCGCGGACACACGAGAGGGGCCGCCTCGCCGAAGCGGGGCGGCCCCTCTCGTGTGTCGTGTCAGAGTCGCATCAGATCAGCGGAAGGCCTGATCGATGATCTCCTGCTGCTCCACCGCGTGGACCTTGCTGGAGCCCGACGACGGCGCGGACATCGGCCGGCGCGAGATCCGGCGGAGGCCGCCGAGCAACTCGGGGAGCATCTCCGGCAGCCAGAGACCGAGGAACGGCCACGGACCCTGGTTCGCCGGCTCCTCCTGAACCCAGACGAAGTCCTTCGCGTTCGGGTACTGCTCCAGCGTGCGCGCGAGCCTGCGGTAGGGCACCGGGTACAGCTGCTCGACGCGGATGATCGCGACGTCGTCGCGACCGTCCTTCGCCTGCCGTGCGGCCAGCTCGTAGTAGAGCTTGCCGCTGACCAGCTGCACGCGCTGCACCTTGTCGCGGTCGCCGCCCTGCTTGGCGAAACGCGGATCGTCGATCACGGAGAGGAACTTGCCCTCGGTGAAATCCTCCACCGGCGAGACGGCCGCCTTGTTGCGCAGCATCGACTTCGGGGTGAAGACCACCAGCGGCCGGCTGATGCCATCGTGCACGTGGCGCCGCAGCAGGTGGAAGTAACTCGCCGGAGTCGAGGGCAGCGCGACGGTCATCGAACCCTCGGCGCACAACTGCAGGAAGCGCTCGATGCGGCCCGAGGTGTGGTCGGGACCCTGGCCCTCGTGGCCGTGCGGCAGCAGCAGCACGACGTCGCTGCGCTGACCCCACTTGGCCTCGCCGGAGCTGATGAACTCGTCGATGATCGACTGCGCACCGTTGACGAAGTCGCCGAACTGCGCCTCCCACAGGACGAGTGCGTCGGGGTCGGCGAGGGCGTAGCCGTACTCGAAGCCGAGCACGCCGTACTCGCTCAGCGGCGAGTCGTACACCAGGAAGCGGCCGGTCGCGTCGGGCAGGTGGTTCAGCGGTGTGTACTCCGAGCCGTTCTCGCGGTCGATCAGCACCGAGTGGCGCTGAGTGAACGTTCCGCGGCGGGAGTCCTGACCGGACAGCCGCACCGTGCGGCCTTCCTGAACCAGGGTGCCGAAGGCGAGGATCTCGGCGAACGACCAGTCGATGTCGCCCTTGACCGGCATCTCGTGGCGCCGCTTGATGACCGGCTTGACGCGCGGATGGGCGTTGAATCCCTCGGGCAGATTGCCGAAGGCGTCGCCGATCTCCGCGAGCTTCTCCTGCGGCACCGCGGTCACCAGCTTGGTGAGCAGCGTCTGCTCGCCCTCCACCGACGGCGACGCCTCGGGTGTGAACCGTTCGAGTTCCTTGACTTCGACGAAGACGCGCTCGAGTTGTCCCTGGTAATCGCGCAGTGCGTCCTCGGCCTCCTTGGTGGAGATGTCACCACGGCCGATCAGCGCTTCGGTGTAGCTCTTGCGGACGCTGCGGATGTTGTTGATGACGTCGTACATCGCCGGCTGGGTCATCGACGGATCGTCGCCCTCGTTGTGGCCCAGGCGGCGGTAGCAGACGAGGTCGATCACGACGTCGCGGTGGAACGCCTCGCGGTAGTCGACGGCGAGCTTGGCGGCCCAGACGCAGGCCTCCGGATCGTCGCCGTTCACGTGGAAGACCGGTGCGCCGATCATCTTCGCGATGTCGGTGCAGTACTGCGTGGAGCGCGAGTGCTCGGGTGCGGTGGTGAAACCGACCTGGTTGTTCACCACGATGTGGACGGTGCCGCCGGTGCGGTAGCCGTTCAGCATCGACATGTTCAGCACCTCGGCGACGATGCCCTGACCGGCGAAGGCGGCGTCACCGTGCAGCATCAGCGGCAGCACGTCGAACTCGCGGTCCTCCGACATGCCGTCCTGCTTGGCGCGGACGATGCCCTCGAGGACCGGGTCGACGGCCTCCAGATGGCTGGGGTTGGCGGTGAGCGAGACGGTGATCTCGTTGTCGCCGAACATCTGGTAGTACTTGCCCTCGGCGCCGAGGTGGTACTTCACGTCGCCGGAGCCGTGCGCGTCAGCGGGGCCGAGATTGCCCTCGAACTCGGTGAAGATCTTCGAGTACGGCTTGCCGACGATGTTGGCCAGGACGTTCAGCCGGCCGCGGTGCGGCATGCCGATGACGACCTCTTCGAGCTGGTGTTCGGCGCTCTGATCGAGAACCGCGTCCATCATCGGGATGACGGCTTCGGCGCCCTCGAGCGAGAAGCGCTTCTGGCCGACGTACTTGGTCGCGAGGAAGGTCTCGAACGCCTCGGCGGCGTTCAGCTTGCTCAGGATGTACTTCTGCTCGGCGACCGACGGCTTGGCGTGCTTGATCTCCACCCGCTCCTGGAGCCAGCGCTGCTGCTCCGGGTCGAGGATGTGCGTGTACTCGACGCCGACGTGGCGGCAGTAGGCGTCGCGCAGGATCGACAGCACGTCGCGCAGCTTCATGTTCCGCTGTCCGTGGAAGCCGCCGACGTTGAAGGTGCGGTCCAGATCCCAGAGAGTCAGGCCGTAGGTCAGTACGTCGAGGTCCGGATGCGAGGCCTTGGCGGCCGCGTTCATCATCAGCGGGTCGGTGTCGGCCATCAGATGACCGCGGCTGCGGTACGCGGCGATGAGCTCGAGGACGCGCGTGTTCTTGTCGACGAGTCCGGCGGGGACGTCGCGACGCCAGCGGACGGGCTCGTACGGGATCTGCAGCGAGGTGAACAGCTCGTCCCAGAAGGAGTCGTCGAGCAGCAGCGTGTGGACCTTGCGGAGGAAGTCGCCCGATTCGGCGCCCTGAATGATCCGGTGGTCGTAGGTGGACGTCAGCGTCATCAGCTTGCCGACACCCATCTCGGCGATCTGCTCATCGCTCGCGCCCTGGAACTCGGCCGGGTACTCCATGGCTCCGGCGCCGATGATGGCGCCCTGGCCCTGCATCAGCCGCGGCACCGAGTGGACGGTGCCGATGGTGCCGGGGTTGGTCAGCGAGATGGTGACGCCGGCGAAGTCCTCGGCGCCGAGCTTGCCGTCGCGGGCCCGGCGGACGATGTCCTCGTACGCCGCGACGAACTCGGAGAAGTTCTTGGTCTCGCAGCCCTTGATCGCGGCGACGACCAGCGTGCGGTTCCCGTTCTTTCCCGGCAGGTCGATCGCGAGGCCGAGATTGGTATGGGCGGGCGTGACGACGTTCGGCTTACCGTCCACGACGGCGAAGTGGCGGTTCATGTTCGGGAACGCCTTGATCGCCTGGACGATCGCATAGCCGAGGATGTGCGTGAAGCTCACCTTGCCGCCGCGGGTGCGGGCGAGGTGGTTGTTGATCACGACGCGGTTGTCGATCATCAGCTTCGCGGGAACCGCGCGGACGCTGGTCGCGGTCGGGACCTCGAGCGAGGCCGACATGTTGCGCACGATGGTCGCGGCGGGGCCGCGGAGCACCTTATTCGTGTCTGTCCCGGCATCGGCGGCAGGCTTGGCGGCGGACGCCGCCAGGCTGGTACCGGATGCGGCCTTGGTCGCGGCCGACTCACGTGCCGGTGCGGGGGCGCGGGTGGGCGCCGGTGCGGCCTTGGTCGGTTCGGTGTCGAGCGTGACCGCCTGCTTCGGAGCCACCCGGGTCGCCTGGGCCGCACCGTTCGAGGACGGGGCGGTCGCCGTCGAACCCGGGCGATAGTTCTTGAGAAGCTCGTGCCAGCTCGGATCGACTGATTCGGGGTTGGTCTGGAATCGCTGGTACATCTCCTCGACCAGCCATTCGTTTTGTCCGAAGTCGGATTCGGAAATCGAACTGCTCACAGCGCTGTCTCGCCTCAATTCACCCAGGTGTTCTTCGATCGCGTGGCGGGTGAACCGCTGGTCTCGTGAACCGCGGCCGACCTGCCATCAATCGATGGTACGCGGACCGCTCGCGGCTCGGGCGCTGTGTGCCGCACAGACGGTGACACGCCGCGGTAAGTGGTCAATCTCACGTGCTGACCACCGTGTGACAGCGGGGATCGTCTCGGTCAGCGGAACGCCGAGCGGCTCAGCCGACGCTGGAGCGGTCGGCCGGGCGCGGCCCGGCAGCCGGCGCCTCGCAGTCGTCGGGGGAGACGCCGGCGTCCCACAGACGCCGGTACTCGCCGTGTGCCGCCAGCAGTCGGTGGTGCGTGCCCCTCTCCACGATCCGGCCGCCCTCGACCACCGCGATCACATCCGCTCGTGCGGCGGTGGCGAGGCGGTGCGCGACGATCACGCTCGTGCGGCGCCGGGAGAGTGCCTCGCCGGCCGCGAGAACCTGCGCCTCGGTGGCCTGATCGAGAGTCGCGGTGGCCTCGTCGAGCAGGATCAGATCCGGCTCCACCAGTTCGGCGCGGGCCAGCGCGATCAACTGGCGTTGCCCGGACGAGAGTCCCCGCCCGCGTTCGGACACGCCGAACTCCATGCCTCCGGGGAGACCGGCGATCATCTGCGCCGCGCCCACTCGTCGCGCGGCTTCGGCGATCCTTTCGCGCGAGGCACCGGGCCTGCCGTAGGCGATGTTGTCGGCAACGGTCCCCGCGAACAGGTGGGGTTCCTGTGGGACCACGCCCAGGCGGCTGCGATAGCGGTGCAGATCGATGGTCCGCAGATCGATACCGTCCATCCGCACGCTGCCGGCCGTCGGGTCGTAGAAGCGCGCAAGCAGTTTGACGATGGTCGACTTGCCCGCGCCCGTGGTGCCGACCAGCGCCAGCGAGGTGCCCGCCGGGATGTGCATCTCGATCCCGCTCAACGCGTCGCGGTCGGCCCCGGCGTAACGGAAGTCCACGCGGTCGAGCCGAACGTCGCCGTCGAACGCGGGAGCCGCCAGTTCGGCGGGCGAGGCCTCCGAATCGGCCTGCGGTGCGTCCACCAGGGAACTCGGGGTCAGCAGCAGATCGCGGATGCGACGCAGACCGACCGCCGCCTGCTGATACGAATCGAAGACCGTCGTGAGCTGCTGCACGGGCCCGAACAACATCGCGAGGTAGAGCACGAACGCGATCAGGGTGCCCGAGGACATCGCGCCGGAGGCCACCTGATGGGCGCCGAACCCGAGGACGACGGCGGTGGCCGCGTCGGAGCAGAACGTGATGAAGGGGAAGTACACCGAGATGGCGCGCTGGGAGTCCATCCGAGCGTCGACCCACTCGTCGCTGCGCCGGCCGAACTCGGCCCGTGCCACCGGGATGTGCCGGTACACGCGTGTGGTCGCCAGACCCGCGATGTTCTCCTGGAAGTCCGCGTTCACCGCAGACACCAGTTCGCGGGTGCGGGTGTAGGCGCGCGAGCTGATCCGGCGGAACACGACGGTCGCGATCAGCAGGACCGGGAACACCGGAGCGATCACCAGACCGAGCTCCCAGTCGGTCGCGATCAGGGCGCCGAAGACACCGACCAGGGTCAGCACCGCGACCACGGCCGACGACAGCCCGTTCTGGACGAATCCGGAGAGGGCATCGACGTCCGTGGTCATCCGCGTCATGATGCGGCCCGAGAGTTCGCGCTCGTAGTAGTCGAGGCCGAGTCGTTGCAGGTGGGCGTAGCTGCGGATCCGGAGGCCGTACAGGACGCGTTCTCCCGCGCGGGCCGCCGCCACCACGTTCACCGCCCCCGCGATCCAGGCGGCGGCGACGAGCGCGAAGCCGGTGAGCGCGGCGACCCCGATCACGTCGGCATCCGAACGCGAGGCGGCGTCCAGAACTGTGCGCGCCAGCGACGGGAAGGCCAGTCCGATCAGCGTGTCCGCAGCGATCGTCGCCAGCACCACGGCGAGCAGACCGGCCACCGGACGCAGAATCTGTTTGAGACTGAAGTCGGTGCGTTCGGCGCGGGCGGCCTCGACGTCCACCTTCGGATCGTCGTCGGCGGGCGGCAGTGCGGCCACCGCGGCACGGATCTCGTCGGTGGCGGGCATGGCGCCGAGCACTCCGGCCCGACCGCCGCCGCCGGGACCGATGCGCATCGGGGGCGCGGCCTCACGGCGGGCTTTCGGAGCCGGCGCGTCGACGCCGCCGGGCCACAGCTCCTCGATGCCGATGTCGTTCTGCGCGCGCACGCTCGCGGAGGCCGCCGCCCGCTGTTCCGCGGTGTCGGTCGGCGACATCAGCGCGCGGAAACGCGCACTGCGTTCGGTGAGTTCGGCGACCGTTCCGACGTCGGTGACCACGCCGTCGTCGAGGACCGCGACCCGATCGGCGATCGCCAGCGTGGAATCGCGGTGCGCCAACACCAGCATCGTGGTCCCGAGAGCGCGGAAATGAGCGAAGATCCGCGCCTCGGTCGCGGCATCGACCGCCGACGTCGCGTCGTCGAGGACCAGTACCCGGCTGCCCTGATACAGGGCTCGGGCGAGGGCGACTCGCTGTCTCTGTCCTCCGGACAGAGTGAGGCCTCGCTCGCCCACCTCGGTGGCGTATCCGTCGGGCAGTTCCGCGGCGAAGTCGGCGGCCGCCGCGCGTGCGGCGACCCGGATGGAATCGTCGACCCCGTCCGGCGGCACCGGTTGCGGGCCGAGGCCGATGTTCGCGGCGATCGTCGTCGAATACAGGAACGGGTCGTCGAAGGCGAACGCCACTGCTCGGTACAGTTCGTCGGGCGCCAGCTCTGTGACGTCCAGACCGCTTCCCTCGGCGCCGATGAGCGCGACCGTCCCCGACTCGGCCCGATAGGCGCCGGTCACGAGTTCGGCGAGGGTCGACTTGCCGGATCCGGGCCCGCCGACCACGGCGACGCATTCCCCCGGCGCCACGCGCAGGTCGACGCCGCGGAGAACCCGGCGTCCGCCGAGCGTGAGTCCGACGCCGTCGAAGCTCAGGCCGAGCGGGCCGTCGGGAACGGTCGTCGTGTTCTCGAAGGCGCGATCGCGCGGGTGGTCGGCCACCTCGTACACGCGAGTCACCGCCGATGCGGCGAGCTGCGCGTTCACGACCAGGTTGGTGAGGATGCGCGCGAGGCCGGTCATGGTGGCGAGATAGGTGGAGAAAGCGAGGAAGGTGCCCGCGGTGATGTCGCCGGCATACACGAGGTATCCGCCGAGACCGATGACGGCGACCATCCCGAGTTGCGGAATCGATGCCATGGTCGGCGTGAAGCGCGCGCTCAGGTTTGCGGCGCGCAGTTTGAAGCGGTACAGCCGCTCGCCCAGGGCGGCGAGTTCGTCGGTTGCCCTGCGTTCCTGGCCGAAACCCTTCACCACACGCACGCCGGTCACCGTCTCCTCGACGTGGCCGGCCACCTCGGCTGAGGCCTGCTGCGCCGCCCAGGTGGCGGCGAACAGCCGTTTGCGGCTGCGGTACACGATCACCGCGATGAGCGGGACGATGGCGATCGCGACCAGCGTCAGCAGCGGCGACAGCCAGGCCATCACACCCAGCGACAGCACCACCTGGACCGCGCCGCCGAGCGAGAGCGGTGCCATGGCCAGCAGTGACTGGACCACCTGGAGGTCGGAGATGGAGCGGGACACCACTTGGCCGGTGCGAATCGTGTCGCGCGCCGGTCCGTCGACGTGATGGAGGGTGTCCAGCAGCCGGCGGCGCAGACCGTCTTGGACCGTGACCGACATGCGACCGGCGGTCATCCGTCGGCCGAACTGACACGCGTAGCGCAGTGCCGCGGCCACCAGCAGGGCACCGATGAGGACGGGAAATCCCACACGGGCCGCCTGCTGACCGGTGGCCGAATCGATGGCGGCCTTGGTGATGAGTGGAGTGACCAGATCGACGGCAACGGCGCCGAGGGTGACGGCGACCAGCACCACGGCGAGGCGGCGGTGTCGTCCGCACTCGCCGACCAGGCGGCGAATCCAGCCCTGCGCGGCCGGCGCCGCGCGGCCGGTCAACCGGCCTCGATCGTGCGCTGGTGCGCGAGAACCTCCCCGTCGACGTCCCAGAAGCGGGGCGGGGGACCGAAGGCTTCGCGCGCATTGCGGACCACGAGCGACCCCAGCGCCCGGTTGCCGACGCCGCCGACCACCGCGCCGATGCCGCCCGGAATGAGCTTGCCCATCACGACGGGTGCCTTGCCGATCGTGAACTTCTTGATGAACCGGTTGCCGAGCGTCTTATTGAGCGTCGAGAGGTTGACCCCGGGCATCCCGGGCACGCCGAGCTTGGCGATCGCGTCACCGCCTCGCGCTCCGAGCGCTTTCCCGACGACAGACGTGCCCTCTTCGCCGAGCGCGACGGCGAGCACCAGCGTCTTGCGGCGTTCGGTGTCCGCAGGCGAGATGCCGTGGACTTCGGCGACCGCCAGGGCCAGCAGGGCGGACGCCTCGATGAACACGGCGCTCTCCGCGGTGATCGCGCCGAGGGCGGTGAGGGTGCCCACGCCGGGAATCGCCGCGGCCGCGCCGACCGCGCCTCCCGATGCGGTGACCGAGCGCAGGTAGTGCTTCTCCAGCCGTCGGATCACCTGCTCGGGACCCTCGTCGGGATGCTTGCGGCGCACGCGGCGCACGTACTTCGCCACCGCCGGTTGTTGAAGTCGCTGGGCCTTGTCGACGAGCACGGTCAAGATCGCCAGCGACGACTTGCCCGCGTTCTGGGCGGCCCGGCCGTCGACGTAGGTCACCGGAGCGGGCGCGCCACTGCGGCGGTTGTCGTCGCTGTGCGCGACGGATTTCGACTTGCGCATGTGTCGATCCTCCCTGTCGGCCGGGCTGTCGGCGCGGACGTGTACTCCGATTCCGCGCGAGGATTCCGCGCGACCGGTGCGCGACGCGATGGCCGGGCGACGACTCCACAATATGCGCGACCACTGACATCGGTGGTGCGCCGAGCGTCCGCCAGAGAGCCCGGCGGCGTCCGGAACAGGTCGGTGAGCGGTGTTAACCTGATGCCCTCGCTCGGCCTCGCGCCGATGTCCGGATCCGAAAGGACGCGCACGTGACCACAACCCTGCAGACTCCGGTGTTCAAATCGGTCACCGATCGGCCGTGGGCGGCGTTGATGGCGCTGTGCGTCGGCTTCTTCATGATCCTCGTCGACATGACGATCGTCGCGGTCGCCCAGCCGCAGATCATGGAGGCGCTCGACGCCGATGTGAACGGGATCGTCTGGGTGACCAGCGCTTATCTGCTCACCTACGCGGTGCCGCTGTTGGTCGCCGGCCGTCTCGGCGACAAGATCGGGCCGAAGCGGGTGTACCAGGCCGGCCTGTTCCTGTTCACCGCTGCGAGCGTGTGGTGCGGACTGTCGGGAAGCATCGGCGAACTCATCGCGGCCCGCAGCGTGCAGGGACTCGGCGCGGCGCTGATCACACCGCAGACCATGGCGCTCATCACCCGCATCTTCCCGCCCGAGCGGCGCGGTGCGGCGATGGGCGTCTGGGGCACGGTCGCCGGTGTCGCCACACTGGTCGGTCCGCTTCTCGGCGGCGTCCTCACCGACTCGCTGGGGTGGGAGTGGATCTTCTTCGTCAATCTCCCCGTCGGGCTGGTCGGACTGGTGCTCGCCCAGATGCTGGTGCCCAGGGTGGAGACCCACGACCACAAGTTCGACTGGGTCGGCGTCGCGCTGTCCGCGGTGGGTCTGACGGCGCTGGTCTTCGGCATCCAGGAGGGAGAGTCGTACCACTGGGCGGCATGGATCTGGGTGCTCATCGGCGCCGGAGTCGCGGTGATGGGGGTGTTCGTCTTCTGGGAGAGCCGCACGCGGGGGGAGCCGCTGGTGCCCCTGTCGCTGTTCCGCGACCGCAACTTCAGTGTGTCGAACGTGGGTATCGCCACGATGGGATTCGCCGTCTCCGGTTCGATGATCCCGATCATGTTCTTCCTCCAGCTGGTCGGCGGGATGTCGCCGCTGCGGTCGGCGCTCGTCCTGGTGCCGATGGCCGTGCTGACCGGCATCTTCGCGCCGATCGTCGGGCGCGTGCTCGACCGGGTCCATCCGCGAAACGTGGTCGCGCTCGGACTGTTCGTCTATGCGGTGGCGTCCTTCTGGGCCGGAGCCGTGTTCCGGCCGGAGAGCCCGGTGTGGCTCCTGGTCGCGCCCACGCTCCTGATGGGTCTGGCGAGCGCCGGGATCTGGGCGCCGCTGGCGGCGACCGCGACGCGGAATCTGCCCTGGCATCAGGCGGGGGCGGGCGCCGGCGTGTACAACACCACGCGGGTCATCGGCTCGGTGATCGGTTCGGCGGGAATCGGTGCGCTGATGATGTCACGGCTCTCGGCGCACCTGCCGGGAGTCGACACCGCCGGCCACAGCGGCGAGGTTCATCAGCTGCCGGAGTTCTTGCGCGACGGATTCGCGAGAGCGATGGGCGAGTCGATCTATCTCGGCGCCGCCGTCCTGCTGGTGGGTGCCGTCGCCACGCTCTTCCTCGTACGGACCTGAGTCGGTTCGGCGGACTGAGCCGCGGCCGCGTCTGACCCGGATTGTCGGAGGTGCCTCGTACCATCGTCACGACGGGCCGACTCCGGTCCGACAGACGATCTGGAGGGAGCGGGAGCATGTCACGGCCGGCCTACGACGATTCGGCGCTCGACGGCGCGTCGTGCGTGACGGAACCGCTGTTCGACCTCGAACCGCTGGCATTGTTCTCCGTCCCCGCCGACGCTGCGGAATCGACGCCCGAGCCCGCCGCGGCACGGAGCGTCACCTTCCTGCACACGGCCGACTGGCAACTCGGCATGACCCGGCACTTCCTGTCCGGGGACGCGCAGTCGACGTACAGTGCGGCCCGCGACGACGCAGTGGTGCGCATCGGCGATCTCGCACGCGCCACCGGAGCGGAGTTCGTCGTGGTGTGCGGAGATGTCTTCGACGACCCCCGGGTGTCGACCCGGATCATCCGCCGCACGCTCGCTGCGCTGGGCGAGTATCCGGTCCCGGTGTACCTGCTGCCCGGCAATCACGATCCGCTCGATGCCACCAGCGTGTACCGCTCGCGCGAGTTCGTCGCCGCCTGCCCGAACAACGTCATCGTCCTCGACGAGCCCGGGGTGGTGGCGGTGCGCGACGGTGTCGCATTGGTGGCGGCCCCATGGACCACGAAACGGCCGTTGACCGACCTGGTGAGCGATCAACTGTCCCAGCTGACCGAGTCCGACGACATTCGGATCGTGGTCGGACACGGCGGGGTCGATTCGCTCAGTCCCAACGACGACCCGTCGATCGTCGGCAGCGCCGCCCTGGATGTCGCGGTGGCCGCGGAACTCGTCGACTACGTCGCCCTGGGGGATCGTCATTCGCTCACTTCGGTCGGCGACTCGGGGCGCGTGTGGTACTCCGGTGCGCCAGAGGTGACCGCGTTCGATCATGTCGAGTCCGCGCCGGGGCACGTTCTGGAGGTGACCCTGAGCCGGGGCGGCGAGTCATCGATCGAGGTGACCCCGCACCGCGTGGGGCAGTGGTCGTTTCGCACGGTCCGCGAGCACATGAACGGCGCTGACGACATCGCGCGGCTGCGCGGACTGTTCTCCGAGATCCCGGACAAGTCGCGCACGGTGGTGCAATTGGCGTTGACCGGGACCATCAGCGTGACCGACGAAGTCGCACTGGCCGACCTGCTCGACGAGTTCGGCGACCGGTTCGCGGCGTTGAAGATCTGGGAGCGGCACCACGACTTGACCGTCGTGTCCGATCCTTCCGATGTCGCCCAGCTCGATCTCCAAGGCTATGCGGCGCTCGCCGCGGCCGAGCTGGCCGAGCGGGCGGCGTCGGATTCCGACATCGCGGACGCCGCCGACGCGCGCGCGGCCCTCGCCCTGCTGTACCGGCTGTCGGGGGCGGGCCGATGAGACTGCACCGACTGCGAGTGGCGAACTTTCGCGGAGTGGCCGCCCGTGAGGTGGAGTTCGCCGACACGGGCGTCACCGTCATCGAGGGCGACAACGAGGCGGGCAAGTCGTCGATGATGGAGGCCTTCGACCTGTTGCTGACCGCTCAGGCGAGCAGCAAGGCGAGGAACGTCCGTGCCGTCCAGCCCGCGGGGCGCGACGTCGGTACCGAGGTGTGGGCCGATATCTCTTGCGGCTCTTGGCGTTTCGAGTACTTCAAACGTTTCAATCGGCAGCCGGAGACCACCTTGACGATCACGCGGCCGGTGCGTGAGCAACTCACCGGGCGCGAGGCGCACGAGCGTGTGGACCAGATTCTCGCGGAGGCGCTCGACAAGACGTTGTTCGGGGCGCTCCGGTTGCTGCAGTCGGCCGACCCGCGGTTGGGCGACCTCGCGAACAGTTCGGCGCTCTCGCAGGCGCTCGACCGTGCGGCGGGACAGTCCGAGTCGGACGGCGGCGAGACGCCGCAGACCCAGGAACTGGTCGCGGCGGTGGCCGCGGAGTACAAGAAGTACTTCACCCTCGCCCAAGGACGGCCGACCGGTGAACTCGCCGCGGCCGCCGATGCGGCCGATCGGGCAGCCGCCGCGGTCGCCGAGCGCGAGGAGATCCTGGCGCGGGTTCAGGACGCCGCTGATCGGCTTCCCCGCGTGGCCGAGACCATCCGGCAGTTGGTGGCGCAAGAGCAGTCGGGCAACGTCGAGGTCTCCACCGCCGCCGCGGCGCTGGCGGAGGCCGAAGCGGTGAGCGAGCAGGTCAAGGCGGCTCTGGCCACAGTCGAGAGCAGGAAGCTGTCGCACCGGGTCGCGGCCGACGCGCTGCGAAGCCGTCGGCGCGACCGGGAACGAGCCGCGGCGCTGCGCGAGTCCCTCGCGGAGAATCGCCGAGCCGTGAGTCAGGCGCGCGCGAAGGCCGAGGCCGCCGCCGGCGAGGCGGCCGAGCTGGCGTCGGCGCTCGCGGAATCGCAGAAGCGGCGAGACGACCTCGGCGCGGAACTCCGGGCGGCCGAGAGGGCGGCGGTGGTCGCATCGGATCGGGCCCGTCTGGCCCGCCTGGACAACTCACTCGACGAGGTCCGGCGGCTGCGATCGGAATTGGCGTCGGCGCGTGCCGAAGCCGCGGCCGTCCCGGTGAGCGAGGACGACGTCCGGCTCGCCGCCGCACTCGAGCGCGATCTCGCCGCCACCGCGGCTCGGCTCGACGCGGCCGCACCCACGGTCACGATCACTCGCCTGGGCGCGGACGAGGTCCTCCTCGACGGTGAGACGGCGGCGGACGGTGCGCAGGTCTCGGCGGCGCGGCCCACAGTCGTGGAGGTGCCGGGATCGGTGCGCGTCGAGGTCCGGCCGGGCGCCGATTCCGCCGAGCCGGCCGCAGAACTGGAGACGCTCCGCGAGCGGGCCGCAGAGCTTCGTCGCCGGTGCGGAGTAGCCGAACTGTCGCTCGTCGCATCGGCGGCCGCGCGACGAGCGGAGATCCTTCGGCGGATTCAGGACACCGAGCGTGCCCTGGCGCGTGAGCTCGGCGGAGCCGAGGCGGAGGACCTCGAACGGCAGCGCCTGGACCTGCTGTCTCGCCTCACTCAGCAGGCGGGAGCAGACGCAGGCAACGGGCACGAGGGAGAGCGCGCTCACGCCGACCTCGCCGAGCTCCGGCGGATCGAGCGTGACGCGTCCGATCTCGCCGCGGAAGCCGACCGAGCACGGCAGGCGCGGCTGGCAGCGGTGCGTGAGTACGAGTCGCGGGCATCGGCGCTGGAGGAGACCGGCGTCCGCATCGCCGAAGAGTCGGCCGCGCTGGAGTCCGAGCTCAGCGACTCCGCCGCCGCGGCGTCCGACGAAACGCTCGCGGAGCGGGTCCGTGAGCACGCGGCCGAGGTCGACGACGCGGAGGCGGATCTGGCTCGGCTGACGCAGCGCCTCGAGCAGCTGGATCTGAACGGTTTGCGCGAGAAGCTCGCGCAGGCCGAGGCCGCGCAGGACCGGCTGCGCAGGCAGGTGTCGGAGCAGAAGCGAATCCAGACCGAGCTGTCGACCAGACTCGAGGTGTGCCGAAGCGACGGACGTCTCGATGAACTGTCGGAGGCGGTCGCGGCGAACGACGCCGCGCAGGCGCACCTGCAACGCGTCCGAGAGCGCGCCGCAGGAGCGCGTGTGCTGCACGAGACGCTGCAGCGCAAGCGCAACGAGAGCCGCGCGCGGTACGTGGATCCATTCGCCGAGCGTCTGGAGGAGCTGGCGGCCCCGGTCTTCGGCTCCGGTGTGTCGTTCCACATCGACGACGACTTCGTCATCGCCACCCGCACCCTCGACGGCGTCACGGTCGACGTCGACTCGCTCTCGGGCGGTGCCAAGGAGCAGCTCGGTCTGCTCGCCCGGCTCGCCTGCGCCACTCTGGTCGACAAGGCCGACGGGGTGCCGTTGATCCTCGACGATGCGCTCGGCTACACCGATCCGACGCGCCTGGCCTCGATGGCCCATGTGCTCGGCACCGCGGGTGGCGATGCGCAGATCATCGTCCTGACCTGCACGCCCGACCGGTACCGGGAAGTGGCCGGAGCCAAGCTGATCGCCGTCTGACGCGCTGCGGTGACCCCGGTGTTGGGCGGTGAGGTCCCTGTGCGCTAATGTTGCTTTCGCCCGATGAGCCCCCCTAGCTCAGGGGATAGAGCGTCTGCCTCCGGAGCAGAAGGTCGTAGGTTCGAATCCTACGGGGGGCACCAGATCTGTCAGCGCTGATCATTCTCAGCGGTCTTCCCAGACCTCGCCCGGCCTGCTGAATCCCTGCCGAACGTCGCAGTGTGTCAGTAACCTACCGACCATGCCGACACAGCTCGATCCGCGCCCGAACGGTGTCCTCTCGTCCGTGACGGAGACCGACTGGGATGCGATCGCGGCGTGGACCGACGACAAGTACATGTCATTCGACGTCCGGCCGTCGGGCCGTTCGACGTCGCCCTGCTCGTCGATGTTCTCGATCGACGTCGGTGAGATCACCATGACGCACTTCCGGTACGGCACCGAGGTGGCACTGCGGGACTTCGACGCCGAAGCGGGCAACGTGCTGGTTCTGACCACGCTGCGCGGACGGACGCGGCACCGGGTGGGGCGCGCCGAGGGGACCGAACTCGGGGCCGGGCAGACGTTCGTCGCGGACTGCAGCCGCACCGACTTCCGGCTCGCCGCCGACGACGACCATCTGCAACTCAATCTCACGGTGCCGCACCGACTGCTCGCCGATCTCTCGCTGCAGTGGTGGGGCCACGTCCCCGACGACGCCCTGTGGTCCCGCGGCGCCGTGATCGGCGGATCGGGGAGCCCGTGGTGGAATCTGCTCGGGTATGCGACGAGTACGGCGGCCATCTCGCCCGAGGCAGTCGCCTCGGGCAGAATCGGGCTCCATCTGCAGGAGCTCATCGCCGCGCAACTCCTGCACGATTGGGCGCTGCGAGCCGCCGTCGACCTCGAACGTCGGCCCGCCGTGGCGGCACCGGGCTATGTCCGCACCGCGGCGCACTTCATCGACGCCCACGCCCGCGACCTGCCGACGGTGGCCGAGATCGCGGCCGCGGCGGGCGTGAGCGTGCGGTCGCTGAGCGGTGGATTCGCTCGTTATCTGGGAACGTCGGTGCGCTCCTATCTCGTCGAGCAGCGCCTCCAAGGCGTCTACCGCGAACTGCGCTCCGGCGCCGAGTCGGTGACGGCGACCGCCCACGCCTGGGGTTATGTGAACCTCGGCGTCTTCGCGGCCTCCTATCGACGCAGGTTCGGCGAGAATCCCTCCGAGACGCTCGCTCGCGCGCGGTCGTGACCCGCCGCCGGTAGGGACGAGTCTCCGCTACGAGAAGCTCGCCGCTCGGAGACGGTGCCTGCCGTTCGCAGACGTACCCGGCCGTGAACACCGGCCAGGATCACTGGTGCCATCAACTGCTGCACAGGAGATCCCGATGCCCGACCTCACCCGCCTCGACGACATTCTGAACCGAGCCGCCTCCGCCGACGACGCCCAGCGCGTGCCCGGCGTCGTCGCGACCGTCACCCGCAGCGGCGGCGACGCCTACCTCGGCACCGCGGGCGTCCGGTCCGTGGACGACGGTCGGCCGATGACCGCCGACACGGTATTCGCGATCTTCTCGTGCACCAAGGCGCTCACCTCCACCGCCGTGCTGCAATGCGTGGAGGAGGCGCTGGTCGACCTCGACGCCCCGGCTGCGGACTATGTACCGGACATCAGCCGGCTGCAGGTGCTCGAGGGCTTCGCCCCGGACGGCTCACCGCGACTGCGGCCACCGTCGACGCAGATCACCACCCGGATGCTGCTGCTCCACACGGCGGGCCTGTCGTACTCCTTCTTCTCACCGGATTACGCCCGCCTGCTCGAGTCGACGGGACAGCCGGACATTCTCACCGCATCCCGCGAATGCCTCACCTCGCCACTGCTCTTCGACCCCGGGACTCGGTGGGGATACGGCACCAACATCGACTGGGCCGGGCTGGTGGTGGAAGCCGTTCGGGGACAACGGCTGTCGCAGGTGATGCGGGAGCGGATCTTCGAGCCCCTCGGCATGGACGATTCGGCCTTCGTCATGAGCCGGTCGATGGCGGATCGTCGCGCGGAGGTCCACCAGCGCGGCGACGACGGGTCATTGGTCGCCACCGGCCTGGTGCTTCCGCAGGACCCGGAGGTCGACATGGGCGGACAGGGGGTGTACGCCACGATCCCGGACTACACCCGCTTCCTGCGGATGTGGTTGCGGGACGGCGAGGGCGAGCGCGGTCGGGTGCTCGCGCCCGAGACCGTGCGGGCGGCATCCCGGAACGGGCTGGGCGAGCTGAAGGTCGGAAAGCTCGTCGGGTCGGCGCCGGCCCTGACTCACGACGCGGAGTTCTTCCCCGGGCAGTCCAAGTCGTGGGCCTACTCGTTCATGGTCAACGACGAGCCCGCACCGACGGGCCGGTCGGCAGGCTCGCTCGCGTGGGCCGGACTGGCCAACCTCTACTACTGGATCGACAGGGAGGCGGACGTCGCCGGGATGTGGGGCTCGCAAGTGCTGCCGTTCGCCGATCCCGCGTCGGTCGCCGCCTTCCTGGACTTCGAGACCGCGGTGTACCGCTCGATCCGCTGAGGCGCGGTCACCGTCCCTCGCCGCGGCGGCGGAGACGCAACCGGTCCCATTCGGCGATGCGCTCGCGGACGGAGGCTTCGAAACCGTTGGCCGTCGGCCGGTACAGCGGTTCGTGCTCCAGGCCTTCGGGGAAGTAGTCGGCCCCGGAGAATCCGTCCTCGGTGTCCGGGTCGTAGCGGTAGCCGGCACCGTAGCCGAGCTCGCGCATCAATCCGGTGGGCGCATTCAGAATGTGCTTCGGCGGCATGAGCGATCCGGTGCGCCGGGCGAGGGCCCGGGCCGCCCCGAATCCCCGGTAGACGGCGACCGACTTCGGCGCGGTGGCCAAGTACACCACCGCCTGTGCGATGGCGAGCTCACCTTCGGGTGAGCCGAGCCGCTCGTATGTGTCCCACGCGGCCAGCGCCTGCGCGAGCGCCCGGGGATCGGCCATGCCCACGTCCTCGGCGGCGAAGCGCACGATGCGCCGGGCGATGTAGAGCGGATCCTCTCCGCCGTCGAGCATCCGGGCCAGCCAGTACAAGGCGGCATCGGCGTCGGAGCCGCGCATCGACTTGTGCAGGGCCGAGATCAGGTTGTAGTGCCCTTCCTGCGACTTGTCGTACAGGGGAGCCCGCTGCTGCACCAGCCGGACCAACTCGTCGACGCCGATCGGCGTGCTGATGTGGCCGAGTTGCTCGACGAGGTTGAGCAGATAGCGTCCGTCGCCGTCGGCCATCGCGACCAGCGCCTGCCGGGCCTCGCCGTCGAGGGGCAGCTCCCGTCCCGTCAGAGTCTCGGCTCGTTCGACCAACTCGACGAGCGCGGCCTCCTCGAGTCGTTTGAGAACGAAGACTCGGCAGCGGGAGAGCAGGGCGGCGTTGAGCTCGAAGCTGGGGTTCTCGGTGGTCGCGCCCACCAGGACGACGGTGCCGTCTTCGACGTAGGGAAGGAAGGAGTCCTGCTGCGCGCGGTTGAACCGATGCACCTCGTCGACGAACAGCAGGGTGCCGCGGCCGAGCTCGCGGCGCTTCTCCGCCGCGCGGAACACCTTCCGCAGATCGGCGACTCCCGCGAATGTCGCCGACAGCGGTTCGAAGACGAGGTCGGTCTGTTCGGCGAGAAGCCGCGCGATCGTCGTCTTGCCGCAGCCCGGGGGACCCCACAGGATCATCGACGCCAGCCGCTTCTCGGCGACCATCTGGCCGATCGCTCCGTCCGGGCCGAGGAGGTGGTCCTGCCCGACCACCTCCGTGATCGACCGAGGCCGCATTCGGTCGGCGAGCGGACGGCCGGTGTCGTCGGGCTCGAAGAGTGACGGCTGTTGCACGCTGTGCTCCTCGTCGCGCGGATGCTGCCCCGATTGTAGGTGCGCCCTCCGACATCCGGCCGTCTGCGCCGGTGGCCGTCAGCTCGTCACACGGTCGGCCGTGGGTTGGGATTCGAGGTAGCGCTCCCGGGAGTCGTCGAGCTCGTCGATCCAGCGGGTGTGGTGAACGGCGGCCATCGTTCCCGTCATCACCGACGGGTACACCTGATCCCGGTAGGTGAGGATGTTCCGCTTCTTGTCGGCCTTCCATTCGAGGAAGATCCGCACCACCTCGTCGAGGTCGAACATCGGGTAGTCCGTCTGCTCGATCAGATCGCGGATGTAGTCGGCCTGGAAACGCACCGCGGCGGCGTCGTCCTCGACGCCGCGGTAACGATCGGCCCACTGACGCATGTGCGCGGCACGCTCATCGGCAGACGGGAGCTGGGCTCGACCGAGGATGAGGTCCCGTACATACCAGGCCTGCGCGTCGAACATGTTGAACGTGAACCACTGATCCTGCGCGCCGAGGTAGTGCAGGTGCGGGTTCGCCTGCCACGTCACGCCCCGGTAGAGACCGCCGGGGTAGAGGTTGTTGGGCGAACGCAGATGCAGATGCTCCGGGAGGAACGGGTAGTGGTGCAGGTACCCGGTGCAGAGGATGATCGCGTCGAACTCTCCGGATGAGCCGTCGATGAAGGTGGCGACACCGCCGTCGATCCGGTCGATCTGCGGTCTCTCGTCGACACCGTCGGGCCACGCGAATCCCTGCGGCCGCGACCGGTAGCTCATCGTCACGTGCCGGGCCCCCATCTTGTGAGATTGGATGCCGATGTCCTCGGCGGAGTACGACCCCCCGACGAGCAGCAGGCGCTGACCGGCGAATCGCTCGGCGCCGCGGAACTCGTGCGCGTGGATCACCTCGCCGGGAAAGGTTTCGATTCCCGCGATGTCGGGGACATTGGGAAATGAGAAATGACCCGTCGAGACGATGACTTCGTCGAAGACCTCGGTGGAGGTCACATGCTCGCGCAGATCGTCGACGGTGACGGTGAACTGTTCGGTCTCATCGTCGAATTCCACCCGACGCACCACGTGAGCGAATCGGACGAGTTCTTTCACACCCGACTGGACGGCACGGCCGTTGATGTAATCCCAGAGGACTTCGCGAGGAGGATAAGAGGAGATCGGACGGTTGAAATGCTCGTCGAATGTGTACTCGGCGAACTCGAGCGCCTCTTTGGGGCCGTTGGACCACAGATTCCGGTACATGCTCGAATGCACGGGTTCGCCGTACCCGTCGGTTCCGGTGCGCCAGGTGAAGTTCCACTGTCCACCCCAGTCGTCCTGCTTCTCGTAACAGACCACTTCGGGGATCTCGGAGCCGGACTTCTCCGCCGATTTGAAAGCGCGCAGGGCTGCCATTCCACTGGGCCCCGCGCCGATGATCGCAACTCTTTTCACACTATTCAACATTTTACCTTTCACGCCAGACTGGACTGAGGGATGTCGTTGGAATCCGCCGGTCCCGGGCCGTGTACCGGCCCATCTGTGGTCAAACGATCGATGGTCGTCCCAAGGGTCACGATGGTGAATTGTCCGACCGATGTCAAACTCGTCGGGAGTGATTTCAGCGGCGTGATAGAATTGCATGTTTCGCATTCTTCAGAGCGAATCGGTCGCCGGCTCGGTGGCTCGTGGCACCGGCTGCCCGCTACGGTCGGTCCATGACCGCCCCGCATTCCCGCGCTCTCAACCGAAACACCGTGCTGTGCGTCTCGCTGGCGGCGCGGCCGTCCGACATCGGGACCCGCTTCCACAACTATCTCTACAACCGGTTGGGCCTGAACTTCGTCTACAAGGCCTTCGCGCCGACCGACATCGCCTCGGCGGTGGCCGGGATCCGTGGCCTCCCGATCCGCGGTGCCGGGGTGTCGATGCCGTACAAGGAGGCGGTGATCGACCTGATCGACGTGATGGAGGAGTCGGCCGCGGCCATCGACTCGGTGAACACGATCGTGAACGACGACGGCGTGCTCCACGCGTACAACACCGACTATCAGGCGGTCGCCGACCTGCTGGCCGCCTCGCGCTTCGATCGCACCGCGCCGGTGGCCGTCGCCGGAAGCGGCGGAATGGCGAAGGCGGTGGTCGCGGCGCTGCGTGCGACCGGCTTCACCGATGTGACCGTGGTCGCGCGCAACCGGGCCGCCGGTGCCGTGCTCGCCGCGCGATACGGCTACCGGCATGCGGTCAACGCAGCGGGACTCGCCCCCGCGACTCTCGTCAACGCGACGCCGATCGGCATGGCCGGGGGACCGGACGCCGACGCGCTGCCGTTCGACGAGGCTCTCGTCGACGCGGCGACCGGTTGTCTCGAGGTGGTGGCGATGCCGCCCGACACGCCGATGGTGCGGGCGATGCGGGCCCGCGGACTCGAGACGATCAGCGGAGACGCGGTGATCGCCGGACAGGCCGCGGCGCAGTTCGCGCTCTACACCGGAGTGACGCCGACGCCGGAACAGATCCGGGAGGCGTCCGAGTACTCACGTGCCGGCGATGCGACACTGACCGGGTGACTTCGACTACCGGCGCGCCCTCGGTGAAAGTGATCGCCTTCGACACCTTCGGGACGGTGGCCGACTGGCATACCGGGGTCAGTCGTGTTCTGGCTCAGATCTTTCCGGAGATCGACGCCTCGGCGCTGGCGCGTTCCTGGCGACGAACCTACGCGCCGGCACTGGCCGAGGTGGAACAGGGGAGCCGGGACTGGACGCTGCTCGACGATCTGCATCGCGAATCACTCGACCGGCTGCTGCGCGAAGAGCACGGAATCCGGGCCGGCGCCGATCAGCTGGACGCCGCGGTGCACGCGTGGCACGTCCTCCCGGCGTGGCCGGATTCGCCCGAGGGACTCCGCCGCCTCAAGGAGAGGTACACGATCTGCGCCCTGAGCAACGGCAACGTGGCACTCCTGACCGAGATGGCCAAGTCCGCGGGTCTGCCCTGGGACTTCATCGGCGGCTCGGACCTCTGGCGCCACTACAAACCGTCCGGTGAGGTGTACCTCGGGCTCGCGCGGCTGATGCGGGTGGATCCCGGTGAGGTCCTGATGGTCGCGACGCACGTGACCGATCTCGCCGCGGCGCGTGGATTCGGCCTGCAGACGGCGTATGTGGAGCGGCCCGCGGAATGGGGTCCGGAGCCCAAGCCGGAGGCGCGCTGCCCCGACGATCGCTTCCACGTTCGCGGCATCGACGAACTCGCGACCCTGCTCGGCTGCTGAACCGAGCTACCGCCACTACGCTCGCGTCATGACGCAGATCCGTCCGTTCCTCATGTTCCAGGGGGCCGTCGCCGCCGACGCGATCGACCTGTACCTCTCCGCATTCCCCGGCGGACGCGTGGTCACGTCCGCGCCGCACGCCGACCCGGCCCAGGGCATCATGCTCGCCGAACTCGATCTCGCCGGCCTGCGGGTGCTGGTCAGCGACAGCGCCGTCGGCCACGCCTTCGATTTCACCCCGTCGAGTTCGCTGTTCGTCGACGTCGACGAACGCGCCGAGCTCGAGCGTCTCGCCGCACTTCTCGGCGAAGGCGGCGGGGTCTTGATGCCGATCGGCGACTACGGCTTCTCGCAGGCCTTCGCCTGGGTCAACGACCGATTCGGAGTGTCCTGGCAGCTGAACCTGCCCTGAGCACTCCCCCGGCGGGTGGGGCCTCGGACAGCGCCGATTCCCGGCACCGAGGTCCGATTGTCGTGAACCGCACCTGGGACAATAAGATAGGTTCCCGTGACTCCCACCGAACTCGCTGCTCTGCTTCGCGCTGCGACGCAGAAGGTCTTCCACGCTCATGACCTCGATACGTCGTTGATTCCGGAGACCGTGGTCGTGGAGCGTCCGCGCAGCCCGGAGCACGGCGATTACGCCACCAACATCGCCCTGCAACTGGGCAAGCGCGCGGGAGCCAATCCGCGCGAACTGGCGACGTGGCTGGCCGACGAGTTCGCGACCGACCCCGGCATCGACTCCGCGGAGGTCGCCGGACCCGGATTCGTCAATCTGCGCTTGGCTGCGGCCGCACAGAATCAGACGGTCGCCGCCGTCCTCGCACAGCGGGATGCGTACGGCCGCGGTGACGAGCTCTCGGCGCTGAACGTGAACCTGGAGTTCGTGTCCGCCAATCCCACCGGCCCCATCCACCTCGGCGGCACACGCTGGGCCGCGGTGGGCGACGCACTAGGGCGCGTGCTCACCGCACGCGGCGCGAAGGTGACGCGCGAGTACTACTTCAACGACCACGGCGAGCAGATCAACCGGTTCGCGAACTCGCTGCTGGCCGCGGCCAAGGGCGAGCCGACCCCCGACGACGGGTACGCCGGCGAGTACATCGACGAGATCGCCGCGACCGTCGTCGAGAAGTCGCCCGGAGTCCTCGAGCTGCCGGTCGCGGAGGCGCGGGAGGTCTTCCGTGCCGAGGGCGTGGAGCTCATGTTCGCGCACATCAAGCGGACGCTGCACGAGTTCGGCACCGATTTCGACGTCTACACGCACGAGAACTCGATGTTCGATCGAGGCCTCGTCGAGCAGGCGATCGACGAGCTCAAGGCCAACGGGAACCTGTACGAGGCCGAAGGCGCCTGGTGGCTGCGGTCGACGAATTACGGCGACGACAAGGACCGCGTCGTCATCAAGAGCGACGGGAACGCCGCCTACATCGCCGGCGACATCGCCTACCTCAAGGACAAGCACGACCGCGGCGCCAATCACCTCATCTACATGCTCGGCGCCGATCATCACGGCTACGTGGTTCGGCTGAAGGCCGCGGCCGCCGCGCTGGGATACGACCCCGAAGCCGTCGAGGTCCTCATCGGGCAGATGGTGAATCTGGTGAGGGACGGACAGCCGGTCCGGATGTCCAAGCGCGCGGGAACCGTCATCACGCTCGACGACCTCGTCGAGGCGGTCGGAGTCGACGCCGCCCGCTACGCGCTCATCCGCTCGTCGATCGACGTCAACATCGACATCGACCTCGATCTGCTGCGCAAGCAGTCCTCCGACAACCCGGTCTACTACGTGCAGTACGCGCATGCCCGGCTGTCGGCGCTGGCCCGTCACGCGGCCGAGCTCGGGTTGTCGGCGAGCACCGCGCGTCTGGAGCTTCTCGACGACGAGTCCGAGGGCGATCTGATCCGCACCATCGGCGACTTCTCCGAGGTGGTCGCCACCGCCGCCGCACTGCGCGAACCGCATCGGGTCTCCCGCTACCTGGAGTCGCTGGCCGGTGCCTATCACCGGTTCTACGCGCGCTGCCGCGTCCTCCCGCAGGGCGACGAGGAGGCGGGCGATGTGCACGCCGCCCGGCTCGCGCTCTGCGAAGCCACCCGCCAAGTCCTCGCCAACGGCCTCGAGCTGGTCGGCGTCAGCGCTCCGGAGAGAATGTGATGGCACACCCCGCCGGCCCCCGCCACGCCGAGATCCTCGCCGCTCCGCACCTCGCGGAGCGCCCCAACCGCCCCGAAGAGCTCTCCCGTATCCCGGAGAAAGTCTACCCGCGTGGGACCGTCCGCGACGAGGACGGCGTCGTGACGATCGGCGGAGTCCGGGTCGACCGGCTCGCCGAGCAGTACGGCACCCCGCTGTTCGTGTACGACGAAGCGGACTTCCGGTCGCGCTGCGCCGACATGCAGCGGGCGTTCGGGCCGTACGGCCGCGTGCACTACGCGTCGAAGGCCTTTCTCTCCTCGCAGGTCGCGAAGTGGATCGAGTCCGAGGGCCTCTCGCTCGACGTCTGCTCCGGAGGCGAACTGGCGGTGGCGCTGCACGCGGGATTCCCCGCCGAGCGCATCGCGCTGCACGGCAACAACAAGGCCGAGGACGAACTGGCGGCGGCACTCGACGCCGGTGTCGGGGACATCGTCCTGGACTCGATGATCGAGATCGAGCGTCTGGACCGTCTCGCCGGTGAACGGGGAGTGGTCGCCGACGTGCTGGTCCGGGTGACTCCAGGCGTCGAGGCGCACACTCACGAGTTCATCTCGACGGCGCACGAGGACCAGAAGTTCGGTTTCGCACTCGCCGGCGGTGTGGCGCTCGACGCGGTTCGCGCGGTCTTCGCCGCCGACAACCTGCGTCTGGTGGGGCTGCACAGCCACATCGGCTCGCAGATCTTCGAGATCGACGGATTCGAGCTCGCCGCACGCCGGGTGATCGGCCTGCTCGCCGACATCGTCGCCGAGTTCGGGGTCGAGAAGACCTCGCAGCTCAAGGTGCTCGACCTCGGCGGCGGTCTCGGCATCTCGTACCTGGAGAGCGACGACCCGCCGCCGGTCAGCGTGCTGGCCGAGGCGCTGGCGGAGATCGTCCGCCGCGAGTCGGCCGCGCTGAACCTGCCGATGCCGACCATCGCGGTCGAACCCGGTCGCGGGATCGCGGGGCCGGCGGGCGTGACGCTGTACCGGGTGGGAACCGTCAAGGACGTCGCACTCGACGGGAACACCGTGCGCCGGTACGTCTCGGTCGACGGCGGCATGAGCGACAACATCCGCACGGTGCTCTACGACGCCGAGTACGACGTCCGGCTCGCCTCGCGCGTCTCGGACGCGAAGGCCGTCGTCTGCCGGGTGGTGGGCAAGCACTGCGAGAGCGGCGATATCGTTATCCGCGACTGCTGGCTGCCGGACGACCTGGCCCCGGGCGATCTGCTCGTGGTGGGCGCCACCGGCGCCTACTGCTATTCCATGTCGAGCCGCTACAACATGGTGCCGCGTGCGGCGGTCGCGACAGTCAATGACGGCCGGTCCCGGCTCATGCTGAGGCGGGAGACGGTGGAGGACTTCTTGAGCCTGGAGGTGGACCCGGAATGAGCGAATCATCCCGTCCGATCGGCGTGGCCGTGTTGGGCATGGGCAATGTCGGCACCGAGGTCGTTCGGATTCTGACCGAGAACGCCGCCGACCTGCGGGCTCGGATCGGCGCGCCGCTCGTGCTCCGGGGCGTCGCGGTGCGCGATGCCTCCCGAGCGCGCGAGGGCGTCGATCCGGCGTTGCTGACCGACGATCCGCACAGCCTCGTCGCCCGCGACGACGTCGACATGGTGGTCGAGCTGATCGGCGGCATCGAGCCGGCCCGCGCGCTCATCAAGACCGCCCTGGAGTCGGGCAAGTCCGTCGTCACCGCCAACAAGGCGCTGATCGCCGCGCATTCGGGCGAACTGGCCAAGGCGGCCGAGGACAACCGGGTCGACCTGTACTTCGAAGCGGCGGTCGCGGGCGCGATCCCGGTGATCCGCCCGCTGACCCAGTCGCTCGCGGGCGACTCGGTGAATCGGGTGGCCGGAATCGTCAACGGCACCACCAACTACATCCTCTCGGAGATGGACGAGACCGGCGCGGGCTACGGCAAGGTACTCGCCGAGGCCGGCCGGCTGGGCTACGCCGAGGCCGATCCCACCGCGGACGTCGAAGGGTACGACGCGGCTTCGAAGGCCGCGATTCTCGCCTCGATCGCCTTCCATTCCCGGGTCACCGCGTCGGACGTCTACCGCGAGGGGATCACCAAGATCACCTCGAAGGATCTCGAGGCGGCGAAGAAGTTCGACTGCACGGTGAAGCTCCTGGCCATCTGCGAGCGCATCCAGACCGCCGACGGGGAGAAGATCTCCGCCCGCGTCTACCCGGCGCTGGTTCCGTTGGAGCACCCGCTCGCCACCGTCAACGGCGCGTTCAACGCCGTCGCCGTGGAGGCGGAGAATGCCGGCCGCCTGATGTTCTACGGTCAGGGCGCCGGCGGCGCACCCACCGCATCGGCGGTGCTCGGTGATCTGGTGATGGCCGCCCGGAACCGGGTGTACCACGGGCGCGGTCCGCTGGAATCCACCTACGCCTCGCTGCCGATCGCGTCGATCGACGAGGTCCCGACGCGCTACTACGTCTCGATGAAGGTCGCCGACAAGCCCGGAGTCCTTCAGCAGGTGGCGGGCGAGTTCGCGGCGCGCGACGTCAGCATTGCCGCGGTACGCCAGGAGGGCGCGGGCACCGACGCCCGGCTGATCGTCGTCACACATCGCGCCTCCGACCGCGCACAGTCGGAAACCGTTGCCGCACTTGAACAGATGGACTCCGTAATCAAGGTGTCCAGCGTGCTCCGTCTGGAGGGAACCAATGACTAACGCCGAGTACCAGCCCGTCCACCGCGGATGGCCGGGCCTGATCGAGGCCTACCGCGACCGCATGCCGGTGCGCGACGACTGGAAGATCGTCACCCTCCTGGAGGGCGCGACGCCGCTGGTGGCGGCTCCGGTGCTCTCGGAGATCACCGGCTGCGAGGTCTACCTCAAGGTGGAGGGGCTCAACCCCACCGGGTCGTTCAAGGACCGCGGTATGACGATGGCCGTCACCAATGCCGTCAACAACGGCAAGAAGGCGGTCCTCTGCGCCTCGACCGGCAACACGTCGGCTTCGGCGGCGGCGTATGCCACGCGCGCGGGAATCACCTGTGCGGTGCTGATCCCCGAGGGCAAGATCGCGATGGGCAAGCTCGCTCAGGCCGTCATGCACGGCGCGAAGGTGATCCAGGTGCAGGGCAACTTCGACGACTGTCTGGAGCTCGCGCGCAAGGTGACCGCCGACTACCCGGAGATCGAGCTGGTCAACTCGGTGAACCCGGCCCGCATCGAGGGCCAGAAGACGGCGTCGTTCGAGATCGTCGACGTCCTCGGCAAGGCCCCCGACGTGCACGCACTCCCGGTCGGTAACGCGGGAAACATCACCGCGTACTGGAAGGGTTACCGCGAGTACCACTCCGACGGGATCATCGACTCCCTGCCGCGCATGCTCGGCGTCCAGGCCGCCGGTGCTGCGCCGCTGGTCAACGGAGCCCCGGTGAGCGACCCGGAGACCATCGCGACCGCGATCCGCATCGGCTCGCCGGCCAGCTGGAACCAGGCTGTCGCCGCCAAGGACGAGTCGGGCGGCATGTTCCGCGCGGCCACCGACGAGAAGATCCTCGAGGCGTACAAGCTGGTCGCCGGACGCGAAGGCGTCTTCGTGGAGCCGGCCTCGGCCGCCAGCGTCGCCGGCCTGCTCGCGAGCCGCGAGGAGGGCTGGGTGAAGCCGGGGGAGACCGTGGTGTGCACCGTGACCGGCAACGGTTTGAAGGACCCGGACACGGCGCTGCTCGGCATGCCGAAGGTGGATGCGATCCAGGTCGATCCCGTCGCCGTGGCGACTGCGCTGGGTGTGAACTGACGACGTGGAAACGGCGATGACCAACGACGCGCTGATCGGGCATCCCGACGCGGAATGCATTCTGCCCGAAGGGCTTTCGGTCCGAGTGAAGGTCCCGGCGTCGAGTGCGAATCTGGGTCCGGGGTTCGATTGCCTCGGCATGGCCCTCGCGATCTACGACGAGGTCGCGGTCACCGTCACCGGAACCGGCATCACCGTCGCGGTGACCGGCGAAGCCGCCGGCCAGGTTCCGCTCGACGAGCGCCACTTGGTGGCGCGCGCGGTGGTCCGGGGATTCGAGAGCGCCGGCGTCGCAGTCGGCGGTTTCCACCTCGAATGCCGCAACGCGATCCCGCACTCGCGCGGGCTGGGGTCGTCGGCCGCGGCAGCGGTGGGCGGACTCGCGGCGGCGTCGGCGCTGGTGGCCCTCGACGGTCGGCGCCCGGCCCTCGACGACGCTGCGCTGGTGCAGCTCTCCAGTGAGTTCGAAGGCCATCCCGACAATGCGGCGGCGTCCGTGCTGGGCTCGGCGGTGGTGACGTGGTCGCACGGTCAGGAGTCGTTCTACGCCCGCCGGTTGGAGTTGCATCCGGCGGTGGTGGCCACGGTATTCGTGCCGCAGACCGAGTCGTCCACCGAGACCACGCGCGGCCTGCTGCCCGACGCGGTGCCGCGAGCGGACGCGGTCTTCAACGTCAGCCGCGCGGCACTGGGAGTCGTGGCACTGACCACCGATCCCGCGTGGCTGATCGACGCCACCGAGGACCGTCTGCACCAGGGCTATCGCGAACAGGCGCTTCCCGAGACGACTCGCCTGGTGCATTCATTGCGCGAACGCGGACACGCCGCTACCGTATCGGGTGCTGGGCCTTCGGTTCTGGTGCTGGGAACGCGTCCCCTCGGAACGCACGAGGCAGACCTCGCCGCCGATCTGGGTTTCGCGATGATCCCCGTCGCGGTGGCGGACGGCGTCGAGGTGGTCTCCTGACGCAGCGGCTACCCGGTGGTACGCTGAGAGTGCTTCACCGGGACCCAGGGCGTGTCTGATCTCCACCCGATTGTCCGGCGAACCAACAATTTTTGCTCCTCCACCCGTGTTCTGGGTGGGGCCCCCGGCATCTGAAGCCGGGGAACGAAAGGAATTCCGTGACCGAAACGGATGTGCAGGCACCCAAGCGGGCCCGTACCGGACTTTCCGCCATGCTGCTGCCCGAACTCCGCAGTCTGGCTGCTGAGCTGGGCATCAAGGGCACGTCGGGAATGCGCAAGGGCGATCTGATCGACGTGATCAGGGCTCATCAGCACGGCGGAGCCGGCTCCGCCAAGGGCGCAGAGAAGGCCGCGGCGGACAAGCGTGCGGAGAAGCCCGCAGAGAAGTCCGACGCAGAGAAGTCCGACGCAGCGAAGTCTGCGCCGGAGAAGCCGCAGGCCGGCGAGCGTGCCGCGAACGATCAGCAGCCCAGTGGACGGCGCAATGCCCGGCGCGGCGCCGATGCTGCGGGCGATGATGGATCGTCGCGGGCCGCGAAGGCTCCGGAGACCGACAGCTCTGACCACAAGAGCGCTGACCAGAAGAGCTCCGACCAGAAGGGCTCCGAGCAGCGCAACACCGAGCAGGGCCGCGACGAGAAGCCCGCCCAGCAGCGCGGCGAGCAGGACGGCGACGGCAACCGGCGCAACCGCAACCGCAACCGCGGGGGAGAGCGGAACCAGGGCGACAAGAGCCAGGACGGCGGCGATAAGTCGGGTCAGGGCAATCAGAACCAGGGCGGGAACCAGAACCAGGGTCAGAAGAACCAGGGCGGCAACCAGGGCGGCGGTCAGAACCAGAACCGCAACAACAACGATGACGACGACGGCGAGGGCGGTGGTCGTCGCCGCGGACGCCGGTTCCGCGAGCGTCGTCGCGGACGCGACCGCGACGGCGGCAACGCGGGGGAGCCCCAGGTCAACGAGGGCGACGTCCTCGCGCCGGTGGCGGGCATCCTCGACGTGCTCGACAACTACGCGTTCGTGCGGACGTCCGGCTACCTGGCCGGACCCAACGACGTCTACGTGTCGATGAACATGGTCCGCCGCAACGGACTGCGCCGCGGTGACGCGATCACCGGTGCCGTGAAGGTGCCGCGCGAGGGCGAGAACCCCAACAACCAGCGGCAGAAGTTCAATCCGCTGGTGCGGCTGGACACCGTCAACGGCACCGACGTCGACTCGGCGCGCAAGCGTCCCGACTTCACCAAGCTGACTCCGCTCTACCCGAATCAGCGACTGCGGCTCGAGACCACGCCCGAACGGATCTCTACCCGCGTCATCGACCTGATCATGCCGATCGGCAAGGGGCAGCGTGCGCTGATCGTCTCCCCGCCGAAGGCCGGTAAGACGACGATCCTGCAGGACATCGCGAACGCGATCACCACCAACAATCCGGAATGCCACCTGATGGTGGTGCTGGTGGACGAGCGTCCCGAAGAAGTCACCGACATGCAGCGGAGCGTGAAGGGCGAGGTCATCGCGTCGACCTTCGACCGCCCGCCGTCGGATCACACCAGCGTCGCGGAGCTCGCGATCGAGCGTGCCAAGCGGCTGGTGGAGAACGGTATGGACGTCGTCGTGCTGCTCGACTCGATCACCCGTCTCGGCCGCGCGTACAACAACGCATCGCCCGCCTCGGGCCGCATCCTCTCCGGTGGTGTCGACTCCCAGGCGCTGTATCCGCCGAAGCGATTCCTCGGTGCCGCGCGCAACATCGAGAACGGCGGATCGCTGACGATCATCGCTTCGGCGCTGGTCGAGACCGGGTCGACGGGCGACACGGTGATCTTCGAGGAGTTCAAGGGAACGGGCAACGCCGAACTGAAGCTCGACCGTAAGATCGCCGAGCGGCGCGTCTTCCCCGCGGTCGACGTCAACCTGTCGAGCACGCGCAAGGACGAGCTCCTGCTGTCGCCGGATGAGTTCGCCATCGTCCACAAACTGCGCCGTCTGCTCTCCGGACTGGACTCGCAGGCCGCGATCGACCTGCTCGTCGTGCAGCTCAAGAAGACGCGGAGCAATGTCGAGTTCCTGATGCAGGTGAGCAAGAACGCGCCCAGCGTCGTCGACAACGACTGAGGCCTCCACCGCGGATTGGTGCACTGTGCCGTATTCCGTGACCCGAATCGGGTCACGGGGTACGGCACAGTGGCGTTTCGGGAGAGTGCGGCGTCAGTAGACGTCGCGGCGGTACTGACCCGACTCGCGCAGCCGCTGGAGTTCGGCGCGTGCTCCCTCATCGTCGAAGCCGCCGTACTCGCGAATGATCGCCACCAGGGTCTCCTCCACGTCGCGTGCCATCTTGGTGGCGTCGCCGCATACGTAGAGGACCGCGCCGTCGCGGATCCAGCTGTACAGTTCCTCGCCCCGTCCTCCCATGAGGTGCGAGACGTAGACCTTCTCGTCCTGCTCGCGGGAGAAGGCGACGTCGAGCCGGAGGGTCCCGTCGGCTTCCATCGCCCACATCTCGTCGCGGTACAGGAAGTCCTGGTCGCGATGTCGAGCACCGTGGAACAGCCAGTTGCGTCCTCGGCCGTTGTCCTGGCGGCGCTCGTGCAGAAAGGCCCGGAACGGGGCGATGCCCGTGCCCGGGCCCACCATGATGATGTCGGTGTCCGGCTCGGGCAGCCGGAACGACTTGTTGGCAGTCACGTAGATCCCCACGGTGTCGCCGGGTTCCACGCGGTCGGCGAGATAGGTGGACGCGGCGCCGCCGCGGTCGCGGCCATCGCCCCAGAACTCGGTCGCGAAATGTCGCACGGTGGCGGGCGTCAGGTGCAGGGTTCCCTCGTGGACGGCAGGTGACGACGAGATCGAGTACGTCCGGGCGGCGAGGGGGCGCAGTTCGCCGAGGAAGGCCTCGGGCGTCGGAAACCAGGTGGGGTCCAGGTTGAGCAGGTCCAGGACGTCCCGGCCGCGCGACCATTCTTCGAGTGCGGCACGGTCGCCGGCCAGCAGGTCGGCCACCTCTCCGACGCCGCGGGCGTTCGCGAGGTGATCGAGCAGGTACGGCGAGACCGAGGTGATCTCGAAACCGTGTGTGAGTGCATTGGTGAGCGTCCGCTCACCCTTGCGGTCGGTGATCACCGTGTCGCCCGGAACGCCGAGCCGGTCGACGATCGCGGCGACCAGCGCCGGCTCGTTGGCGGGGGTGACGTTGACGGCATCGCCCGGCAGGTACTCCAGCCCGGAGCCGGAGATGTCGAGTACGAGGTGGCGCACCTCCTTGTCGCTGTCGGGTGCCGTCAGGAGGCTGTTGCGCACCACGGTCGCAGGGTACGGATTCCGGCGGGACCAGCGAGGCCGTTTCGAGGCGCGGGCGGTTGCGGCATCACTCGTCGGATTCGCGGTCGTCATGTGTACTCGGTGCTCCCGGAGGCTCGCAGGGACGTGGTGCGGGGTGGACGGCGTCCTCGACCGGGCCGGTCCGAGTACGAGGGTAGACCGTCCGGCGGTCGGCTCCGGTTGGGCCCGACAGGAAGAGAGACCGGTCTCACTGCGATCTGACTGCTGTCGCGCTGGAGGACCGCCAGGCCTCGCACCTGCGCGATTGGCCGGGGTGACCGGGGTTGTGGAATAATTCTTCGGTCAGTCCGGTTCCGGTTCACACCACTGAAAAATCAGAGGTGACCCGGCGACCATGATGAAGGGACATCAATGAAGCAGGGAATCCATCCCGACTACGAGGTGACCACCGTCAACTGCGGTTGCGGGAATGAGTTCACCACGCGCAGCACCGCCAAGGGCGGCCACATCACCGTGGAAGTCTGCTCCAACTGCCACCCGTTCTACACCGGCAAGCAGAAGATCCTCGATACCGGCGGTCGTGTGGCTCGCTTCGAGAAGCGTTACGGCAAGCGCGTCAAGTAGCTTGCACCCGGCGCCCGGCGAGAGATCCCAGCGGATCTCGAGTCGGGCGTCTGTCGTTTAATGCCCACCGTCGTTTAACGCCCACCGTCGGTTAACGCCCGCTGTCGTTCGACGCCGCCGTCTGCCGCGGCGCGCCGCGCCGGAGTGTCTGGGTGGAGCCTCCTAGGACGAAAGAGAATCATCAGGTGAGTACGCAGGAACCGTCCGCGATCGACGACATCCTCGCCGAGCACGCCGGACTCCAGGCTCAGTTGTCCGACCCGTCGTTGCACGACGATCCGGCCAACGCGCGCCGCGTGGGCAAACGGTTCGCCGAACTCGCACCCGTGATGACCACCTACACCAAGCTCACGGCCGCGCGCGACGACCTCGAGGCGGCCAGGGAACTCGCCGAGGCAGATCCGGGATTCGCCGAGGAGATCCCGGCGCTCGAGTCGACCGTCGCCGAGTTGGACGCCGCGCTGACCGACCTGCTGGCGCCCCGCGATCCACACGATTCCGACGACGTCGTGCTCGAGGTCAAGTCGGGAGCGGGTGGCGAGGAGTCGGCGCTGTTCGCCTCCGACCTCGTCCGCATGTACCTGAAGTACTGCGAGAAGCGCGGCTGGAAGGCGACGGTCCTGGGCGTCACCGAGTCCGATCTCGGCGGCTACAAGGAGGCCACCGTGTCGATCAAGGCGCGGGAGACGCTCCGCGACGGTGTGTGGTCGCGGCTGAAGTTCGAGGGCGGTGTCCACCGGGTTCAGCGGGTTCCGGTCACCGAGTCCCAGGGCCGGATCCACACATCGGCCGCCGGGGTGCTGATCTACCCGGAGCCCGACGAGGTGGAGGAGATCCACATCGACGAGTCCGACCTCCGGATCGACGTCTACCGCAGTTCCGGGAAGGGCGGTCAGGGCGTCAACACCACCGACTCGGCGGTCCGCATCACGCACCTGCCGACGAACATCGTCGTGACCTGTCAGAACGAGCGCTCGCAGTTGCAGAACAAGGCCCGTGCCATGCAGGTGCTCGCGGCGCGGCTCAAGGCCCTGGCGGAGGAGGAGGCCGAGGCCGAGGCCGCCGCCGGCCGGCAGGCGCAGATCCGGACCGTGGACCGTTCGGAGCGGATCCGCACGTACAACTTCCCGGAGAACCGCATCACCGACCACCGGATCGGCTACAAGGCCAACAACCTCGACTCGGTGCTCGACGGTGAGATGGACGCGCTGCTCGACGCGCTCGTCGACGCCGACAAGCAGGCACGCCTGCAGCAGTGACGGCACCCGAAGGCGGTTCGGCCGACGCTCTGCGCCGGTGGGCGGCGGTGCGGCTGGCCGAGGCCGGGATCGACTCGGCCGGTGCCGAGGCCGCCGAACTGGTGGCGCAGATGCTCGGGGTGGATCCCGGACGGCTGCTTCTCGTCGATGAGGTGCCTGCCGAGCTGCGCGGTCGCGTCGTTGCCGCCGTGGAGCAACGCTGCTCGCGGGTTCCTTTGCAGCACATCACTTCTCGCGCATTCTTCGCGGGCCTGGAGTTGACGGTGGGACCGGGAGTCTTCATTCCGCGGCCGGAGACCGAGTTGCTAGCGGAGTGGGCGCTGGCCCGCATCGCCGAACTCCGCGAGAGTGCGGGCGACCCGATCCGCGTGGTCGACCTGTGCTCCGGGAGCGGCGCGCTGGCCCTGGCGATCTCCGCCGGCGCACCCGACGCGACGGTGACGGCCGTCGAGCGCTCGGAGCGGGCGCTGTCGTATCTGCGACGCAACCTCGAGGCGACCGGACTCACGGAACGGGTCGCCGTGGTGCGGGCCGACGTCACCGATGTCGCGGCGGTCGCGCCCCTGCTGGCTTCGGCGCACGTCGTCGTGAGCAACCCGCCGTACGTTCCGTCCGGCGCCGAGGTCTCACCGGAGGTGGCGCACGATCCGCCCGAGGCGGTCTTCTCCGGCGACTGCGGAATGGACCTGATCGATCAACTGGCGCCGATCCTCGCCTCGGCTCTGCGAGTGGGCGCGTCTGTGGCCGTCGAGCACGACGACACGACCGCCGATCTGGTGCGCGACGCGCTGACGGCGACCGGCGGATTCGCCGCCGTCCGCACCCATGACGACCTCGCCGGGCGACCCCGGTTCGTGACCGCTGTACGAGCAGCCGTCGGTGACCCTGCGCGATCGGGGGCCGACGGCGTGGAAGGATGGAATACGTGAGCGCGGTGTTCGATTGCAGTGATCCAGACGAGCGGGAAGCCGGAATCCGGGCGGCGGTGGGAGCCGTGCGCGCCGGGCGGCTCATCGTGATGCCGACCGACACGGTCTACGGACTCGGGTGCGACGCATTCGACAGCGAAGCGGTCGCGTCGCTGCTGGCGGCGAAGGGCCGCGGGCGGGACATGCCGGTACCGGTCCTGGTGGGCTCGTGGCATACCGTGGACGGTCTAGTCAGGTCGGTGTCGCCGCAGGCCCGTGAGCTGGTGCAGGCCTTCTGGCCGGGCGGTTTGAGCCTGGTGGTGGAGCAGGCCCCGTCTCTCGCCTGGGATCTCGGCGACACCTCGGGCAGCGTGATGATCCGCATGCCCCTGCATCCGGTCGCGATCGAATTGCTGCGGGAGATCGGGCCGATGGCCGTCTCCAGCGCCAATATCTCCGGCCATCCGCCCGCGGTGCAGGTGCACCAGGCCCGCGAGCAGCTGCAGGAGAAGGTGTCGGTCTATCTCGACGGCGGTCCGGCCGACCATGCCGTCGCCTCGACGATCGTCGACCTCACCGGCCCGGACCCTCGCATTCTGCGTGAGGGCGCGATCACCGCCGAGGACATCGCCGAAGTGCTCGACGTGGACGCGGATGAGCTCCGGGGACGGCCGTGACCGATCCGCTGGCGAGTGATCCGGAGATCGCCGAACTGCTTCGGCGCGAGGAGACGCGCCGGCGCGGCAGCCTGCAGATGGTGGCCGCGGAGTCGACGGCCACCCCCGCGGTGCGGGCCGCGGTCGGATCGATTCTGGCGGACAAGTACGCCGAGGGCTATCCCGGCCACCGGTACCACGGCGGAGCGGAGGTGGTCGACGAGGTCGAGCAGCTCGCGATCAGCCGCGCGCACACGCTGTTCGGCGCCGATTACGTCAACGTCCAGCCGCTGTCGTGGGCGCTCGCGAACTTCGCGGTGTACGCCGCGTTCTCGCAGCCGGGCGATCAGGTGCTCTCCCTGAACCTCAAGCACGGCGGCCACCAGTCACACGGCTCGCGCGCGAACCTGTCGGGACGCTGGTTCAGTGTCCTGAACTACGAGGTCCGCCGCGACAACGAGCGGATCGACTACGACCAGATCCGGGATCTGGCCCTCATTCACCGGCCGCGGATTCTCGTCGCGGGCGGTACGTCCTACTCCCGGTCGTGGGACTTCGCGGCGATGCGCACCATCGCCGACGAGGCCGACTGCATCCTCTGGGTCGACGCGGCGCATCTGGCCGGTCTCGCCGTCGGCGGGGTGCTCGACTCGCCCGTGCCGTACGCCGACGTGGTGACGGTCGCCACCAACAAGGTGATGCGCGGACCGCGCGGCGGACTGCTGCTCGCCAGGTCCGAACACGAGGACTCGCTCTCGCGGGCGGTGTACCCGTTCATGCAGGGCGCTCCGGCGATGCACTCGATCGCGGCCAAGGCGGTGGCGTTCGGCGAGTGCCTGCGCCCGGAGTACGCGGCCTATGCCCGCGACGTGGCGGACGACGCCGCCACCCTGGCCACCGAACTGGGCGCGCGCGGGCTGCGCACCGTCTCGGGCGGCACCGACACGCATCTGGCGGTGATCGAGGTCTCGTCGCTCGGCATCACCGGACGGGAAGCGGCCAAGCGGCTGGCGGCCTGCCGGATCATCGTCGACAAGGCGGTCACCCCGTTCGACGAGGCGCCGGTCTCCGAGGGCTCGGCCATCCGCTTCGGCACGGCCGTACTTGCCGCCGACGGACTGCGGCCCGCGGACATGCCGCAGATCGCCGACCTCATGCTCGACGCGATGCGGACCGATCCATCCGACGAGGCCCGCCGCGCGGCGATCACCGCCGCCGTGGCGGCCGTGGGGGAGGGGTGACGGTGCTCGGATACGCGCTGGAGTCGTCCGGCGGCGGTGCCGGCGTGCCCTTGCGCGAACTCGCGCTCGTCGGCCTCACCGCCGCGGGGATCACGTACTTCCTGACCTCGCTGGTGCGGGTCTGTGCGGTCCGCTTCGGCGCCGTCGCCGTGCCCCGGCAGCGTGACGTCCATGTGATCCCGACGCCGCGGCTCGGCGGTGTCGGAATGTACATCGGCATCGTCTGCGCGATCGGCCTGGCCGCACAGTTGCCCGCTTTGAACCGCGGATTCTCGTACACCCACGACATGCTGGCCGTCATCACCGCGGGACTGGTGATCGTGCTCGTCGGCGTGATCGACGACCGCTGGGGCCTGGATGCGCTGACCAAATTCGTCGGACAGCTCACCGCCGCCGGCGTCCTGGTCATCATGGGCGTCAGCTGGTACCTGCTCTACGTGCCGTTCGCCGACATCGGCACGGTGGTCCTCGATCCGCTCCAGGCCGGCCTGCTCACCGTCGCCATCACGGTCACCACGATCAACGCGATCAATTTCGTCGACGGACTCGACGGCCTCGCGGCCGGACTCGGGCTCATCGCCGCCAGTGCGATCTGCCTGTTCTCCCTCGGACTCCTCCACGACCAGGGCGGCGACGTGAGTTACTACCCGCCGGCCCTGATCACCGTGGCTCTCGCCGGCGCGTGCCTGGGCTTTCTGCCGCACAACTTCTCGCCGGCGCGGATCTTCATGGGCGACTCGGGCGCCATGCTGATCGGACTCATGCTCGCCGCCGCGTCGACGAGCGCCTCGGGCCGCGTCGCCCGCAGCGCATACGGCCCCGCGGATATGTTCACCCTGCTCTCGCCGCTGATCCTGGTGGCGGCGGTGATGTTCATTCCGATGCTCGACATGATCATGGCGGTGATCCGGCGGACTCGCGCCGGAGTGGGCTTCTACACACCGGACAAGATGCACCTTCACCACCGGTTGCTCGAACTCGGACATTCGCAGCGACGCGTGGCGCTGCTGATCTACCTGTGGGTGGGCGTGCTGGCCTTCTCCGTGGCGGCGGGCAGCCTGCTGCCTCTCGAGGTGGTGATGCCGCTGTTCTTCGGTGGTCTGGTCATCGCGCTGGCGGCGACCTTCGCTCCGCGGTTGAGCCGCCGGTTCGCCCGATAGCGGGGCGGCTGGCTAACCTGGTCTCTCGTGTCGACCAATGACGAGAACGAATCACCCGAACCGGCCGCGAGCGGCATCGACTCGGGGGCGCTGGACGAGGCCACCGATCCCACCGCGCCGCTGCGGGCCGGCCTCAAGTACGGCCTCTACGGACTCGGGGCGCTGCTCGTCGCGGGCCTGCTGATCTGGTGGCCCTGGAAGGGCACTCCGGGGTTGTGGGGCGTACTGGTGGGCGCAGCGATCGGCGGCGGCTTCATCCTCATCACGGTGTTGACCATCCTGCTCACCGCGAAGGCGTCACCGAGCGTGGTGATGGGGGCCCTCATGGGTGGATACCTCGTCAAGGTGGTCATCGTGATCGCTGTGACCGCGCTTCTGAAGGACATGACCTTCTACAGCAAAGGCGCGCTGGTCAGCATGCTGATCGGCGCGATCGTTCTGGTTCTGGGCAGCGAACTGTGGGGAGTGTTGACCACACGGCAGACCTATGTGGGTCCGGACGCCGACTCGGAGGTCTGATTGTGACGAGTATCACGAAGGGTCGCCTGACCAGCTACTACGACTGATAGTAGAACGATTGCATCGGGACGATATGCAGATATTGTCGCCCCGGATTGGTCGCTGACCATCCTGACTTGCTAGTCTGCTCACCGCGGGTCGATGCGGCAAGGTGCAGTTCAATGCACTGCGGCACCTCGCACACTGAACGATGGAACCCGCCGGCTGAGAAGTTGTGCGGGCCCGAGAACGGGAGAGAACGCTGAGCGCCACCCTCGCAGCCGAGTTCCACGCACCGTCCCTGGATGACTTCTACCCCCCGATGCTGTTCGGAGAAGACACCTGGTGGGGAATGGACCGGCTCATGCTGATCCGAGTCGTCGTGGCGGTGCTCGTCGCGGCGTTTTTCGCGCTCGCTCTGCGCAGCCCCAAGATCGTCCCGAGTGGTCTTCAGAACGTCGGTGAGAGCTTCATCGACTGGGTGCGCATCAACATCGCCGAGGAGATCCTCGGCAAGCAGAACGGCCGCAAGTTCCTGCCGATCATCGCCTCGATCTTCTTCGCGACGATCTTCCTGAACTTGACCTCGATCATCCCGTTCCTGAACATCTCCACCAACGCACGCATCGGCATGCCGCTGGTGATGGCGGCGGTCGCCTACATCACCTACTGCTGGGTGGGCATCGCCAAGTTCGGCTTCTTCGGCTTCATCCGATCCTCGATCGTGCTCCCCGGTGTGCCGCTGCCGATCCACTTCCTGCTGGTTCCGATCGAGTTCGTCTCGACCTTCATTCTGCGGCCGTTCACGCTGACCGTCCGACTCATGGCCAACATGCTGTCCGGCCACATCATGCTCGCGCTGTTCTTCGCCGCGACGCAGTTCTTCATCATCGACAAGAGCGGCATCTGGAGCGTCGCCGGACTGGGCTCGCTCGTCGCCGCCGTCGGCTTCACCTTCTTCGAACTTCTGGTCATCGCGCTGCAGGCGTACATCTTCGCTCTGCTGACCGCGGTCTACATCGACCAGTCGATCCACGCAGACGCGCACTGACACGACTCGTCCTGACCAACTGAATACTTCGGGCCGGCACGAGCGCCGGACCGACACAGACTGACTCGCTCGCCCGACCGGGTGGGGAGCCACCAAGAAAGGGAATCGCAAAGATGAGCTACATCGCCCAGACTCTGGCCGACGAAACCATCACGGGTAAGGGCTTCGGCGCGATCGGCTACGGCCTCGCTGCCATCGGCCCCGGTATCGGCGTCGGCATCGTGGCCGGCAAGGCCATCGAGGGTATCGCCCGTCAGCCCGAGCTGGCCGGTCAGATCCGCACCACCATGTTCCTCGGTATCGCACTCTCTGAGGCTCTGGCGCTGATCGGTATCGTCGCCGGCTTCATCTTCTGATACGAGACCACGACATGATCAACACCAGTCTGATTCTCGCCGAAGAGAGCGAGAGCCATAACCCGCTCCTTCCCGAGTGGTACGACATCACCTGGTCGCTGGTCGCCTTCGCCGTCGTCCTCTTCGTCTTCTGGAAGTTCGTCATCCCGCGGTACCGCAAGGTGCTCGACGAGCGTCACGACACGATCGAGGGCGGTATCGCCCGCGCCGAGGCGGCTCAGGCCGAAGCGGCTCAGCAGCTGGCGGCGTACCGCGAGCAGCTCGCAGGCGCTCGTGAAGAGGCTGCGGCGATCCGCGACGAGGCACGCACCCAGGGTGCGCAGATCGTCTCGGACATGAAGGCTCAGGCAACCACCGAGAGCGAGCGGATCATCGCCAACGGCGCGGCTCAGCTCGACGCCCAGCGCCAGCAGGTCGTCTCCGAACTGCGCGGTGACCTCGGCAAGCTGTCGGTCGATCTGGCCGAGAAGCTGGTCGGTGCGTCCCTGTCGGACGACGTCAAGCAGGCCGGAACCGTCGACCGGTTCCTCGCCGAGCTGGACGGCGTGTCGAACGAGACCGCCAAGTAATCCGATGGATACACCGATGGTGCGGGTCGGCGAGGGGGTCGGAGAGATCTCCGTCCCTCGCTCCGCCGCATCCGAGGCAAGCCGACACCCAGGCGGGGTCCGCCTAGACAAGGAATGTAGCTAGATGTACGCAGCGTCAAGCCGCGAAGCCCTCGAAGGGGCCCGCGTTGAGCTGGAAACCGTCCTTCGTGGAACCTCCGCATCGTCCGACACCGATGCGGTGACTGTCGGCGAGGAACTGCTGTCGGTGTCCGACGCCGTCAGTGGTGACCGCTCGCTGCGCATCGCGCTGGCCGACTCGAGCACTGCGCCCGACACCCGGGCGGCAGTGGCCGACAAGGTCCTGACCGGCAAGGTCTCTGACGCCACCCGTTCCATCGTCTCCTCGACGGCGGCACGGGCGTGGTCGAGCGATGCCGACCTCGTCGAAGGCCTCCGCCGGCTGGGCCGAGAGGCTCTGCTGCTGGCTGCCAAGGACGCGGGCAAGTCCGATGCCGTCGAAGACGAGCTGTTCCGCCTCGCACGCGTGATCAAGGGCGACACGGCTCTGGAGCAGGCACTGTCCGATCGTGCACGCAGCACCGCCGATCGCACCGCATTGCTGCACAAGCTGATCGACGGCAAGGTGGACACCATCACCGAGCGGCTGGCGGTGAACGCGGTCGCGACCACCGAGGAGCTCCCCGGCGACGCGGTCGACGAACTGTCGCAGCTCGCCGCGGCGAGCAACGGCCGCAAGGTCGCCTACGTCACCAGCGCGGGCGAGCTGTCGAGCGATCAGCGCAACGCGCTCGCGGCCAAGCTCACCGAGATCTACTCGGCACCCGTCACCCTGCACGTCGACGTCGATCCCGAGCTTCTCGGCGGCGTCGTGGTGCGTGTCGGTGACGAACGCATCGACGGCAGCATCTCGGGCAAGATCGCGACGCTGCGTCGCGGCCTGCGGTAACACCATCGCACGTCACCACAATCGATTCCCAAGACCAAGAACCAGAAAGCCAGGAAGAGCAGGAACATGGCGGAGTTGACCATCTCCTCCGATGAAATTCGGAGCGCGATCGCAAGTTACACCGAAGACGTGGGCAACCAGGCCTCGCGAGAAGAGATCGGCACCGTCACCGACACCGGCGACGGCATCGCTCACGTCAGCGGCCTTCCGGGTGCCATGGCCAACGAGCTGCTGGAGTTTCCCGGCGGCATCCGCGGCGTCGCACTGAACCTCGACCTGGACGAGGTCGGCGCCGTCATCCTCGGTGACTCGGAGAACATCGAAGAGGGCCAGGAAGTCAAGCGCACCGGCAACGTCCTGTCGGTCCCGGTCGGCGACAAGTTCCTCGGCCGAGTCATCGACCCGCTGGGCTCGCCGATCGACGGACTGGGCGCCATCGAGTCCGAGGGCGACCGCGTCCTCGAACTGCAGGCAGCCACCGTCCTCGAGCGTCAGCCGGTCGAGGAGTCCCTCGCCACCGGTATCAAGGCCGTCGACGCGATGACCGCGATCGGCCGCGGCCAGCGTCAGCTGGTCATCGGCGACCGCAAGACCGGCAAGACCGCGCTCTGCATCGACGCCATCCTGAACCAGAAGGCCAACTGGGCCACCGGTGATCCGGAGAAGCAGGTTCGCTGCATCTACGTCGCCATCGGTCAGAAGGGCTCGACCATCGCGGGCGTCAAGACCGCCCTCGAAGAGGCGGGCGCGATGGAGTACACCACCATCGTCGCCGCTCCGGCGTCCGACTCGGCCGGCTTCAAGTGGCTCGCACCGTACACCGGCTCGGCCCTCGGCCAGCACTGGATGTACCAGGGCAAGCACGTCCTGATCGTGTTCGACGACCTGTCGAAGCAGGCTGAGGCCTACCGTGCGATCTCGCTGCTGCTGCGCCGCCCGCCGGGCCGCGAGGCGTACCCCGGTGACGTGTTCTACCTGCACTCCCGCCTGCTGGAGCGTTGCGCCAAGCTGTCCGACGAGCTCGGCGGCGGATCGATGACCGGCCTGCCGATCATCGAGACCAAGGCCAACGACGTCTCGGCGTTCATTCCGACCAACGTCATCTCGATCACCGACGGTCAGGTCTTCCTCGAGTCGGACCTGTTCAACAAGGGCGTCCGCCCGGCGATCAACGTCGGTATCTCGGTCTCCCGTGTCGGTGGCGCCGCGCAGACCAAGGGCCTGAAGGACGTCTCCGGCTCGCTGCGTCTGGAACTCGCGCAGTTCCGTGAGCTGGAGGCCTTCTCGGCCTTCGCCTCGGACCTGGACGCCGCGTCGAAGGCACAGCTCGAGCGCGGTGCCCGCTGGGTGGAACTGCTCAAGCAGGATCAGTACAGCCCGGTCGCCGTCGAGGACCAGATCGTCTCGCTGTACCTCTGCGGCGAGGGCTTCATGGACTCGGTGCCGGTGGCCGACATCCGTCGCTTCGAGGCCGAGCTCCTCGGCGATCTGCGGCACACCGCCTCCGGCGTGTACAGCAACATCGCCGGCGGCAAGAAGCTCACCGACGAGGACAAGGCCGCGCTCGCGACCGCCACGAACAACTTCAAGGCCGGCTTCATCGCCTCTGACGGCAGCCGTGTCGTCGAGGTCGAGGCCGACCCGCTGGCGCCCGAGGACGTCGAGTCCGAGACGATCCGAGTGACGAAGAAGCTGAAGTAACATGGCAACCATTCGGGAGCTGCGCTCACGGATCAAGTCGATTCAATCGACGAAGAAGATCACGAAGGCGCAGGAGCTGATCGCGACCTCGCGGATCACCAAGGCTCAGGCACGGGTGGCTGCCGCCCGTCCCTACGCCCAGGAGATCACCCGGGTCGTCACGACGCTGGCGAACGCCTCCACGTCCCTGGACAGCCCGCTGCTGGTCGATCGGGAGAACCCGCGCCGCGCCGCGGTCCTGGTCGTCACCAGCGACAGCGGTCAGTGCGGCGGGTACAACTCGAACGTGCTGAAGGAGACCGAGGAACTCCTCTCGTTGCTCCGCAGCGAGGGCAAGGAACCGGTCGTGTACGTGATGGGCCGCAAGGGCATCGGGTACTACACCTTCCGTGACCGTCCGGTGGCCGCCGGCTGGTCCGGGTTCTCCCAGCAGCCGAAGTTCTCCGACAGCGCCGACGCGGTCCACCATCTCGTGGACTCCTTCCTGGCCGGATCCGGTGAGTCGGTGGCGCTGCCCGAGGGCGGCGAGATCGAGGGCGTCGACGAACTGCACATCGTCTACACGCGTTTCGTGTCGATGCTGACGCAGAAGCCGGTGGTGCGCCGGATGGCGCCGATCGACGTCGAGTTCGAGATCGAGCAGTTGAACATGGGGGAGGACATCCTCGAGGACTCCGCCAACGCCGAGGTGAGCGCCGAGGTGGAGTTCGAGCCCGAGGCCAAGGAACTGCTCGACGCGCTGTTGCCGAAGTACGTGGCATCGCGGATCTTCGCTGCGCTGCTCGAGTCGGCGGCATCGGAGAATGCGGCACGTCGCACCGCCATGAAGGCGGCGACCGACAACGCGACCGAGCTCGAGAGGAACCTGTCCCGTCAGGCCAACGCGGCCCGTCAGGCGCAGATCACCCAGGAAATCAGCGAGATCGTCGGCGGCGTCGAAGCGCTGGCGAACTGATCGCGACACAAGACACACCTGAAGGAAAGTGAAGAACAATGACTGCAGCAGTCACTGATACGCCGGGGGCCGCGTCCGCGACAGCCGGTCGTGTCGCCCGGGTGATCGGCCCCGTCGTCGATGTCGAGTTCCCGCGCGGCGCCATTCCCGCCCTGTTCAACGCCCTGCACGCGGAGGTCACCCTTCCGGCGGTCGCGAAGACCCTGACGCTCGAGGTCGCTCAGCACCTCGGCGACAACGTCGTCCGCACCGTCTCGATGCAGCCCACCGACGGCCTCGTCCGCGGTGCGGCCGTCGTCGACACCGGCAAGCCGATCTCGGTTCCCGTCGGTGACGTCGTCAAGGGCCACGTCTTCAACGCGCTGGGCGACTGCCTGGATGCGCCGGGCACCGGTCGCGACGGCGTGCAGTGGGGTATCCACCGCAAGCCGCCGGCCTTCGATCAGCTCGAGGGCAAGACCGAGATCCTCGAGACCGGCATCAAGGTCATCGACCTGCTGACCCCGTACGTCAAGGGCGGCAAGATCGGTCTGTTCGGTGGCGCCGGTGTCGGCAAGACCGTTCTGATCCAGGAGATGATCACCCGTATCGCTCGCGAGTTCTCGGGCACCTCGGTGTTCGCGGGCGTCGGCGAGCGTACGCGTGAGGGCACCGACCTCCACCTCGAGATGGAGGAGATGGGCGTTCTTCAGGACACCGCGCTGGTGTTCGGCCAGATGGACGAGCCGCCGGGCACGCGTATGCGCGTCGCTCTCTCGGCCCTGACCATGGCCGAGTACTTCCGCGACGTGCAGCACCAGGACGTGCTGCTGTTCATCGACAACATCTTCCGTTTCACCCAGGCCGGTTCCGAGGTCTCGACCCTGCTCGGCCGTATGCCTTCGGCTGTGGGTTACCAGCCCACGCTGGCCGACGAGATGGGCGAGCTGCAGGAGCGCATCACCTCGACCAAGGGCCGTTCGATCACCTCGCTGCAGGCGATCTACGTCCCCGCGGACGACTACACCGACCCCGCGCCGGCAACCACGTTCGCGCACCTCGACGCCACCACCGAGCTCTCGCGCCCGATCTCGCAGCTGGGTATCTACCCGGCCGTGGATCCGCTGACCTCGACCTCGCGAATCCTCGAGGCCTCGATCGTGGGCGACGAGCACTTCCGCGTCGCCAACGAGGTCAAGCGCATCCTGCAGAAGTACAAGGAGCTGCAGGACATCATCGCGATCCTCGGTATGGACGAGCTCTCGGAAGAGGACAAGGTCACGGTCGCGCGCGCCCGTCGCCTGCAGAAGTTCCTCGGCCAGAACTTCCTGGTCGCCGAGAAGTTCACCGGCCAGAAGGGTTCGGTCGTCCCGCTGTCGGACACCATCGAGGCCTTCGACCGCGTGTGCAAGGGCGAGTTCGATCACCTGCCCGAGCAGGCCTTCAACAGCTGCGGCGGGCTCGACGACGTCGAGGCTGCAGCCAAGAAGATCGCCGGAAAGTAGTCGCTGCTCATGGCTGACAAGACTTTCCGACTCGAGGTCGTCTCGCCGGACTCGGAACTGTACTCCGGCGACGCGACGTTCCTCGTGGCTCAGACCACCGTCGGCGAACTCGGCATTCTCGCGAGCCACGCTCCGATGCTGGCTGAGCTCGCTCCCGGCGGCTGCGTCGTCGTGACCGAGTCCGGTGGAAACCGGACCGCGTTCGCGGTGCAGGGCGGATTCCTGTCGGTGACCGGCGAGTCGGTCACCGTGCTCGCCGAGCACGCGCAGTTCGCCTCCGACATCGATGTCGCCGCCGAGCGCTCGGTGCTGGAGTCGGCCGACGAGGGCAGCGCGGAGTTCCTCCGGGCCAAGTCCCGGGTCCGCGCCGCGGAAGCCGTGGGCTGACCGGGAGACTGCGACATTGCGCGCAGCAGATGTGATTTAGACGACGACAGCCGTCCTGCTCTGCAGGGCGGCTGTCGTCGTCTCAGGAAGGGCTCATCCGCGGTCGTGTATACCTGCATGTGAGGAGGTTGATGCGGTGCCGATGTGGGTATGGGTGATCGTCGGCGTCGTCGTGGCCGGCCTGTTCGTGGCCGCAGGCGTCGTCTACCGGCTGATCGAGGTCCGGCGCGCCGGGACTCCGGTGCTGCTGCGGTCGCTGCCCGCCGACGCCGATCAGGGCTGGCGGCACGGGTCGGTGCAGTACGGCGACGACGCCCTCGCGTACTACCGCCTCAGTTCCCTGCGTCCGGGCCCCACCGTCAGCCTCTCGCGCCGCCGGATCGAGATCGTGGGACGCCGAGCCCCGGTCGGCACCGAACTGGAGATCATGGACGCCGACTTCGCCATCGTCGAGCTGTCGATAGGGCGCTCCGGTGCCGGTGGCCGCTACGAAATCGGCATGAGCCCGGCGGTCTCCACGGCCTTCCAGTCGTGGATCGAGGCGCGTGCCCCGAAGCGGTCCAAGCGGCGTCGTCCGGCCGCCTGATACCGGGCGCGCCCCGCTCCTCACCGCTTCCGGTCGCCTCCCGGAACCCACTTGACGTCGCCGACCCCGGCGCGCACGTTGCTGACCCGTGCCAGGATGAAGAGCAGGTCGGAGAGCCGGTTGAGGTACTTGGCCGGAAGCACGGACGAATCGTCGGGATGTTCGGCGATCGCCGCCCAGGCGGAGCGCTCGGCTCGCCTGGTCACCACCCGCGCCTGGTGCAGAAGCGCCGACAGCCCGGTACCGCCGGGGAGGATGAACGAGTCCAGGGGAGCGAGCTCGGCGCCGAAGGAGTCGCACCAGGCTTCGAGCGCGTCGATGTACTCCGGTTCGATCCGCAGCGGCGGATACTTCGGATCGTCGACGACCGGGGTGGAGAGATCGGCCCCGGCGTCGAAGAGGTCGTTCTGGACCGTGGTCAGGACCTCCGCGATATCGGGCGGGACGTCCGCGGCGAGCGTGAGAGCGGCTCCGATGGCCGCGTTGGCCTCATCGCAGTCGGCGTACGCGACCACTCGGGAGTCGGTCTTCGGGACTCGTGAGAAGTCGGAGAGACCGGTGGTCCCGTCGTCGCCGGTGCGGGTGTAGATGCGCGTGAGATGGACTGCCATGTCTGTCAACCTACGCGTCCGGCGATAAGCTGTGTGCGTGAGTGATCGCTACTTGGTTACTGGTGGGGCACGGCTGGCGGGAGAGGTGACGGTTGGGGGAGCCAAGAACAGCGTTCTGAAGCTCATGGCGGCGGCACTGCTCGCGGAGGGCCGCACAGTTCTGACCAATGCGCCCGAGATCGCCGACGTCCCGCTGATGGCGGACGTGCTGCGCGGACTCGGCGCCGAGGTGATGATCGACGGCGACGTGGTGGTGATCGACGTGCCCGCCGAGCCCGAGTACCACGCGGACTTCGACGCGGTGAAGCAGTTCCGCGCCTCGGTCTGTGTGCTGGGCCCGCTGATGGCCCGGCGACGCCGGGCGGTGGTGGCCCTGCCGGGCGGTGACGCCATCGGTTCCCGGCCGCTCGACATGCACCAGGCCGGACTGCGCGCGCTGGGGGCACAGAGTGCGATCGAGCACGGCTGCGTGGTCGCCGAGGCCGAGGAACTCACCGGTGCGGCGGTCGCGCTGGAGTTCCCCTCGGTGGGAGCCACCGAGAACATCCTGATGGCGGCCGTGCTCGCCGAGGGCGTCACGACCATCGACAACGCCGCTCGCGAACCGGAGATCGTCGACCTCTGTGAGATGTTGATCCAGATGGGCGCCCGAATCGACGGCGTCGGCTCGCCCACGCTCACTGTCACCGGCGTGCGGTCGCTGAGCCCGACCCGCCACCACGTGGTCGGCGACCGGATCGTCGCCGGAACCTGGGGAGTGGCTGCGGCGATGACCCGCGGCGACATCCGGGTGCGCGGCGTGGACCCTGATCATCTCCGACTCGTGCTGAAGAAGCTCGAAGACGCGGGGTCCACGGTGGAGCGGTTCGACGACGGTTTCCGCGTGGTGCAGGCAGGCCGGCCGGTGGCGGTGAACACCGCGACGCTGCCGTATCCGGGCTACCCGACCGACATGCAGCCGATGGCGATCGGGCTGGCGGCCGTCTCCGAGGGCATGTCGATGATCACCGAGAACGTCTTCGAGGCGCGCTTCCGGTTCGTCGAGGAGATGGTGCGGCTCGGCGCCGACGCCCGCACCGACGGGCACCACGCGGTGATCCGCGGTGTCGAGACGCTTTCGAGCGCGCCGGTGTGGTCGTCCGACATCCGTGCCGGCGTCGGTCTGGTGCTGGCGGGTCTGGTCGCCGACGGCGTCACCGAGGTGCACGACGTGGAGCACATCGACCGCGGGTACCCGAACTTCGAAGAGCAGCTGAGCGCGCTCGGCGGCAAGATCGAGCGCGTCTCCGGCTGAACGCCCCTTCGTCGTTCGCCCTCCTTCAACGCAGAACCTGTCCGAACGGCCAGGTGCGTCTCCCATCCGCTCGGGCTGATCCTCTCGGCGCCGGGTCAGGGCCCCTTGTCGCCATGATGTGACGGGGAACACGCTGGTGGGGACCGTTTCGGCAACGGGGTGCACCGCATCCCGGACAGAAGGAGTTGACCAGCCCATGGCAATCGAGCTGAATCAGATCTGGGACTTCCCGATCAAGGAGTTCCACCCGTTCCCGAAGGCGAAGCTCGGCGTCGGCGCGCACGACATGCTCGGTGTCGAAGCCAAGGAACTCGGCATGACCCGCGTGCTGTTGATGACGACCGGCCTGCGCGGTTCCGGGATCATCGAGGAGCTGACCGGGAAGATCGAGTACCAGGGCGTCGACGTGGTCCTGTTCGACGAGGTGCAGTCGAACCCGAAGGACACCAACGCGATGGACGCCGCGGCTCGCTACCAGTCGGAGAAGTGCGACGGGATCATCTCGGTCGGCGGCGGCTCGAGCCACGATGCGGCGAAGGGCGCGCGAATGGTGATCGCGCACGACGGCCGCAACATCAACGAGTTCGAAGGCTTCTCCAAGGCCACCAATAAGGAGAACCCGAAGCACATCGCGGTCTCGACCACCGCGGGCACGGGTTCGGAGACGTCGTGGGCGTACGTCATCACCGACACCTCCGACATGGACAAGCCGCACAAGTGGGTGGCCTTCGACGACACCTGCCTGGTGGATCTGGCGATGGACGATCCGTTGCTCTACTACTCGTGCCCGCAGGAGTTCACCGCGTACTGCGGTTTCGACGTCCTCGCACACGCCAGTGAGCCGTACGTCTCGCGACTGGACTTCGCGCCCTCGCTGGGGAACGCCAAGTACTCGATCGAGCTGATCGCGAAACACCTGCCCACCGCCGTCTACGACCCCCACAACCTGGAGGCACGGACCGGCATGATGCACGCCCAGTACATCGCGGCCCAGGCGTTCAACTCGGGCGGTCTCGGCCAGATCCACTCGATGTCGCATGCGGTCAGCGCGTACTTCGACCTGCATCACGGACTGAACAACGCGATCGCGTTGCCGCGCGTGTGGGAGTACAACCTGCCGGCGCGGTACGAGCGATTCGCCGAGATCGCTCCGCTGATGGGCGTCGACACCCGCAACATGACGACGGTGCAGGCGGCCGACGCCGCGGTCGAGGCCGCGATCCGGCTGTCGAAGGACCTCGGCATTCCCGACAACTTCGGCTCGGTGCACCCCGACACCTACCAGAAGAACCGGATGAACACGGGCAAGTACGAAGGCCGCGGCTCGTCGATCGACACCTCCGACGAGATGATCCGCACCATCTCCGAGCACATGATGGAGGACTGGTGCACGCCGGCCAATCCGCGCGAATGCACGGTCGAGTCGCAGATTCCGATGATCCGCCACGCGATGACCGGAAGCTACTGATCGCGACGGTCGAGCAGGACGAGGAGATACGTGCCGTGATGGAGACGACGAAGACGAGGAAGCCCGTGCCTGCCGAACCGCGGGACGGCGAACCGATCGCGCAGTTCGAGACGGTCGACGACCTGACCGCGTCGCTGGAGGCGCAGGGTTATCTGATCGAGCCGGACCTCGCGGTGGTGCTGCACCTCGCGACCCTGCTCGACCGTCCGTTGCTGCTGGAGGGCCCGGCCGGCGTCGGGAAGACGGAGCTGGCGAAGGCCCTCGCCGCGGCGTCGGGCCGGGAACTCATCAGGCTCCAGTGCTACGAGGGCCTCGACGACGCGCGGGCGCTGTACGAGTGGGACTACGCACGCCAACTGCTGCACGTGCAGATGCTCCGTGACCGCATCAGCGACGAACTGGCGGCCCACGAGACGCTCTCGGCCGCGTCGTCGGCGCTCGCGCGAACCGACGTCGGCGTGTACACCGAGGACTTCCTGGTGCCGCGTCCGCTCCTCGCGGCCATCATGTCCACGGCGCCGACGGTGCTCTTGGTCGACGAGATCGACCGCACGGACGAGGCGATGGAGGCGGTGATGCTGGAGGTGCTCGCCGAACGCCAGGTGACCGTTCCCGAACTCGGCACCTTCGTCGCGCGGTCGGCGCCGTGGGTGATCCTCACCTCCAACGACACCCGGGAGCTCTCGCCCGCGCTCAAGCGGCGGTGTCTGCACTTCCAGGTGTCGTACCCGACGGCCGAGCGGGAGCAGCGCATCGTGGCGGTGCGGGCGCCCGGGGTGCCCGAGGCGGTGGTCGCCGACGTCGTCGATCTGGCGCGCCGGCTCCGCGAACTCCCGCTCCGCAAGAGTCCGTCGATCGCCGAGGTGATCGACGCGGCGCGGGCCGCGGCACTCCTGGGTGATCGGCGAGCCGGTGACGGCGACCCGGCGTTGATGTCGTTGCTGGTGAAGTTCGGCACCGACCTCGACCAGGTGCGACGGCTCCTCGCGTCCGATCTCGGATCGGGTGCGAAGGCCGGATCGGGGACGGCGGGTTCGGGCGTGACGGGTTCGGGGACCGCCACCGCCTTCGGTGCCGGCCGGGCCCGGTCCGGTGCCGGAGCGCGGCGATGACCGTGCTCGACGGTCTCGCCGTGGCCTTCGGCCACACGCTGCGAGCCCACGGCCTCCCGGCGTCGCCCGCGGAGGTGATCGAGATCCGGCGTGTGATGGACATCGTCGGAGCGGCCGATCTCGATCGCCTCCGGACGGGGCTCCGGTGCGCCAGCGTGAAGTACTCGCACGAGCAGCCGATGTTCGAGCGTGCGTTCGCGACCTACTTCGGTCTCGGCCGGCCCGAGGAGACGGCCGCCGATCGGCCGAAGGTGCGGACCGTCGTCAACGATCTGCCCGACGACGTCGCCTGGGACGAGGACTTCACCGGCGCCGGACGGATGATCGGTGCCGACGAGCACACCGAGGAGATCGGCGATCTGATGATCGACGATCCCGATGCCGCCGAACGGACGGGCGAGAGCTCGCACCGCGAGGACGACGATTTCTCCGTCTCGTCCGGCACCGAGGAACTGCAGGTCGCGACCGAATCGGACAACGTGAGCAGCGGTGCGACGTACACGATCGATGTCGACCACGCCGCTGCCGCGGACGTCGGAGAACTGGTCGCGAGCACCGCGCGCGTCCAGGGCGGCGCGCTGTCGCTGGCCGACGCGGCCAGTCTGCTGCGCGCGCTCGGCGCGGGTGACGGCCGGACGGCGTACGAGCAGGACGGTCCGTGCGACCAGGTCGCCGGGCTCGGCGCCGAACGGCGCGAGGCGCTGGAGGAAGCCCTCGCGCGGTTCGTCGACGCACTGTCGGAGCGGATCGAGACGGTGGCGGCCGATCCGGCCGGGACTGCCGTCGAACACCGCGACCAGGCCGATCTCGATCGGGCCTGTCATCGGCTGGTCCAGCGGATGCGAGGAGCTCCGAGACGGGTTCCCCGACTCGCCGACACCGGCCGTCTGGACATGCGAGCCACCATGCGCGCGGCGATCGCGACCGACGGGATTCCCGTCGACCTGTGGCGACGCCGGACCGTGCCCGGGCCGGTGCGACTGTTGGTGATCGTGGACGTCTCCCTATCGGTGCGCCCGGTCGCCGGCTTCATCCTGCGGCTCGCTCAGACCCTGCACCGCTTCGGCGATCGATGCGAGGTTATGGCCTTCGTCGACGATCCGGTGCTCGTGACGCCGGCTCTGCGGGCCGCCGACACCGACGACGCTCTGGCGGCAGTCCTGGCCGCCGACGGTCTCGACCTCGCCGCGACGAGTGACTACGGACGCACCTGGGCCGCCGTGCTCGACCGTTTCGGCGACCTGCTCTCCCGGCGGACCAGCGTGCTGGTGGTCGGGGACGGACGGAGCAACGCCTTCGACCCCCGGGTGGACCTCTTCGCCGAGATCGCGCGCCGCGCTTACCGAGTGGCATGGCTGACGCCGGAACCGTCCCGATACTGGAACCAAACCGGTTGTGCGCTAGGCGATTACGCCGAACACTGTGCCGGTGTAGTGAGTGCGCGCGACGGTGAAGAGATCCTCACCCGGTGCGATGAACTCGGCGCGGCGCTGCGCTGAGCGGGGTAGCGTCACCGGCGAACAGGAGGTGATCGGTGACCGGTGACCGGGCGCCGCGGCGCGCCACCACCAGCGTCGCGAAGTTTCACACGCCGGAGATCGTGCTCGGCCCCGGATCGTTCCCGGAGGCCGCCGTGGCCGTCGCCGGGCTCGGGGTCCGCCGGCCGCTGGTGGTCTCCGACCGCCGCCTGGAGGCCGCGCCCTGGTACGGCGCACTGCTCGACGACCTCCGCGCCCAGGGTCTGAGTCCGGCGTCGTACCTGGACGTGACGCCGAACCCTCGGGCGGGCGAGGTGGCCGACGGCTTCGCCGCGTATCGCGCACACGGTGCCGACGGCCTCATCGCCCTCGGAGGGGGATCGGTGATCGACACGGCCAAGGGCGTCGCCGTGCTCGCGTCGAACGGCGGGGTGATCCTCGAGTTCGAGGGCATCGACCGTGCGGTGCGGCCGCTGCCGCCGCTGGTCGCGGTACCGACCACAGCCGGCAGCGGGGCCGACGTCTCTCAGTTCTGCATCATCAACGATCCCGAGCGGCGGACCAAGGTCACCATCATCGGGCGCACGTTGGTGCCGAATGTGACGGTGATCGATCCGACGCTGCTCACCACCGCACCGCCGGAGGTGACCGCGCAGGCGGGGATGGACACGCTCACCCATTGCGTCGAGGCGTACGTGTCCCTGGCTCACGGCAGGCTCACGGACTCGCTCGCGCTCGAGTCGCTCAGCGGAGTGTGGAACAACCTGGAACGGCTGGTCGACGACCCGCGCGACGCCGGAGCCGGCGAGGAGATGGCGCTGGCGTCGCTGCGGGCCGGTATGGCGTTCACCAACGCGATCCTCGGCGCCGCCCACGCCATGAGCCACCCGGTCGGCGGATACTGCGACGCCCCGCACGGCACCATCAATTCCGTCCTGCTGCCGCACGTCATCCGCTACAACGCCGTGGTGTGCGCGGACGACTTCGTGCAACTCGCCGACGCCGTCGGGCTGGCGACGTCGGGAGACCCGCGGGCCGTGGCCGACCGGCTGGCCGACGCCGTCGCACGGCTCGCGGCGCGGGTCGGCATGCCTGACACGTTGTCGCCCCTCGGCGTGCGGTCCGGTGACCTGGATCTGCTCACCTCACACGCTCTGGCGGATTCGTGCATGATCACCAACCCGCGGCGGCCGGAGGAGGCCGCGATCCTCGACCTGTACCGGCAGGCGATGTGACCGTGCCCGAGAAGGAACCGGATCTCGCCAGCCTCGTCGGCCTGCGCACCGTCAAAGCCGGGCACTACGCGCAGTTCCGGGGCACGGCGGCGCGCCTGAGCCGGGTGATGACCGCGTTGGAGGGGATCTCGAAGGCACTGGTGCAGACCGCCGAGGGGCCCGAGGCACTGGTGGTCGCGGTGGTCGAGACGGTACGAGACCATCTCGGCGCCGACTGGGTGCTGTTCGCGCTGGCCGACGGTCAGTTGGGCAAGACCACCCCGCGGCACCTGATCGCGTCGGGGGACGGGCGGATCATGGCCTTCGAGGGCGTCCGGATCGCGACCGAGCCGACGGATCTGCCCGATCAGGTGCTCAACCGGCTCAACGACGTCCTGCGCGGCGAACGCGATGTCCTTCACGGCCCGATCGTCTCCGAGCACCACATCCATGTGCCGGTCGAATTGGACGGGCGAGTGGTGGGCGGACTGTCGGCGTGGACGCCCTCCGACCGCGACGTCGACCCGGCCGATCTCATGGTTCTACGCATCCTCGCCGGTCAGGCAACCGTGGCGATGGTCAATGCCGCGCTGTTCGCGGAGACCGACCGTCGGGCTGAGGAACTCGCGGAGCGGAACTCGGAACTGCTCCGGACCCAGCGCGAGCTGTCCGCGGCCCAGCGCACAGCGCTCTTGGGCGGCGAGCGGGCGCGCATCGCGCGGGAGCTGCACGACTCGGTCGGTCAGTCGGTTCTCTCGGCCGGGCTGCAGATGGAACTGTGCCGCCCGTCGGTGTCGGGTCCGGCCGCCGACCACGTCGACAAGGCGGTCCGGCTCACTCGCGACGCGATGGAGCAGTTGCGGAACGCGATCTACACGCTCGCCGATGCGCGGACACCGGCGCCCAGCATCGCCGAGACCCTCGATGAACTGTGCGCCCTGCACATGCCTGCCGACACACAGACGTCAGTGACCGTCCGTGGGCGGCCGCGCGAGCTCTCCGGCAACCTCCAGCACGCCGTGCTGCGGATCGCGGGGGAGTCCTTGTTCAATGCCGCCGTGCACTCCGAGGCCGAACGGGTGAACGTCACCTTCGGCTACACCGATGAGCGGGTGACGCTGTGGGTGGACGACGACGGGGTCGGAGATCCCGACGACCTGCGTTCGGTTCTGCGGGCAGCACTGGCCGGAGACCGGGCGGCCGGCCGTCATCGGGGATTGGCGAACATGGCGTCTCGGGCCGAAGAACTCGGCGGGACTCTGCGTATCCGCAGGTCGCGGCTCGGTGGCGTGCGGATCGCCGCCGTGTTGCCGCTCGTTCCGCCGGGTTACGGCGACTCGGCGGAGGAGGAGATCTGATGGGCGCACCGATACGGACGGTCCTGATCGATGATCACGCGTTGCTGCGCGAAGGCCTGCGGTCGTTGCTGGAGCGGGACGACGACGTGGTGGTGGTCGGCGAAGCCGGAACCTTCGACGCCGCGCTGGCCGAGATCGCGCACTGTGCGCCCGATGTGGTCGTGGTGGACCTCAAGCTCACGGCGGGTACCGAATACGAGGGTCTGCGCCTGATCCGGGAGATAGCCAAGCGGAATCCCGGGGTCGCGACTCTGGTGCTCACCACGTTCCTCGACGACGATCTGGTGGTGCGGGCCGTCCGCGCCGGCGCCAAGGGGTACGTGGTCAAGGACGTCGACACCACCGAACTGATCCGCGCCATCCGCACCGTCTCGACGGGCGGAAGCGCCTTCGACCCGCGCAGTGCCGCGATCGTGCTCCGCACCGTGTCCGGCGAGCACGAGGCGCCGGCGGATCTCACCGACCGCGAACGCGAGGTGCTCAAGCTGCTGGCGGACGGAAAGTCGAACGCCGACATCGGCAGAACGCTGTTCATCTCGGAATCGACGGTGAAGTTCCACATCCGCAATGTGATCCGGAAGCTCGGGGTCTCGAAGCGCACGGACGCGGTGTACGTCGCGAGCAAGCGCGGACTGATCTGATCGCCGACCCGGGCGGTGAGTGACGGCGGTCTTCGTCTACAGGTCGATGACGAGCCAGCCACCGTGGTCGGCGAAGATCGTCGTGCGGTGCTCACCGACCGCCTGCGCCCACTGCCGGAGGTCGGCCTCGCGGAGCAGTTCGAGGTGGCCGAAGTGGGGACACACTTCATCCTCGTACGGCACCGCGACCACCACGCGACTCCGCGCGACCCGGCAACATTCGGCGATCGCGGTGCAGACATCGTCTGCGGGGAGGTGCTCCAGAAGATGCAGTATCGTCACTGTGTCGAAACTGTCATCAGTGAAAGGCAGGCGGCGAACATCGCCCGGGACGGTCGTCACCGGGAGATTCAGGCTCGACGAGGCGCTCCCGAGGAGGTCCAGGGCGCCCTGGCAGATGTCGGTGGCCGTCACCGCGAATCCGTCGCCGGCGCACTGCAGGGCGAAGAAGCCGAAGCACGAGCCCACCTCGAGGACGGATTCGCCGACGAGAAGGCCGCGCGCGCGGCGATGGATCGGACTGAACGGCACTGAGCCATCACGGAGTTCCCGGACTGAGTTGCGATAGAAGGCGACCCAGGCCTCGTCCGAATCGGCCGCGCACCCGGTGATGAGTTCGACCGCCGCGGCCTCGAACTCCTCCTGGCCGGCGATCGCGCCGGCCGACACCAGCGCAGTGAGTTCGCCGACAACCACCGAATCGCTGATGTCGCGTGGACCGTAGGGGTGCGCCAGCTCGAGCAGATCGCCGGATCGACGCCACCTGAGCCGACCGGATCCTCGGAAACCGGCGAGTGCCGAGCGGCCGGACACGGTCTCGACGACCAAGCCACGTGTCGGCGCAGATAGAGCGGCTGGGAGTGCGGTGGCGGTGCTCATTCTCCGACGCTAAGACGGTGGCGCCCTCGGGGTAACTGACCCAACGGTCGTGGGAGCTGACCGAAAGTACAGGTCTGCGACCGTCGACCCGCGGAAACCGCCGAATGTTCACTCTTGCGACCTGGCGATTTGACCTTCCGGGCCGCGCTGCGTAACTTATTGCAGGTCAGCGCGTCGGCGCTGGCGAGCGAAATGCCCCTTCCGGTCGGTGAGTTGATCTTGCCGGGGCGGTGGGGGTAGAGTAGCGGTCCAGCCCCTGGCAGACTTCCCGTTCTTCTTCGGAGTTCGAGAATGTCGCGGTTGCAGGGAGGATTCCGGTCTGGTAGGCTGGAAAGGTCGCCTCGGAGACGGGGTGACTGACAGTTAATTGCAGATGTCTGCTGGTGTTCGGCCCTTGTTTGTGGGGGTTGGTTCTGGTGGGTGTGTGTTCTTTGAGAACTCGATAGTGTGTTTTGGATTTCTTGTGCCACTATTTTTTGTTTTGTGGCGTGGGAGATTTTTGGACAGATTGTGCTTGCCGGCCCTTTTGGGGGTTGGTGAGTGTTTTGGATGAATTTTTTACCATGTCAGTTTTTTTGGATTTGGTCAGGTTCTGTTTTCTGGCTTTGTGTTGAAATCTTGTGGTTTCTGCATTTTTTGTTGGAGAGTTTGATCCTGGCTCAGGACGAACGCTGGCGGCGTGCTTAACACATGCAAGT